>CAMLQG010000015.1 GCA_946482075.1 uncultured Erythrobacteraceae bacterium
GCACGCCATGGCCGCCCTCGCCGCCCAGCACCTTCTGCCAGGAGAAGGTGGCGACATCGATCTTGTCCCACGGAATGTCGTAGGCGAACACGCCGCTGGTGGCGTCGGCGAAGCTGAGGCCTTCGCGATCGTCCGGGATCCAGTCGCCATTCGGCACGCGGACGCCCGAAGTGGTGCCGTTCCAGGTGAAGAGCACGTCGTTCGACCAGTCGACCTGGGCGAGATCCGGCAACTGGCCGTAATCGGCGCGGATGATCGTGGGATCGAGCTTGAGCTGCTTGGCGGCATCGGTGACCCAACCTTCACCGAAGCTTTCCCAGGCCAGCGTCGTCACCGGACGAGCGCCGAGCATCGTCCACATCGCCATTTCGAATGCGCCGGTATCCGAACCGGGCACGATGCCGATGCGGTGGGTGTCGGGCAGCTGCAGCACTTCGCGCATCAGGTCGATGCAATAGGCGAGCCGGTTCTTGCCGATCTTCGCACGATGCGAACGGCCGAGCGATTCGGTGGCAAGTTTGGCGGGGGAATATCCCGGCGGCTTCGCGCAGGGACCGGAAGAAAAAAACGGACGCGCAGGCTTGCGCGCCGGCTTGGCAATATCAGTCATAAAGACTCTCCTTACAGAGAGCACGCGCGGCGTTGGGACCGCGTGGCCCGCCGGCCCCCATAAAGATGGATGGCGCCCAGTCAAGTTCGATCGTGGTTGGGCCGGGCACACGACAGGATGAAGACCATGCGGCTGTCGCATCGTCCGGCGGTATGTTAGGGCTGTGTTAACTATAATCCCGGAATATTCCGGTCATGTCGCGGATTGTCCTTTCCTTTCTGATCCTTCTCGCGCTGGCTGGATGCGGCGGCATTCCGGAAAGCCGCCAGAAGCCAAGGCATTCGACGCCCACCTATGCCAGCAGCGCCAATGCACGGGCCTGCCTCGCCAACCTCGGAAAGACCAACGCCAACTTCACGCCCGTGCCCGAACAATATTTCGGCGGCGGCTGCTCGACGCTCAACACCGTGCGCCTGACCGCATTGCGGGGTGACTATGGCGATCTCGGCCTGTCCAATCTCGGTCCCGTCACATGTCCGCTCGCCAACACATTTGCCGCCTGGGCGCGCTTCGGCGTGGATCGCGCGGCGCGCCAGATCCTGGGGAGCGGGCTGTCCCGCATCGAAACGATGGGCAGCTATTCCTGCCGCAACGTCGCGGGGACCGGACGGCGATCGGCGCATGCCACCGCCGCCGCGATCGATGTGTCCGCTTTCGTCCTGACCGATGGCCGCCGCATCAGCGTCATTGCCGGATGGAACACCGGCACCGACAGCGAACGGCGATTTCTGCGCATCGTGCATGAAAGCGCCTGCAAACGCTTCGGCACGGTTCTGGGCCCGGCCTATAATGCGGCCCATCGCGATCACTTCCACCTGGAAGCGACCGGCGGGAGCTTCTGCCGCTAGGCGGTATCCCGTGGAGGCTCCATTTCCGCGTCGAGCATCAGGCGCAACGCGGCCGCCACATGCTTCGTGCCCAGCTTGACCATCATGTTCGCGCGATGGATTTCCACCGTGCGCGGGCTGATCGAAAGGTCGCGCGCGATTTCCTTGTTGCTGAACCCATGCGAGAGGCGGTCAAGCACTTCCCTTTCCCGCACACTCAGTTCCGCGAGGCTGTTGCGAGCCACGACGACACGGCGGCGCCTGGCGATATAGGCGGCGATTTCATCGGTGAGACGCTGGAGGGCCGCGTCCAGCGCCTTGATTTCCAGCGGCCATGCAAGATAGTCGATCGCCCCTGCCTTCACGGCTGCGACGGCACATTCCAGTGTCGGCTGTTCGCTTCCCGCGACGAGCGGCAGGGAAATTCCCGCCTTTCCCATCGCATCGAGCATGGTGCGCACGCCATCATTCCCCTCGCCAGTCCCTTGCTGACCGACATCGCCGCACACGAAAACGACACCGTCCGAAGGCCGGTGTTGTGACAGCTCCGCCAGATCGCCGTAGACCTCGGCATGATAACCCAGTTCCATCGCCATTCTGGCGAATTCGGCGCGCGATCTCGGGGAAGAATCAACGAAATGAATCGGGAAGCGACTTGTCATTATGGTCACTGTGCCTGTCCGCAGGATAGACCGCACCCGGCGTTGTTCCCGTTTTGGATTGGTTAAGGAACGTTACCCGGTAACCGAGTCGCTTTTGCGGGCACAAATTGCTACCGTTTTGGAAGTAATTTTTCCAAAGCCTTGTGGAACTTATCGGCCGGTGGGATTTTCGAAGCTGTAGTCCGGCAGCGAATGAAAGGCGGATTTCAACGCATTCCCCCAACTGGATGAAATGGCCTGAAAATAGGCATCGTCCTGATTGATCCTGCGCTCATGCGCTGGCTCGAACCGATCGCGCTCCACGACCAGGAGATCAAGCGGCAATCCGACGGAAAGATTGGCCTTGAGGGTCGAATCGAAGGAAACCATCAAGAGCTTGATGGCATCCTCAAAGCTCATGTCCCGACTGTAGCCGCGAATCAGGATCGGGCGGCCATATTTGGTTTCGCCGATCTGGAAGAAAGGCGTGTCGAAGCTGGCTTCGATGAAATTGCCTTCGGAGTAGATCAGGAACAGGCGCGGTTCCATGCCCTTGATCTGGCCGGCAAGGATGATCGACGCGGTGAACGCACCCTGTCCCGACGGCCCGTTTTCGGCCTGCATCGAACTGATCGTTTCGCGCAGCAACCTGCCGACTTCGGTCGCGACCTGAAACATCGTCGGCGCTTCAAGCAAGGAATTGCGCCGATCCTCCGGAGCCTTGCTGCGTTCTTCCAGCTGGCTGACGACCGATTGCGTGGTCGCCAGATTGCCTGCGGTCATCAGGGTGATGATCCGGTCGCCGGGAGTCGACCAGTGGAACATCTTGCGGAACACGGAAATGTTGTCGACGCCCGAATTGGTGCGCGTGTCGCTCATCAGGACCAGGCCCCGGTCGAGCTGCATACCCACGCAATAAGTCATCGGATCCCCTTCGTCCGTATCTGGGAGAGTTGCCCCGGGGCGCCCCGACCGGCACCCGGTTCGCGCGACCGCGCCACTCCCGCCTAGCGCAAAACGTCCGTAGCGCAAAACGCCGCGCGGCTCACTGTTCGATTGTCTGTTGTTCCACAGCAAGTTCGACGTGCAGGACCTGCTCGGCCGAACCGAAATTGATGCCCGTCATTGGCGCAGCTTCACGATAATCGCGGCCCGTCGCCACTCGCACATAGCGTTCGTCGGGCGAAATCCCGTTGGAAATATCGAATCCGACCCATCCGAGGCCCGCCACATGCGCTTCGGCCCAGGCATGCGAAGCGTCCTGCTCCACCCGGTCGTCCAGCATCAGATAGCCGCTGACATAACGTGCCGGCACTTCCAGCGCGCGCGCCAGCCCGATGAAGATATGCGCATGATCCTGACACACGCCGCGCCCGGCCGTGACCGCTTCCTCGGCCGTGGTGTCGGGCGTCGTATGCCCCGCTTCATAAGTCACGCATTCGAGGATTTCGGCGGACAGCGCATGGAGCATCTCCAGCGCGCCTTCCGCCTTTTTCGGGAGATTGGCGAGCAGCGCCTTCATCCGGGGGCCCGGCCGTGTCAGCTCCGTCTGGCTGCAGAAGGCCCACAGCGGCATATGCCCGGAATGCGATCCGAGAATGCCGGAATGGTCCGTCGTCTCGATCGTGCCTTCGCAGGTGATGATCAGCTCGCTCGTATCCGGTTCCAGCGAGATCAGCGTGACCCGGTTGATGTTCTGATCGTCATATTCCAGTTCGCGCCGGCCACCGGTGAAATGCATCTGCCAATCCACTACTGCCTGGCCCTGCGTCTTCTTCGGCGTAAGCCGGAGACGCTGCAGCCCCTGACTGACCGGCTGGCCGAAATGGTAATGCGTGGTGTGACGGATCGCGAGACGCACGGGCTGGTCCTTCGAAAGGGTGGAACTCCTAAGCGATGAATCGGTACTCGTCGGCGATCGATGAAGCGATCGCCTGATTCTGGCCGATGAAGTTCACGAGGAATTCGTGCAGGCCGAATTCGAAGATATGCTCGATCGTCATCGAGCCGAGCAGGTCGCCGGCCTCGCGCATCAGCGCATGCACCGCGCCGTCGCTGCCATGTTCCCTAGCCAGCCCGCGCAGATGGACTTCGAGTTCCTGGTAGCAGAACAGGAGGCTGCGCGGAAAACGGGCGTCGAGGATCAGGAACTCGGCGATGCCGCGCGGATCCATCCGTCCGGAGTTGAGCCAGTGATAGGCACGATCGCCGGCGAGCGAACGCAGCACCGTGTCCCATTGGGAACTGTCCAGGCTGGAGCCGACATAGGCGAGCGAAGGGAGCAGGAGGTAGTATTTGACGTCGAGAATGCGCGCCGTGTTGTCCGCCCGTTCGATGAACGTGCCGGCGCGCGCGAAATTGTAGATCTCGTTGCGCAGCATCGTGCCGTAGGTGGCGCCGCGTACCAGTGTGGACTGGCGTCGGACCGCGCCGAGCACCTGGCCAAGATTGCTTTCGCGCACCGGGCGGGACATCGCATCCTTCAACGTCATCCAGCCTTCATTGGTCGCTTCCCAGACTTCCGCCGTCAGCGCGGAACGCGCCATGCGGGCATTGGTCCGCGCGGCTTCCATCATGTTGAGGACGCTGACCGGGTTCTCCTTGTCGCGCAGGACGAAATTGCAGACCTCGCCGCCGGTATAATCCTGGTGGAGCGCATCGTAGCTCGCCCGCAGGCCGAGCGTCGTGACGACCGAACGCCATTCCTCGCTCGCCATGTCGGCATTGCGGGTCAGCGACATCCGGAAACCGGCATCGAGCAGACGGGCGATGTTCTCCGCCCGCTCCAGATAGCGGAACATCCAGAAAATGCCGTTCGCCGTCCGGCCTAGCATGCAAGCTCCTCCGGCATCAGTCGTCCAGAACCCACGTGTCCTTGGTACCCCCGCCTTGGCTGGAATTCACCACCAGCGATCCCTTCTTCATCGCCACGCGCGTCAGCCCGCCGGGCGTGATGTCGATCCCGTTGGGTGAAACCAGCACGAAAGGCCGCAGATCGACATGGCGCGGCGCGAGGCCCGCCTTGGCGAAGATCGGCACGGTCGACAGCGCCAGCGTCGGCTGGGCGATGTAGTTCTCGGGCTTCGCCTGCAGCTTCTGCACGAAGCGCGCGATCTCGCGCTTGGAGGAGGTCGGGCCGATCAGCATGCCGTAGCCGCCCGAGCCATGGACTTCCTTCACCACGAGGTCGGCGATGTTGTCGAGCACATAGGCCAGGCTGTCCTTCTCCGAACAGCGCCAGGTGGGCACGTTAGGCAGTAGTGGTTTTTCGCCGGTGTAGAACTCCACGATCTCGGGCATGAAGCTGTAGATCGCCTTGTCGTCCGCCACGCCGGTGCCCGGCGCGTTGGCGATGGTGATGCCGCCCGCGCGATAAACATCCATGATGCCCGGCACGCCCAGCACGCTGTCGGGGCGGAAGCTCAGCGGATCGAGGAAATCGTCGTCCACCCGGCGATAGAGCACGTCGATCGGCTCGAACCCCTGGGTGGTGCGCATGCAGATGCGCCCGTCCTGCAAGCGCAGATCGGTGCCTTCCACCAGTTCCGCGCCCATCTGGTCGGCGAGGAAGGCGTGCTCGAAATAGGCGCTGTTGTAGATGCCCGGCGTCAGCACCGCGACGGTCGGCTTGTCCTTGGCGGCGGGCGGGGCGCAGGCGCTGAGGCTCTTGGCGAGGCGGCGGGGATAGTCCGAGACGGACTGCACGCGAACCTGCGTGAACAGTTCGGGGAACATCGCCATCATCGTCTCGCGGTTTTCCAGCATGTAGCTGACCCCGCTGGGGGTGCGGGCATTGTCTTCCAGCACCATGAATTCGCCCGGCCCCGTGCGCACGAGATCGATGCCCACAATATGGGTATAGACCCCGCCGGGCGGCGTGAAACCGACCATCTGCGGCAACCAGGCGACATTGTCGCGGAACAGGCGTTCAGGCACGCGGCCCGAGCGGATGATCTCCTGCCGGTGATAAAGATCGTACATGAAGGCGTTTAAGGCCCTCACCCGCTGCTCGATACCGCGCGACAGGCGGCGCCATTCGGCCGCCGTGATGATGCGCGGCACCATGTCGAACGGGATCAGCCGTTCCTCGGCGTCCTCTTCGCCATAGACGTTGAAAGTGATCCCGGTGCGGCGGAAGAACGCTTCGGCTTCGAAGCGCTTGCGCTTGAGCCACTGATCGTCCTGCTGTTCGAGCCAACCCTGATATCGCCCATATGCCGGCCGGATCGAGCCATCGGCATCGAACATCTCGTCATAGGTCGCGGTCGTGACGGAGGACTTCATGTTTTTCCGTTTTGTTGCATTGCAACATCTACACGATTCGCGCGGCTTGCCAATGGCATTCGCACGTCGCGCAAAGCCCTCAGATCGTATCCAGCTCCCGCAGGACCGCCGACACTGCTTCCGCCGAATGGGCGAAGCCGAGATGGGTGCAGCGCAGAGCCACCGCGCGGTCGCGCTCGCCCGGCCGGCCGGCGGCGCTGCGCGGCGCGATGATCCCATCGCGCGGGCTCCACAGAGCGATCGTCGGCACGGGCGGTTTCACCGCCACTTCGCACACCACGGGCACGTCCTCCACCCGATGGCCCGCCACGAACTGATAGGCGCGCCAAGCATTGTTGGCGCGGGGATCGCCCGAGAACGGCGAACCCATGGTAAGGACCGCCGCCACCTTCTCCGCTTCCAGCTTGGCGAGTTCGCGCGCGAACAGGCCGCCCAGGCTCCAGCCGACAAGCACGACTTCTTCCCCGTGGCGGGAATGCAGAGCGCGCACCCGCTGGCGCAGATTGATCATGTTCTCCGTCGTGGGACCGAGATTGATCCCCATGCCCCAGTAATGGACCCGGTGGCCCGCCGCTTCCAGTTGGCGGCGCATGAAGCCCATGCGCGCGGGATGGGTGAACAAGCCCGGCAGAAGCATCACCACGCGCGGGCTCGCGGCAGGCTGCGCGCTGTAATCATTCCGTCTTATTGCTTCGGTAAAAGTGCCGAGTTCGCCGACGAATCGCGAGATCGAGGGTGAACGAATCCCTTCGGGCGCCCGCTCCGTCGCGAGCTGGAGGCGGCGCATGAAGGAGGCGTGCGGCCGCGCTTCGCGCCACGCACGCAACTTTGCCCGTCCATTTACCGCCAGTTCGTTCATCGCGTTCCATAGGCTGGAAAGCGATTAATCTAGCATGACCCGCCCATGTGACGAAGTGTCATATTCCGGCCGGCGCTCCGTATGAGCGCCAGGGTGATAATCCGCTGGGCAACGTGATGTCTTCCTCGTCATTCCCGCATTGCGGCTTCGCCACGCCTGCAGGAAATGACGAAGGGAGAAACGGTCACTTGCAGTCGCCGACCCGCTGGCTGGTGACTTCCATCTTCATCTTCACCAACCCTTCGCCCGGAATGCCCGGCATCTTCTGTCCGCCTTCCATCACCATCTTCATGCTGGTGGAGGTGATCGCGCCGTTCATCGTCATCGTCGTCGTGCCGCCGCCCTGGGGGGACTTGCAGCTCATCCTGGCATCGATCGTGTTCGCGGTGGTCTCGAACTTGTCGTAGGTGCAATCCTGCGCGGAGGACTTCTTCACCATCTCCTCGAAGCCTTTGTCGGTTTCTTCCTTGGTCAGGCAGTATTCCGCGGTGTGCGAGCCAGACGAGCTCATCATCTTCTTCATCTGTTCGGCCTGCGCAGCCGGAAGGCCCGGTATGTCCATCGAGATGATCTTCACCGTGCTGGAATATTTGCCCGGTTCGGGCTTCACGAGGTCGGACGCGGCGGAAGCGACCTCTTCAGCAGTCTTCGGCTGATCGCTCTTACTCTCGCCGCAAGCGGCGAGCACGAAAGCGATGGCGAGCGGCGTGGCCATGATCAGGCGCATGAATTTCCTCCCTCTTGCGGACAGTTCGGGTCCTGACGGCAGGCTACCAAGCGCCCGGAAGGATGCCAAATGCTTTGATCAGGCGCGGAAATCGGACTTGGGGAACATTCCACGTACAGGATTGCCTCACGCGCTCCCTCTTCCCATATTCCCGCCATGCCCGAACTCGTCATTCGCCGCGGCCTGGAAGAGCCGGACACGTCCGAGACGTTCAAGCCGCACAAGCCGCAACGGCCGGAAAAGACGCTGGGCGGGCGGCCCTTCAAGCTCGTTTCGGACTACGAGCCCAATGGCGACCAGCCGACCGCGATCCGCGAACTGTCCGAAGCGGCGCTGGACGGCGACCGCACGCAGGTGCTGCTGGGCGTCACCGGTTCCGGCAAGACCTTCACCATGGCGAAGGTGATCGAGGAATTGCAGCGCCCCGCCCTGGTGCTCGCGCCGAACAAGATACTGGCCGCGCAGCTCTATGGCGAGTTCAAGAGCTTCTTCCCCGAGAATGCGGTCGAGTATTTCGTTTCCTATTACGACTACTACCAGCCCGAAGCCTACGTCCCTCGCTCCGATACCTATATCGAGAAGGAATCGAGCGTGAACGAGGCGATCGACCGGATGCGCCATTCGGCCACGCGCGCATTGCTGGAACGCGACGACGTAATCATCGTCGCCTCCGTTTCCTGCCTCTACGGCATCGGTTCGGTCGAAACCTATTCCGCGATGATCTTCGACCTGAAGAAAGGCGATACGGTCGACCAGCGGGAGATCATCCGCAAGCTGGTAGCCTTGCAATACAAGCGCAACGACACCGCCTTCGCGCGCGGCTGCTTCCGTGTGCGTGGCGACAGCCTGGAAATCTTCCCTTCGCATTACGAGGACATGGCCTGGCGCGTCAGCTTCTTCGGCGACGAGATCGAGGAGATCAGCGAGTTCGACCCGCTGACGGGCAAGAAGGGCGCGAGCCTCGACAAGGTGCGGATCTACGCCAATTCGCACTATGTCACGCCCGGCCCGACGATGAAGCAGGCGACGGAAGCCATCAAGTTCGAGCTGTCGGAACGCCTCAAGGAACTCCACGTGGAAGGCAGGCTGCTGGAAGCGCAACGGCTGGAACAGCGCACCAATTTCGATCTCGAGATGATCGGCGCGACCGGATCGTGCGCGGGGATCGAGAATTACAGCCGCTTCCTGACCGGCCGCCTGCCCGGCGAGCCGCCGCCGACCCTGTTCGAATATCTGCCCGACAATGCCCTGCTGTTCGTTGATGAAAGCCACCAGACCGTGCCGCAGGTCGGCGGCATGGCGCGCGGCGACCATCGCCGCAAGCTGACGCTGGCGGAATATGGCTTTCGTCTGCCTTCCTGCATCGACAACCGCCCGCTGCGCTTCAACGAATGGGACGCGATGCGCCCACAGACGGTATGCGTGTCCGCCACGCCCGGCGGTTGGGAGCTGGAGCAGTCCGGCGGCGTCTTCGCCGAGCAGGTCATCCGCCCTACCGGCCTGATCGATCCGCCGGTGGATATCCGCCCGGTGGAAGACCAGGTGCAGGACTGCATCAACGAATGCCGCGAAACCGCCGCCAGGGGCTATCGCACGCTGGTGACCACGCTCACCAAGCGGATGGCGGAGGATCTCACCGAGTTCATGCACGAGGCGGGCCTCAAGGTCCGCTACATGCACAGCGATGTCGAGACGCTGGAACGCATCGAGCTGATCCGCGACCTGCGGCTGGGCGTCTATGACGTGCTGGTGGGCATCAACCTGCTGCGCGAAGGACTCGATATCCCGGAATGCGGCCTCGTCTGCATCCTCGACGCGGACAAGGAAGGTTTCCTCCGGTCGGAAACATCCCTCATCCAGACGATCGGCCGTGCCGCGCGCAATGTGGATGGCCGGGTGATCCTCTATGCGGACCGGATGACCGGGAGTATGGAACGCGCGATCGCGGAGACGGAGCGTCGGCGGGAGAAGCAGCGGGAGTTCAACGAGCAGAACGGCATCACGCCGCAGACGATCAAGCGCCGCATCGCCGATATCGTGGCCGACACGGCCAGCCGCGATGGCGTTCTGGTCGAGATCGAGGACGATGAGCGCAACAATCTCGTCGGCCATAATCTGCGCAGCTATATCGAGGATCTGGAACAGCGGATGCGCGCCGCCGCCGCCGATCTGGAATTCGAGGAAGCCGGCCGCCTGAGAGACGAAATCCGCCGCCTGGAAGCCGACGAGCTCGGCCTGCCGGACGGCCAGAAGAAAGCCCCGATGGTCGGGCGCAGCAATGAAGGCAAGCCGGGCACACGCAAGACGCGCTACGGCAAGACCCAACGGAAGTGGAAAAAGTGAAGCAGGCAGGAATTCTGGCGATATTGGCGGCGCTTTCAGCCTGCGGGCAAGCGGCCGGACAGAATGCGATAGCGCGGATCGATCTCGATCAGATGCCGGAATCGCAGATATTGCCGGTCCCGTCTCCCGATACGAAGGACGCCACGTGGGAGAAACTCGCGGCCGGCGATGGCGTGCGCTTCGGCAAGCCGGGCCTGCCGCCGCTGGTCAGCATTACGTGCGACAAGGCCGATAGCGCGGCGCCCCAGATGCGCGTGGTTCGCTATACGCCCGCCGATCCGGGCGCTCAGGCGCTGTTCGCGCTGATCGGCAACGGGCTCGTCTCGCGCCTCAAGGTCGACGCGGTGCGCGACGGCAAGAACTGGCGCTGGGAGGGACGCTTCGCATCGGACGATCCCAAGCTCGATGTGCTCGCCGGGATGGGCGCGGTGGAAGCCACGCTGCCCGGCGCCGGCACGATCGAGCTTGCGGCGAGCGCGCTGCCTAGGGACGTGCTGAACCAGTGCCGCCAGGCCGCGCCGCGCCCTCTGCTAGGATGATCAGGCTGTCCGGCCCGAGCAGCTGGGGCAATTGCACCGGTTCGCCATTGGCCGGATACCAGAGATAGAGCGGCACGCCGGCTGCACCCTGCTCGCTCAGGAAGCGCGTGATCGCCGGATCGCGCCGGGTCCAGTCCCCGCGAATGGCGATGACGCGGGCTTTCCTGAACGCCTCGCGCGTGGCTTCGCGCTCGATCGCGACATTCTCGTTGACCTTGCAGGTGATGCACCAATCCGCCGTGAACCAGACGAAGACCGGCCTTCCCGTGACCCGGGCGCGCGACAGAGCGGCTTCGCTGAACTCATGCGCGGGAAGTACGCCGCCTTCATTTTTCGTCGCCGGATCGAAGGCAGGAGGAAGCGCGATGGCGCCGAACAGCGCGAACGGCGCCAGCACGATCGCGAACGGCACCAGCGCCTGCAGCCCGCGCTTCTGCCGCCGGCCCACGACCCATAGCGCGATCGCGAGGCCAAGGGCGACTAGCCCGGCCACCGCGGCATAGGCCGTCCCGCCAAGACGATAGACCAGCCACAGCAGCGCCAGCGCCGTCAGCCCCATCGGGATCGCGAGGATCCGGCGGAAACGCTCCATCCAGGCGCCCGGGCGCGGCAGCAGGCGGCGCAACGCCGGCACAAAACCGAGCGCGAGGAACGGCAGCGCCAGCCCGAGGCCGAGCGCCGCGAACAGCAGCAGCGCCTGTGCGGGGGGCAGCAGCAGCGCGGCGCCGAGCGCTGCGGCCATGAACGGACCGGTGCAGGGCGTCGCCACGAAGGCGGCGAGAAGCCCGGTGGCGAAAGCACTCGCCGGCTCCCCGCCCCGCGTCACGGAAAGCGACGGCAGGTAAAACAACCCCGCCAGATTGGCAGTGATGGCAACCGCCAGGAACAGCAGGCCGACGACCACGCCGGGCTCCTGCAGCTGGAAGGCCCAGCCCACTTCCTCGCCCGCTGCGCGCAAGGCCAGCAGCAAGCCGCCAAGCGCAAGGCAGGCGAGCACGACGCCGGCCGTATAGGCCAGCCCTTCGCGCCGCGCCTGGGCCTGTGTCTCGCCCGCGCGGGCGAGCGAGAGGGCTTTCAGGCTCAGTATCGGGAATACGCAGGGCATGATGTTGAGCATCAGCCCGCCGGCAAGCGCGGCCGCGAACAGCAGCCAGAGGTTCACCTTTGCGTCTTCCGGATCGAGCGGCGTGCCGCCCGCGGGCACCTTGCCCGCCTGCGCGGCGAAGCGGATGCCGTCCTCGCCCGTACCGAAGCGGAGGATGCCTTGCACCTTGGCTGGCAGTGCAGTGGCTTCGCGGCGCGCCTTCAGCTCCGCGATCAGCACGTTGCCCTGGCGAAAGAAGGCCTGCGGCGCGGCGTATTCGACCAGTTCGTCATTCGCGATGAAGACATGCGGCGCGCCCAGCGCCAGCGTGGCGGGAAGCGGGATCGCGATCCGCAGCTTGCCTGTCGCCAGCTCCGCCTCTGCCGTGCTGTCCAGCGGCGGCGGCAAGGCCCGGCGCCAGCGGTCGAAGCGGGCATCGTGCCTATCCTGTCCGATCGCCAGCGTGGTCGAAAGCGTGCCCTGCTCGGGCACGCAGATCTTGTCGGTACAGGCAAGCCACTGCGCCTTGACCGAAATCGGCAGGCGGGCGCCGGGTTTCACATCGGAGGGCAGGCGCAAGGGCACCAGCACCGCGTAGTCGCCCTCATAGACATGGTTCATGAGCCCGCCGACCAGCAGCGTGCGCGGGACGGGATAGAACGGTTCGCCCGCCGTCGCGCCCGCGGGCAGATCCCAGTCGAGCAGCATGCCGAAACCGGCATCGCCCGGATTGGACCAATAGCCGTGCCACCCGTCGCCCGGCTGGAAATGCAGCGCGACCGTGGCCGGCCGGCCGGGCGCGGCAGGCGCTTCGGCCACGAGCTCCGCCGCGATGTTGTTGGCCGGCGCGGCAAGCGCAGGAACGGGCAGCCCAGAAACGGCCAGCAATGCGGCCAAAAGCGCGGCGATCCGGATCAGGAAGCGTGACAGGGCTGGCAATTGGCTTGCGCGCATGGTGGCCGCCGCTCTAGAGCCTGGAAGCTGAACCCGCAATGGAACGAACATGGCCGAAACGCGCGAACTCCTGATCCTGGGCGGCGGACTGGTCGGCATGACGCTGGCGCTGGCCGCCGCGCGCCGGGGCATCTCCAGCCATGTGGTCGATCGTGCCGATCCCGCGGACCTGACGGCCGAGAGCTTCGACGGGCGCGCTTCGGCGATTTCCACCGCGAGCTGGAATCTCTTCACCAATATCGGCCTGGCGGACCGGCTGGCCTCGCAGGGCTGCCCGATCTCGGCCATCGCGGTCACCGACGGGATGAAGCCCGGCCGGATCGATTTCCGGCCCGAGCCGGACGAGGGCTCGCTGGGCTACATGTTCTCCAACCAGGCCCTGCGACGTGCGCTGTTCGAAGCTGCACGCGACGAACCGCTGATCGCCTGGCGCGACCGCGCGCATGTCGTCTCCCGCGATCGCGGAGAACATGGCGTGTCGGCCACGCTGGCGAACGGGGAAGTGCTGAACGCCAGCCTGATGGTGGCCGCCGAAGGCCGGCGTTCGCCGACGCGCGAGGAAGCCGGCCTCGGACTCGCCCATTGGGATTACCGCCATCGCGCGATCATCGCCGGCTTGGTTCACGAAAAATCGCATGAGAACGTCGCCTGGGAGATCTTCTATCCGGCAGGCCCGTTCGCCCTGCTGCCGCTTCTCGACGATGCACTGGGCAATCACCACACAGCCCTCGTCTGGACGGTCGCGGAAAAGGACGCCGCCGGCGTGCTGGCGCTGGGCGATCGCGGCTTCCTCGCCGAAGTCGCCAAGCGCACCCATGGCGTGCTGGGCGAAGTGACCTCCGTCGGCCCGCGCCAGTCCTTCCCCCTGAGCTTCCAGCACACCGCCCGGATCACGGCACAGCGCCTGGCGCTCATCGGCGACGCGGCGCACGGCATCCATCCGATCGCCGGACAAGGCCTCAATCTCGGGCTGCGCGACGTCGGCGCGCTGGTCGAAGTGATCGGTGAAGGTATGCGCCTGGGCCTCGATCCCGGCGATGCCCAGGTGCTGGCACGCTACGAACGCTGGCGCAGCCTTGACAGTTTCTCGGTCGCGATGGCGACGGACGGGCTCACCTGGCTGTTCGGCATCCCCGGCCGCACGGCCTCCGCCATCCGCCGGCTGGGCATGGCGGGCGTGCAGCGCACATCGCCGCTCAAGCACTGGTTCATGAACGAAGCGCGTGGCGTTTCGGGCAATCTGCCGGAACTGCTGAAGGGGTAGAGCCACCCTGGCAATCAAACTCGTCATTGCGAGAAGGCGAGGCCGACGAAGCAAACCAGAGCGAAACGCGCAAAGGCTCTGGATTGCTTCGGCCGTTGGCCTCGCAATGACGGTAAAATAGCTGATCAGTCAGCCAGGGGGCTGAGCTGTTCCACCCGATTACCTTCCGCATCGCGCAGGTCGCGCGGGTCGAGCACGGCGGCGGTTTCGATCAGATTGAGCGCTTCCTGCGCAGCGGCGTAGCGTTCCGCATCCGAGATCCAGGCCTGCGCTTCTTCCGCGCCGGGAAGGTTGCGCACTTCGGCGGCCGCTGCATCCACGCGGCCCGTCTCGAGGAACATCCGCGCGCGCTCCAGCCTGCGCGCGGGCGCGGGCGATGGCGAACTTTCGCGGCGGATCACGAACAATCCGTCGAGCTCGCGCCAGATCCGGGTCATCACCGCCTCGTCCTTGGGCGCGCGCGTGATCTTCGAACTCAACCCTTCCAGCCGCGCGGCGAGCTGATCCAGCGTCACCGGATCGCGCGCGGCTTCGATGATGGTGCGCACGGCATTGGGCCGCGCATCGCCAAAGCGCAGGCGCAACTGGTCCGCGAGATAGCCGAGAGGCGCGCCCCGCTCGATCGCGCGCCTTGCGGCGAACGCGATCAGCAGGCCTTCGGCGCGCGCTGCGTTGCCGGACGCCGCTGCCGCCTGAAGATCCAGCCGGCTCAACCGCTGCTCCAGCGCACCGATCCGCTGGCCGAGATCGCCTTCGCGCTCTGCGATCCGCGCAGCTCCGGCGGCACCGCCGCGGGGAGAAAGATCGGTAACGGGCGCCTTGGCGGCTTCTGCGATGACGGAAGGATCGGCAGACAAGCCTCCACCGCCCTGCCAGGCGACCAGCGCGGTCAGCCCGACGCCGAGCAGGAAAGCACCGAAGCCCACGCCGAGGGCTCCGCCGAGCCCGATCACGCGGCTCCGGCTGGCGGTCTGTTGCGGCGGGCTCAGAGTTTCGTCATCCATGCTCTATTCGCGTCCGTCCCAGCACGGCCCGCTGGAAGCCGTGCCCGTCAATGGCACATGTCCCGCGCCAAAGCCAATAGCGCATCCTCGCGCGGGGATACGGCAGCGCGCAAGCCGCGCCACCCCTCGCCCGCCGCGGCGATGATACGCGGGCCGAGACCGGCCAGCGCCAGCACACCGCGCGGAATGCCAAGACGGTCGCATTCCCGCGAGAAATGGCCGGCCGCCGCCGCCGAATGGAGCAGCACCACTCCGCCATCGCGCAGTCGCGCGGCGAAGGCGCGCGACATCGACCGGCGCGCGCTTTCATAGACGATGCGCGTTTCCACTTTCACGCCGGCCGGCAGGTCGAGCGGGACATGATCCGCGCCCGCCAGCCGCAACAGGCGCAAGGCGCGGCCTTCCAGCGCATCGAGGACGGTCTGCAACCCGCCGGACCCGATCTCCGCCACATGCAGGCCCCGCTCGCGCGCAGCCTGGGCAGTCGCCGCGCCAACGACATAAGCAGGCTTGTCCAGGAAGACGGCCAGGCCGTTGCCCGCATGGCGCAGCGCATTGGCGCTGCCGAACAGCAGGCCATCGACCTCCCCCACCGGCGGGATCTGCCAGCGCAGGGGCTTCACTTCGAAAAGCGGTTCGCCCCCCACCGTTAGGCCGATCTCCCGCGCAGCCGCCTGCGTGGCGGAGAAGCCCGGCTCGGGGCGGATAGCGAAGAGCGGCAGATTCACGGCCTGCCGTGGAAATGCGCGGTGATGCCCGGCGTGCCGCGCGCCAATAGGTCGGCGGCAAGGCGCGCCGGGCCCTCGCCATGGCCCACGAAGCAGGAAGAACCATCCACCCGTTCCGCCCCGTCCGGACTGAACAGCGATGCGCGCATGGCGATCGCGCCGCCCTCCCAGCTGCAATGGACCGCGACCGCGCTGTGGCAATTGCCGCCGAGCGCCGCCAGCAGCGCGCGTTCGGCCAGCACAAGGGCATGGCTGGGCGCATCGTCGATCGCGGCGAGCAAGGCGATCGTCGCCCCGTTGCCCGCATTGCATTCGATCCCGATCGCGCCTTGCGCCGGCGCGGGAAGCCATTGCGCGGGATCGAGCGGCGTGCCGACACCGGTCTCGCCCAATCGCGCAAGTCCGGCGGCGGCGAGGAACGTCGCATCCGCCTCGCCCGCCGCGAGCTTGGACAGCCGCGTGGCGACATTGCCGCGAAACGGCACGATGATGCAGTCCGGCCGGGCATGAAGGAGCTGGGCCGCGCGGCGCGGCGCGCTGGTGCCGATGCGCGCGCCTTGCGGCAGGGCGGCGATGCTGGCCGCGCCCACCAGCACGTCGCGCACATCGGCGCGCGGCAGAATCGCGGCGACGGCCAGGCTTTCGGGCCGGATCGTCTCGACATCCTTCATTGAATGGACCGCGGCGTCGATGCGCCCTTCAGCGAGCCACTCATCCAGTTCCTTGGTCCACAGCGCCTTGCCGCCGATCTCGGCCAGCGGCCGATCCTGGATGCGGTCGCCGCTGGCGAGCACGGGGACGAGTTCGACCGCATCCTCCTCCCAGCCATGGGCGGCGCACAGCCTGGCGCGGGCTTCATGGGCCTGCGCCATCGCGAGCGGGGATCGGCGCGTGCCGAGACGGAGTTTGGGCGTGTTCGTCATGTCGGGTTCGCTTGCCCTAATCGGCAAATCCGTCCAGTGGAACCCGGCATGGCACTAATCCTGGGCATCGAATCCAGTTGCGACGAAACGGCGGCGGCGCTGGTCACTTCCGACCGGCGCATCATCGCCCAGCGTATCGCATCGCAGGATGAAGCGCACCGCCCCTATGGCGGCGTGGTGCCGGAGATCGCGGCGCGCGCGCATGCGGAGAAGCTCAGCACGCTGGTTGAGGAAACACTGGCGCAAGGCAATATATCGCTCGACGAGGTGGACGGTATCGCGGCGACGGCCGGGCCGGGGCTGATCGGGGGCGTCATGGTCGGATTGGTGACTGCAAAGGCCTTGGCAATGTCGACCTATAAGCCTTTGATTGCCATCAATCATCTGGAAGGCCATGCGCTGTCCGCGCGGCTGGCCGACCCGGCACTCGCCTATCCCTACGGCCTGCTGCTCGTCTCGGGCGGGCATTGCCAGATCCTGCTGGTCGAAGGGCTCGGCCGCTATCGCCGGCTGGCGACCACGATCGACGACGCGCTGGGCGAAGCGTTCGACAAGACCGCCAAGATCCTCGGCCTCGGCTATCCCGGCGGGCCGGCGGTGGAGCGCCTCGCGCGCGAGGGGCGGAGTGACGCCGTGAAGCTGCCCCGCCCGCTGATGGGCAGCGCGGAGCCGCATTTCTCCTTCGCGGGCCTGAAAAGCGCGGTCCTGCGCGCGCATGACAGCGGCGAGCACGCAGCAGCGGATATCGCCGCCTCCTTCCAGCAGGCCGCGATCGACTGCGTGATCGATCGCCTGGGCAAGGCGCTGCCCGCGATCCACGAGGCCGGCGCCTCCGCCTTGGTCGTCGCGGGCGGAGTCGCGGCCAATGCCGTTATTCGCACAGCACTTGAGGAACTAGCCGCAAATCACGGATTATCCTTCATTGCTCCGCCGCCATCGCTCTGCACCGACAACGCCGCGATGATCGCCTGGGCGGGCGTCGAATATCTCGCGCAAGGGCGCCGCGACCCGCTCGATTTCCCGGCGAGGCCGCGCTGGCCGCTCGATCCCGCGGCGGAGCCGGTGCGCGGCGCGGGAGTGAAGGCATGACCGGAAGCAGCCCTTCGATCGGAGTCGTCGGCGGCGGTGCATGGGGCACGGCGCTCGCCCAGATGCTCGCATCCGATGGGCGCGAGGTGCTGATCTGGGCGCGCGAGGCCGATGTCGTCGCCGACATCAACGCCAATCGCCGCAATTCCGCTTTCCTGCCCTCCGCCGTCCTGGCGCCTTCCATCCACGCGACGGGCGATCTCGCCCAGGCGGCGCAATCCACCATCCTCCTCCTCGTCACGCCGGCTCAGCATCTCGCCACGATCCTGGGCGGAATGACGTCGCATCCGCGCGATCTCGTCCTGTGCAGCAAGGGGATCGAGGCGGGGACCGGCCGGCTGATGAGCGCGGTGGCGCAGGACGCCGCGCCGGACAGCGCCATCGCCGTCCTCTCCGGCCCGACTTTCGCGCATGAAGTGGCCGCCGGCCTGCCCACCGCCGTCACCCTGTCCTGCGGCGGGGGCGAGGAACAGTGGGAAAGGCTGGCGCCTGCCATAGCGCGGCCGAACTTCCGCCCTTATTATTCGGACGATGTTGTGGGGGCGGAAATCGGGGGTGCGGTGAAGAACGTGCTCGCCATTGCCTGCGGCGTGGTCGACGGACTGGGCCTCGGCCAGAATGCGCGCGCGGCTCTGATCGCGCGCGGCTATGCCGAGATGCTACGCTTCGGCCAGGCGCTGGGCGCGCGGGCCGATACGCTCGCGGGCCTGTGCGGGTTGGGCGATCTCGTGCTGACCTGCTCGTCGGAAGCGAGCCGCAATTTCGCGCTCGGCAAGGCGCTGGGCCAGGGCCGCGTGGAAAGCCAGCTCTCCGCCGATCGCGCCACCGTGGCCGAAGGGGCGCATACCGCGCCCGTGCTCGTGGAACTCGCCGCGCAGCATGGTGTGGCCATGCCGATCGTCATGGCGGTCTATCGCCTGTTGAAAGGCGAGGCTGCGCGCGATGTCGTCACCGACATTCTTTCCCGCCCGCTGACGGCGGAACTGGGCCCCGCCGAGTGAGCGAAGACGCCGCGCAACGCGATATCGCCGCCCTGGCGAAGGGCGGGCGGACCAATTTCTTCGGTTTTCTGCTGCGGCTGGCCGCGCGCCTGCCGTTCCTGTTCATCGCCGGGCGCCTCTATGGCGCGGAAGCGCTGGGCGTGTTCGCCTCCGCGCTCGTGATCGTGGAATTCATCGGCCAGATCTGCGCGCTGGGGATGAAGCGGGGCCTGGCTCAATGGCTTTCGCATGAGGACCGGCCCGCCGCCAATGTCGTGGCGGACGCCATGCTGCTGGCGATCCTGTTCGCCGCGCCGGTAAGCGTGCTGCTCTATCTCTTCCCCGCGCCGATGTTCCCGAGCGGCCATTTCAGCGAGATCGACCGGCTGCTCCCGCTCGCGATCCTGCCGCTGGCGCTGACCGAGATCGCGCTTGCCGCCCTTGCTTACCGCTATGACGTCGCATCCACCGTACGCGCCCGCGCCGTGGTGGAACCATGGACGATCTCGATCATGGCCGGCGTGCTCTATCTCGTGATGCCGCAGGGCGGGCTGTCGGTGTCCTACCTGCTGTCGATCTTCGCCGCCGCGGTCACCGCTTTCATCCCGCTCTTCCGCAGCTACGGCCTGCCGGTGGGCTGGAAGCCGCATCCCGCGCATATCTGGCGGCTGGGCATGCAGGCGATCCCGCTGGCCACGGCGGATGCGATCGAATGGGGCACGAGGCGGCTGGATATCGCGATCCTCGGCGTCTTCGCCTCGCCCAAGGTGGTGGGCGTCTATTACGTGGCCCAGCAGGTGGCGAGCCTGCCGCAAAAGCTGAAGACCAGCTTCGAGCCGATCCTGGGCCCGGTGATCACCCGGAACCTCAAGGAAAGGAACTTCGCCGCCATCGCCCGGCAGGTGTGTCAGGTCGGCTTCTGGATCACGGCCGCGCAGGCCGGGATCGCCCTGGCGCTCGGCATTCCGGGCGAGGGAGTGATGGGCCTGGTCGGGCCGCAATTCGTCGGCGGCACAGGCGCACTCGCTTTCCTGCTGCTGGCCGAGGTGGTCGCCGCGACCGCCGTGGTCGCGGAAGCGGCGCTGGTCTATGTCGCGCGCATCCGCAATCTGGTGATCTCGATCCTCACCATCGCATTGCAGGCGGCCCTCACCGTAGGCTTCATCCTGGCAGCGCAGGAACTCGATCTGGGCGAGCTCTACCTCGCTGCTGCCGCCGCGCTGGCGCTGATGATCGCGTTGGGCATCGCCTCGCTGGTCAAGGCGCTGATCCTGTCGCGCATCCTGGACCAGCGGATCAACAATCTGCGCTGGGCGCTGATCTGGGCGGCCGCCCCGGCCGGCGCGATCGGCTATCTCGCCACCCGCCTGCCCGAATGGGCGGAGATGATCTTCGGCATCCCGGCTATCCTGTTCGTCTATTGCTTCGTGATCTGGCGCACGGGCTTCGGCCCGGAAGACCGGCTGCTGTTCAGGAAGAAGGTAGAGCCGGAAGGAGCTTGAAAAGCCCGTCTCCCCTCCCGCACCGGGGAGGGGAGACAATGAGCGTCACCCCCAATACCGGTCGCGCAGCACCTGGATCACGCGGCCGGTGCGGGTGTTCACCAGCACGAGATCGTCGCCATAGCGAATCCACTGGCGGTTCGGGGCCACCGGACGCAGCTTGTAGCGCGAGTAGTTGGTTATCCGATAACGTTGTCCGTAGAACACCGGGCGAAGCTGGGTGCCCGGCCGCAGGGTGGAATAGCGCCAGCCGCGATAGGGCGCGGCGTAGCGGTCGCGGCGATCCCGACGATCCTCGCGCAATTCGCGCTTGGCATCGCGCAGATCCTCGCGCTGTTCGCGCACGTCGCTGTAATCCCCGTGGCGTTGCGCGTCGCGCAGCTCGCGACGCTCCTCGCGCACGTCCTGGCGGTCTCGCCTCAATTCGCCCGGCGATGTGCCGGCAACGGCAGGTGCCGCCACGGGAAGTGCGGCCGCTGCCATCAGGCCCGTCAGAATGATCTTGCGCATGGCCAATCCTTTCTTCTTTCTGGCCTCCCATGGGCACAAATGACGCGCGGCAAGGAGAGTTCCGGGCCATGCGGTGGCCGCCCGTCCGATTGCGGCGGACGACTTGGGTGCGCATGAGCCGGGAACTCGCCTCGTCCCGGCTCATTTTCCATACGGACTGCCGCAACAGCGCCACGCGCTCCCAGAGCCAGCGCTTCCAGAAGGATGGAAATCCCATGATCAGGCCCGCCTTGGCGCTCTGCTGCGCCGCCACCCTCCTCTCATCCTGCCAGCGATCCGAAGACGGGCTGCAAAGCAAGGCGGAAAATTCCGCCAAAGTACCCGCCTTCGCCGCCTTGGGGCTGACCGAACTGCAGCTGCTCAACGCCGACGTCTATGGGCGCGAGAAGGTGGAACTGGGCGAGGTCGAGAATCTGAAAAGGGGGCCTGACGGAAAAGTCACCGGCCTCGTCGTGGAGATCGAGGACAGCGATCCCGATCGCTATGTCCTGCTTCCGCTCGATGCACTGGTGACGATGGGCCAGGGCCACAATATCGACCTCAGGGCGGACATGACGAAGGAAGCGTTCCTCGCCCTGCCCGAAGTGGAATTGCCGCCTTCGCCCTTCCGCGGAAATTCATAGGTGTCAGCATGGGAATCCTGAGAAAGATCGCCGTGGGCGCGCTGATCGGAATGATCGCCGAACATTGCCGGAAACAGTCCCTTCGCCGTCCGAAGCTCCCCGAAGTGCGGACCTGGACCAAGGTCAGCGACGAGAGCGATCCCGCCAATTACTGAAGATCGCCAACGCGCTGAGCTTTCGCCTTTCCAAGCCGCGTATGGAGGAGTAGGATCGCGCCATCGGGCCCCATCAAGCGGTTCCCCTTGCTGGGGCGCACAACTGATGGAGGGCGCCATGCGCATTCCCATTCACCCCGACTACAATCTGAGATGGATGATCGTCTTCGGCGGAACGGTGATTCTGCTCGCCACGTTCCTCGCGAGTGAACTGATCTAGGATTCGGACCCATTACCAGCAGGGTCCGAACCCTGATATGCCCGCCGGATGCCGGTGGATCCCGCCTGACCTGCTCCCTCCACCGGGAGACGGGACGGCGATTACCGCAATCGGTTCCGCAAATCCGTAGCTACTTCCGCAAAACCGGCTTAGCTTGGTGAAAACAGGACTGGAGAGGCCCCATGAACGCAGTGACTCCCCCCGGTAGTTCGAGCGATGTCGATCTGAGCAACCTGAACTGGATTCCGGAACGCGACCATTCGAACCCGCGACGGCGCGTGGCGTCGTCGACCGCCGTGGTAGGCGGCGATGCGGCCAGCGGGCGGGTGGATTTCTTTACCCGCTGGGAGCCGAACTCCTACTGCTCCTTCCATGCCCATCTGGCCGATACCGTTTCTGTCGTGATGGCAGGAGAACTGAATGTCGAAAATCTCGACGGATCGAGGAAGCTGCGCACCGTGGGTGACTATACCTGCACTCCGGCAGGCCGCCGCCACTACGAATGCGCCGGTCCCGAAGGGGCGCTGCTGTTCTTCAGCCTGACCAGCATGGACGGCCCGGCGTTCGAAATCATCGGCCAGGACGGTACTTCGGACGGGATCGTCACGGTGGCGGACATGCTGGCCGGCGACCTGGGCCTGCAGGAACTGAGCTGACGCCAGGCCGGCTTATTCCGCCGGCCCGCGCAGCATCAGCGTTTCCAGCGCAGCCTTGGCGCGGTCCGAAAGCACCTGCGGCTTGCGCGTCCTGCGGTCGAGCTGGACCATGGTGGTTGTCGAGGTGGAGGAACAGACACCGTCCTGGAACAGTGCCTGGCGCAGATTGATCGAGGATCTCCCGAAGCTCTCGATCGCATTCGCCACCGTCACTTGCCCCGGCCAGTTCATCTCGCCCAGGAACTGGATGCTGGTGGACGCGATCACGAAGAAGCAGCCGGGATCATGGATTTCCACGGTTTCCAGCATCAAAGCGGAACGGCCCGATTCATAGAAGACCGAGAAGCTGACATTGTTGACGTGATCGTTGCGATCCGTATCGCTGATACGCACCTTCTCGCTGATGACGACAGGGTAGCTGCTCAGGTCTTTCGGATCGGTCACGCGAGATCGCTCCTGTAGTTTCGCGCGCCGCCCTATCCCCTTTTTCGGGCCGCGTCAGCCACCGATCAGCGGGCGGCTGGACAGGTCATCCTCCACGATCGTGCGCATCGAGATCAGCGTCTTGAAGGCCAGCACGCCCTCGTCCTCGCTCAGCATCCGGCGGGTGAAGAGATCATACTCCTCCATGGAACCGACTTGGACCTTGATCACGTAATCATCGTCCCCCGTCACTTCCCACGCGCCGGTCACTTCCGGCTGCCCGGCCAGCTGGCGCGCGAAATCGTCGAGCACGCGGCGCCCGGCCTCCTTCATGCGGACGAGCACATGCATGGTCAGCGCGGAACCGGTGAGCGCGGGATCGATCACGGCGATATCGGCCACGATCACCTTTTCCTCCCGCAAGCGGCGCAGGCGGCGCAGCACGGCGGAGATCGACAGGCCGACCTTGACCGCCAGCACGCGCGCCGGCTCGATATTGTTGCGGCGGACGAGATCGATCAGCTTGCGGTCGAATTCGTCCAGGTCGATCAATTTTCGCATGATATTATCATGATCGCGAAAAATTGTTCCTATATCTACAAAATTCGGCGCCAATCGCCTTCGCGCGCGCGGTAAAGCGGCTCACGCCGTCATCAGGGGCATGGTCGCCCGGGCGACATGGCGGTGCATGAGGAGAATGAAGATGACCGATCAATCCCGAGGAAGCGGCTTTATCAGCAGAGCCTTCCAGCGCGTTCTCGAAGTGTCCGAAGTGTTCGTGGCGATCCGCTACAATGCGCCCTGGGCCCGCTCGACGCGTGCTGCTCGCAAGGCCTCGCGGACTGTCGGCGACGATCATGCACCGGACCTTCCGGCAATTATGATGCGCGGAGCCGCGGCACGACCCTGTTGAGCTAATTCGATCATCCCTGTCCCCCGCATAGGCGGGGATGGGGGGTGGCAATCGCGCCAGCGATGACGGAGGGGGCAGTTAGCACCACGGCCCCTCCACCACGACGCCTGTGGATTGCGGCCCCCTACCCATGAGGCTGCGCCTCACAGGGATACATGGTGAACGCCCCGTCGCCCATAGAGGGCGTTCAGTCGCCATTCACCGCCTGAACGAAAATCCTCCGCTCAGTGGATCACTGAATGAGAGGACGCCCCAATGCGCATTGCTCGATTCGCTGCCTTTACTTGCCTTGCTTCCACAATTCTCGCCGGTTGCGCTTCTTCGTCTCGACAGGGACCCGAGGAAATTGTCACCACCGCCCAGAAAAGAAGCGATCAGGCCGCCAATGACGGCTCCACCGGTCCGCTGCCCCTGCCACCTCCACCGCCCGTCCCGATGCCGGTCATGGCCGCCGCGCCGCAAAGCATGGCGAAGGTGGCGTCGGAACGCGGGCGCTATGTCCCGCCGGTGATGGTCGCGGCCGATCCGGGCCGCGAACGCTATGAAGGCGAGGATGTCTCGCCGGTGAAGCAGGTGGCGCAGGAGCCCGTCTCCACCTTCTCCGTCGATGTCGATACCGGCGCCTATGCCAATACCCGCCGTTTCCTGACGCAGGGCGCGCTGCCGCCCAAGGATGCGGTGCGGACGGAAGAGCTGATCAACTATTTCCGCTATGACTACGCCGCGCCCGCCACGCGGGAGACACCATTCACCGTGACGACCGACATGGCCCGCACGCCATGGAACCCGGACACGCGGCTGCTGCGCATCGGCCTGCGCGGCTACGACCTGCCCCGCAAGGAGCGGCCGTCAGCCAATCTCGTCTTCCTGATGGACGTCTCGGGCTCGATGGAAAGCGCGGACAAGCTGCCGCTGGTCAAGGCCGCGCTGTCGGGGCTGGCGGGCGAGCTTTCGCCGCAGGACAGGGTCTCGATCGTGGTCTATGCCGGCGCGGCCGGCCTCGTGCTCGAACCCACCAACGACACAAAGAAGATCCGCGAAGCGCTCGACCGGCTGACGGCGGGCGGTTCCACCGCGGGCGGTGCGGGGCTGCAGCTCGCCTACCAGATCGCGCGCGACAATTTCATCGAAGGCGGCGTCAACCGCGTGCTGCTGGCCACCGATGGCGATTTCAATGTCGGCGTCACGGACGACAAGGCGCTGATCGAAATGGTCGAGAAACAGCGCGACAGCGGCATCACGCTCACCACGCTGGGCTTCGGCACGGGCAATTACAACGAAGCGATGATGGAACAGGTCGCCGATCACGGGAACGGCAACTACGCCTATATCGACAGCGCACTGGAAGCCGGCAAGGTGCTGAAGGACGAGATGCAGTCCACTCTCTTCACCATCGCCAAGGACGTGAAGATCCAGGTGGAATTCAATCCCGCCGTGGTCAGCCAGTATCGCCTGCTGGGCTATGAGAATCGCGCATTGCGCGAGGAGGATTTCGACAATGACAAGGTGGATGCGGGCGATAT
This sequence comes from uncultured Erythrobacteraceae bacterium, assembly GCA_946482075.1. Next base: position 25,382 of record CAMLQG010000015.1, read on the forward strand.
CGGCGCCAGCCACCAAGTGACCGCGATCTACGAGATCGTGCCGGTGGGCGCGAAAGGCTGGACCGGCCCCCGCCGCTACGAGGACAGACCCGCCCCCACGGCCGCCGCGAAGGCCAACGAGCTCGCTTTCGTGAAGCTGCGTTACAAGGCGCCCAATGGAGCCACGTCCAAGCTGATCGAACGCGTGGTGCCCACTGCTGCGCTCGGCACGGCGGCGGCGCCCAAAGGCGACATGGCCTTCGCCACCGCGGTCGCGGCGTTTGGCCAGAAGCTGCGCGGCGATCCGCTGATGGGGAACTTCTCCTATGCCGATATCCGTGCACTGGCAGGCTCGCACCAGGATTTCTGGCGGCAGGAATTCGTGCGGCTCGCTTCCGTCGCGGATGGGTTGCGGGTGGAGTGACATCTTTTTCCCTCATCCCAGCGAAGGCTGGCACCGCTCTCGGCAATGCACCGCGTCATCGAGAAGATCCCCGCCTTCGCTGGGATGACGGTTGAGGGCTGGGTCGGGGTGAATGGCGCGATGACGAGATTGGAGCCTTCCCCCTCCACTTCCCTCTGGCTAAGACCGGAGCGATGAGATCCCGCCCCACACTCGCGCTGATCGGCGGCGCGGCGCTTACCGCCGTGCTCGCGCTGGCCGTGGGCGAGGCGCAGGGCCCGGCGCTCGCCCGCCAGCTTGACGAGCAGGCGGCCAAAGCCATCGCCAAGGCCGGCGGGCGCGGCGTGGTGGCGCATTTCACCACGCCGGAAGGCTGGGCCACGCGCCATGTCACGCTGAGCGGGGGCGATACGCTGGATGAAAGAACCCGCGCCCGCACCGCGCTCGCCGTCTGGACGATCCCCGGCGTCGGCGGCGTGCGCTGGGTGGACGGATCGCGGCTGTTCGCCAACGCCAAGGAGCCGCCGCGCCCGCTCCACTGCCAGAAGGACGTGGAAGCGCTGCTGCGCGCACGCACTATCCGTTTCCAGCCCAACAGCGCCGTGATCGAACCCGCCAGCCGCCCGTTGGTGGCCGAAGTGGAGGAATCGCTGCGCCCCTGTCTCGGCAGCATCATCGCGATTACCGGCCATACGGACAGTTCCGGCCCCGAACCGGGCAATCTCGCTTTGTCTCAGGCGCGCGCGGAAGCGGTGCGCCTGGAACTGATCGCGCGCGGCATCCCGGCCGATGGCCTGCGCGCCACGGGCGTCGGTTCCAGCCAGCCGGTGGCGGGGCTGGAACGAACCGATCCGGCCAATCGTCGCATCGAATTCTCGGTCATCGCGACCGAGCCGATCCGCCCCACCCCGGTCGACATGCCGGGGCCCCGTTGAGGACGAAGACACGCATGCCGGTTTCCATCGAACTGCTGATACTTTGCTGGTTTGCCTACGCGGCGGGCCTCGCTATTGGCTGGGCGATCTGGGGACGAGCCGGATACGATCTGGGAGAACAGGGTTGATGAGCGAATTGCTGGGAACATATTGGTGGCTGATCCTGGTCGCCCTGCTGATCGGCATCATCGTCGCGTGGTGGGTCTTCGCCGGCCGCCGGACGCGGGTCGAAACAACCCGCAAGCCCGATGTGCTGGACGAAGGCGCAGCCCCCGCGCAGCGAAACCAGGCGCTGATAGATGCGCCATCGGCAAGCGCTGCGACCGCACCGATCGCGCCCCAGGCGCCGCCTGCTCCGCCGCCCGCCGCACCGGAACCCGAAGCGCCCGCAAGCGCTGGTTCGGCAGACGATCTCACTCAGATCAAGGGTTTAGGGCCCAAACTGAAGACTCTGCTCGAAACGCTGGGCATCACCCGGTTCGACCAGATCGCGAGTTGGAGCGAAGCCGATATCGATCGGATCGACGCACAGCTGGGCGCTTTCCAGGGCCGCATAAGGCGGGACAATTGGGTGGAGCAGGCAAAGTTCCTCTCTGCCGGGGACATCGAAGGCTTTGCCGGGAAATTCGGCAACGCCTGACGGGACCACTGGTCATCTTCGACGCAGGCGCTAGGCTGGAATTCTATCGTCATCCCAGCGCAAGCTGGGATCTCTCACGGCAAGGTGCCACGTTACGAAAGCGATCCCAGCTTGCGCTGGGATGACGTGAATGGAAATCGGGAGCAGGACATGAGTGAAGCGGTTCATCCGGTACCGCAGGAATGGGCTGACAAGGCGCTGATAGATGCGGCGGCCTATCAGGAGAAATATCGCCGTTCGGTAGAGGATCCCGACGGTTTCTGGCGCGAGGAAGCCAAGCGGATCGACTGGATCAAGCCTTTCACCCAGGTGAAGGACACCTCGTTCAATCAGGAGGATTTCCACATCCGCTGGTTTGCCGACGGCACGCTCAACCTTTCGGCCAATTGCCTCGACCGGCATCTCGCCGAACGGGGCGATGCCACCGCGATCATCTGGGAACCGGACGATCCGAAGAAGCCGGGTCGCACTCTCACTTATCGCCAGCTCCACAGCGATGTCTGCCGCTTCGCCAATGCGCTGAAGGCCAATGGCGTCAAGAAGGGCGATCGCGTCACGATCTACCTGCCGATGGTGCCCGAAGCAGCTGTCGCCATGCTCGCCTGCGCGCGAATCGGGGCGATCCACTCGATCGTCTTCGCCGGCTTCTCCCCTGAAGCGCTTGCCGGCCGAATCGAGGATTGCGCCAGCGATATCGTGCTCACGGCGGATGAAGGGTTGCGCGGTGGCAAGAAAGTGCCTCTGAAAGCCAATGTCGACGCCGCTTGCGAGAAGGTGAAGGTCGGCCGCGTCATCGTGCTGCGCCACACCGGCGCTGACGTGCCGATGATCGCGGGCCGCGATGTCGACTGGGCCGAAGCGGTCGCCGGGCAGAGCGAGGATTGCCCGCCCGCGGAAATGAGCGCGGAAGATCCGCTGTTCATCCTCTATACCTCAGGCTCAACCGGCAAGCCCAAGGGCGTGCTCCACACCACTGGCGGCTACGCCGTGTGGACCAGCATGACTCACCAATATGTGTTCGATTACCGCCCCGGCCAGATCTACTGGTGCGCGGCCGATATCGGCTGGGTCACGGGCCATTCCTATGTCGTCTACGGCCCGCTGGCCAACGGCGCGACCACGGTGATGTTCGAAGGCGTGCCCAACTTCCCGGACTTCTCGCGCTTCTGGCAGGTTATCGACAAATACGGCGTGGAGATCTTCTACGCCGCGCCGACCGCCTTGCGTGCCTTGATGCGCGAAGGCGATGACTATGTCACAAGAACCAGCCGCAAGACTCTGAAACTTCTTGGAACAGTGGGCGAACCGATCAACCCGGAAGCCTGGGAATGGTATTACCGCGTGGTGGGCGACAGCCGCTGCCCGATCGTGGACACCTGGTGGCAGACGGAAACCGGCGGGGCGATGATCACGCCGCTTCCGGGCGCCACCGATCTCAAGCCGGGCAGTGCGACCAAGCCGATGTTCGGAGTGAAGCCGGCCCTCGTCGACAATGACGGCAAGCTGATCGACGGGGCTGCCGATGGCGCACTGGTCATCACGGATAGCTGGCCCGGCCAGATGCGCACCGTCTATGGCGATGACGAACGCTTCTTCCAGACCTATTTCAGCGCCTTCCCCGGCTATTACTTCACTGGCGACGGCTGCCGGCGGGACGAGGACGGCTATTACTGGATCACCGGCCGCATCGATGACGTCATCAACGTCTCCGGCCACCGCATGGGCACCGCCGAGATCGAAAGCGCGCTGGTGGCGCATGAGAAGGTTGCCGAAGCCGCTGTCGTCGGCATGCCGCATGACATCAAGGGCCAGGGCATCTACGCCTATGTCACGCCGATCGCGGGCGTGGACGGCGACGAGGCGCTGCATAAGGAGCTGGTCCAGTGGGTTCGCTTCGAGATCGGCCCCATCGCCACGCCCGACGTGGTCCAGTTCGCCCCGGCACTCCCCAAGACACGCTCCGGCAAGATCATGCGCCGCATCCTGCGCAAGATCGCGGAAAACGATACCGGGAATCTGGGCGATACCTCGACACTGGCCGATCCGGCAGTAGTGGATGATCTGCTGGCGAACCGGCCCTAAGGATTAATATACTCACCGCTCATGGTGAGGAGCGGCTGAGCTTGTCGAAGACGCGTCACGAACCACATGCGCCACGTGTCCTTCGAGACGCCGCTTCGGCAGGCTCAGCGGCTCCTCAGGATGAGCGAGGTTTGGCAAGGCGGCAAAGAACCATTTTCCTACACGCGTGCGATCTGTCATGGTCCCGCGTATGGCAGCTCGTCACGAAATCGGCGCAAATCGGGGGTTTGGCGGGCCCACGGGAAGGGTCCGGAGTTTTCCCTCTGGACAGTGTCAACTGTGTCAACCCCCGCACGAAACACCATAAAGGAGAGGCCGGATGAGCGAGGAAAAAATCCACAAGGGCGGCTGCAATTGCGGCGAGATCCGGTACGAGCTGAAGGGCGAGCCGGCGACGGTGATGGCCTGCCATTGCCTCAATTGCCAGCGTCAGGGGGGCGCCGCCTTCTCCGTCAATCTGATCATGACGCACGATCAGGTGAGCATCACCGGCACGCCCAAGATCTATGTCGACAAGGACACCGACAGCGGCAGCTATGCGCACCGCCATTTTTGCGGCAATTGCGGATCGCCGATCATGACCCTGTCCGACCTGTTCCCGCAGATCGCCGTGATCAAGGCGGGCACGCTGGACGAACGCGACGGTTTCGAACCGCAGGCCGTGTGCTTCACCGATACGGCTTTCAACTGGGCCAAATTCTTCCCGGACTTGCCCACCAGTCCTCGTAACCCGCAACTCTGAGACCCCAAGGTTCTCATCACATGACCGACCGCCCCTTGCGCACCGCGCTCTACCTCCCCGCCGACCGGCAGAGCGCGGTCGAAAAAGCGCGTCTGGTCGATACCGATGCCGTCATCCTCGATCTGGAGGATGCGGTGGCGCCGGATGCCAAGGCGAACGCGCGGGCGGCGGCGGTGGCAGCGGCAAAGGAAGGCGGCTTCGGCAACCGGCTGCTGGTGATCCGTGCGAACGGGCTCGACACGCAATGGGGCGCGGATGATCTCGCGGCGCTGGCGGGCGCCCCGCTCGATGCGGTTCTGCTGCCCAAGGTCGGCTCCCCCGCCCTCATCGCACAGGCCCGCGCGGCGCTGGGCAGCGCCCTGCCGATCTGGGCGATGATCGAGACCTGCGAGGCCTTCCTCGATCTTGGCGCCATCGCGGCCGCCGAAGGACTGGAAGCCTTCGTCATCGGCACCAACGATCTGGCGCTGGAGATGCGCTGTACGCTCGATGCGGATCGCGGTCCGGTGCTGCCGCTGCTGACGCAGGCCGTGGTCGCCGCGCGCGCCCATGGCCTTGCCGCGATCGACGGCGTGTTCAACGATATCGCGGATGAGGACGGCCTCGCGCGCCAATGCGCGCAAGGCGCCGCCATGGGGTTCGATGGGAAGACCGTGATCCACCCCCGGCAACTCGCCACCGCCAACGCCGCCTTCGGCCCGACCGAAGCCGCGCTCGCCCGCTCCCGCGCGGTGGTGGAGGCCTTCGCGCTTCCCGAGAACGCCGGCAAGGGCGTGATCAAGGTCGACGGCCGGATGACCGAGCTGCTGCATTTGAAGGAAGCGCAACGCATCCTGGCGATGCAGGCGGCGATCGAGGGACGGGGTTAGCTTTTAGACCGTCATTGCGAGGAGCAAAGCGACGAAGCAATCCAGAGCGGTTACGCAGTGGGCCCTGGATTGCTTCGCTCCGCTCGCAATGACGGGTTCGTTCGCTCACCGCATGAACGTATCGACCCTGAGCCGCGTCAGCCTGCTGGTCTTGATCTGCCAGTCGCCGCCGACCTTCTCATAGGTTTCGTGGTAATGGCCATAGGCTTGGAATTCCGCCAGCGGACCTTCGCGGAAGCGCAGCGTGTCGAACAGCGCCCAGATCCCCTTGGCGGTGGTGGGGCTGGTGATCTCGATCTCGGGATTGTGGCCGTGATGGACCGAGCTGAAATGGTCGCCGGCGGCCGCGAAGGACGCAACGGTGGCCGCGCGGCCGTGGAGCACTTCGGACGTCGCATCGGGCACCGGGTTGAAGCCGGTGTCCGGATCGCTCGCGGCCCCGCGGAAATCGCCCACGAAATCCTCGTGGAAGACGGTCGCGATCAGTTCCCAGTCCTTGAAGTCGACGCAGCGGAAATAGCGGTATTTGAGCTGCTTGATATCCTCGATCGCGGCCAGCCGCGTCAGTTCGTCCATGGTTCTCTCCCGATTTCCGGCGTTCAGCGCATCGTGATGTCCACACGCATCCGCGTCAGCCGCGTGGTCCTGATCTGCCACTGCCCACCGACCTTCACATAGGTTTCATGATAATGGCCGTAGCCGTGCAGCTCCGCCAGATCACCCTCGTGGAAGCGCAGGCAATCGTCCATCGCCCATAACCCGCGCGCACTATCCTCCCCGGTGATCTCGATCTCGGGATTGTGGCCGAAATGCACGGAGTTGAAATAGGAGCAGGCGACCTTGAAGGATTCGATGGTGGCGTCCCGCCCGTGGAGCACTTCGCCCGTGGCTTCGGGCGTCGGATTGAAGCCTGTGGCCGGATCGGTGGTCGAGCCGCGGAAATCGCCTTCGAAATCCTCGTGAAAGACGGTGGCCAAAAGGGCCCAGTCCTTCGTGTCCACGCCCCGGAAATAGCGGTGCTTGAGCTGCTTGATCTGTTCGATCTCGACCACCTTGGTCACGTCGTCCATGGCGTCTAGCTCCAGATCGTGACGGCATCCTCATGCACCCGGAAGCTCTTGGCGTCCGGGGTGAAGAGGGTCTTGAGGCATTCCATCGTATCCGCGATCGCGGCCTGGTATGCCGGACGCTCCGCTATGCGCTGGACATAGGCCTGGATCTTGGGACGCGTCTTGAAGAAGCCGCCCATGTTGCCGAGGAAGAACGGAAAACACAGCATGAAGTCTGCACCCGTCAGATCGTCGCCCACCATGTATCCCGTATCCCGCAACGCGATTTCCGCTTGATAGGAATATTTGATCGCCTGCTTCACCCCTTCCTCCCCCACGCTCTTGATCGGGTCGGTCACGCAGGCCGGCGGCGGGGTCAGATGGTCCCAGAAATAACGCTGATAGATGGCGAAATTGCCTTCCGACCAGAACATCCATTGATCGACCAGCGCCTGTTCGCGGCTGCCCTCCGGCGGCTGGAAGCGGCCGTTGCCGTATTTGCGGAGGATATAATTGATGATCGCGCCGGATTCGGTCAGGACCAGCCCGTCATCCTCCATCGCTGGATAGGTGGCGCCGGGATTGATCGCGAGATAGGCGGAGGCCACCCGATCCTCGTTGTAGAAATTGCGCACCTGCTCGTCATACGGCACGCCCAGTTCCTCCAGCAGCCATTTGATGCGGAAGGAACGCGTGGTGGGCGCATGATAGAGTGTCAGCATCCAAGATCCCCTTTGCCATTGTCAGCCCATCCTGCATCGCCCCAGCGATGATGCCAAGGCCCATTCCCGGAACATCGTGCGCCGATCGGCATTGACCAGCGGGAGGATCGGAAGGAGAACACGAAATGGGCAAGGGCCTGCTTCTCTGGCTGATCGGCGTGCCGATACCCGTGATCATCATCCTCTGGCTGCTGTTCCGCTAAAGAGTACCTCGAACCTTCGTCATTGCGAGATGGGCGCAGCCGGTCGAAGCAATCCAGGGCGCCACTCGAAAGCTCCGGATTGCTTCGGACCTGCGGCCTTCGCAACGACGATCCAGGTCCCGACAATCACTCTTGCGCCAGGAAAGCGGCGATAGCGCGTCCCAGCGCCGGATCGGTGACCGAACTCATATGCGTGCCCGGCACTTCCTCGAAGACGGCGCTGGGCAGCGCATCGGCCAGCGCGGAGGCGGATCCATTGTCCTGGTCTTCCGCACCGCACACGACGAGAGTGGGCATGGCGATCTTCGCAAGATCGGCTCTATCCGTATCCTCCACGCTCTGCAGGAGCAGGCGGGCCGCGACGCGATCGATCTTCATCGTCTTCATGAACTGTACGGCCATGAAGGCCGGATCGCCCTGCCCGACCTCCCCGAAGCGGTCGATCGCATCGATGAAGAAATCGGCCCGGCCGCGCCAGCCTGAAAGCCCTTCCAGCCCCATCCCGCCCAGCACCAGCCGGCGGGGGCGCAACCCCGCCACCACGCCCCGCGCCGATGTGCGCGCGCCCAGGGAGAAACCGCACAGATCGTAGTCCGACAGCTCCAACGCCTCGATCACCGCTGCGAGATCGCGCACCAGCGCGTCGCGCGGATAGGATGCCGGATCATGCGGCGCGGCGCTTCTCCCATGCGCGCGCAGATCCGGCATGATCGCTTCGAAGCCGGCATCGGCCAGCGCCTGCGCATGGCCGAAGCGGATCCAGTTCATCTGCGCGCTGGAGAACAGCCCGTGCAACAGCACGACCGGCCGCCCCGCACCTTTCCGATGAATGGCCAGTTCCGCGCCGTCGAAGGATGGGACGGTCTGCATGGTTACTTCGTCAACAATCATGTCCTCCTGCGTGTTATGCGCAATATGGTGCGATAAAAGATTGCTTTGCTGCAATCGCTGGTCATATGGCCGTCGAGAGATGTCAACCAGAGTGACCATCGTTGGAGGGGGCATCGCCGAAGGGGGCGCAGCGTCTGGCAGCGGTCGGTTCGCACGGACGCGATACAAGCATGGCTGAAGCCGATCCGCAGATTGATGATTCCGCCGGAGCGGAAGCCGACGCTCCGAACAGGAACAGGCGCCGGCTCCTGATGTTCATCCTGCCCATCCTACTGATTGTGGGTGGACTGGTCTATTGGTGGAGCCAGCAGGGCAAGGTCTCGACCGACAACGCCTATGTCAAGCTCGACAAGATCTCGCTCGCGCCGGAAGTGAACGGCCCGCTGACCGAAGTCTTCGTCAAGGAAAACGACGTGGTGAAGAGGGGCCAGCTGCTCTTCCGTATCGATCGGGAACCCTATGAAGTGAAGCTGGCGGAAGCGAACGCCCAGATCGCCGAGGCGCAGGCCGACTATACCGCGCTCGCCGGCGCGGCCGATCTGTCCGGCGCGAATATTTCCGCCGCGCGAGAGGATATCGCCTTCGCGCAAACCCGCCTCGCCCGCCAGAAGGCGCTGTGGAGCCGGGGCTTCACCACCAAGGCCGATTATGACGCGGCGAGCCATGCAGTCGCCCAGGCACGCGATGCGCTGCGCCTTGCAATCGCCGAACAGGGCGAAGCGCGCGCCAAGCTCGCGCGCGGCGCCGCCGTGCCCGACCAGGACCCGCGCGTTGCCGCCGCTCTCGCGCAGAAGGCCAATGCCGAACTCAACCTGCGCCGCACCGAAGTGCGCGCGCCGATCGCCGGCCGCATCGCGGAAGCCGATCGGCTTCACCCCGGCCAGCTGATGATCCAGAGCCTGCCGGTGCTGACGCTGGTGGCGGATGACAGCGTCTATGTCGAAGCCAATTTCAAGGAAACCCAGCTCAAGAACATGCGCGTGGGCCAGCGCGCGGAACTCGAATTCGACGCCTATCCGGACGTGACGCTCAAAGGGCATGTCCAGGCGATCGGCGCCGGGACGGGGTCGGAATTCTCCGTGCTGCCCGCGCAGAACGCGACGGGCAACTGGGTCAAAGTCACTCAGCGCGTGCCCGTGCGCATCGCCATCGACGGGAAAAGCGCGCGCCGGCTGATCGCCGGCCTGTCCAGCCACGTGACCGTCTACACCGACGACAAGGAGCGCTGAGTCCATGGCGGCCGGCGCCGCCTCGGCGGAGGATGTTCCCGTACCCGCGGCGCATCATCCGCCAGGCGACAGGGCGGTCCTGCCCACCCGCTATCACAGCATAGCGGTGGCGGGCATCATGCTGTCCGCGATCCTGCCGCTGCTCGACACCACTATCGCCAACGTTGCGATACCGCACATGCAGTCGGCGCTGGGCGCCACGCCGGAATCGATCATGTGGATGCTGACCAGCTACATGATCGCCCACGCCATCGGCATGCCGCTCTGCGGCTGGCTGGCCGAACGGATCGGCGCTCGTCGGCTCTTCCTGCTTTCCGCCCTGCTCTTCGTCACCACCTCGATGCTCTGCGGCATTGCCCAGAACCTGCCTCAGATGGTGATCTTCCGCAGCCTCCAAGGGCTGACCGGCGCATTCATCCTGCCGCTGAGCCAGAGCCTGCTGCTCGACATCAGCCGGCCCAGCCAGCACGCCAAGATGATGACGCTGTGGGGCCTGGGCGCAGTGATGGGCCCGATCCTGGGGCCCCTGATCGGCGGCTGGCTGACGGAAAACTGGGCTTGGCGCTGGGTATTCTTCGTCAACCTGCCGTTGGGCGCGATTTCGCTCGCACTGCTCTATTTCACCCTGCCCGAACACCCGAAACGGGCCGGCCGCTCCTTCGACCTGTTCGGGTTCTTCGTGCTGGCGATCGGCCTTTCCGCGCTTCAGCTCATGCTGGATCGCGGCCACCATGTGGACTGGTTCGACGCATTCGAGACCTGGATCTATTTCGGCGTCACGATCTCCGCGCTCTGGATATTGATCGTGCATTTCGTCACGGCCAAGGCCCCGCTTTTCGATCGGCACCTTTTCGCCGATCTCAATTTCATGATCTCGCTGATCTTCTCCTCGCTGATCGGGATCGTGATCTACGCCACGATGGCGCTGCTGCCCTCGATGCTGCAGGGGCTGATGGGATACACCGTGTTCGACACCGGCATCGTGCTGGCCCCACGCGGCATCGGCGCGATGTTCGCGATGCAGATCGGCAGCCGGATGCTGGCGCGCAACTGGGACCCGCGCATCTCGGTCGCGATCGGTTTCGTCTGTGCGATCTGGTCGCTGTGGGACATGTCGCACTGGTCGCTGACGATGTCGCAAGCCCACATCATCTGGACGGGCGTGATCCAGGGCATGGGCGTGGGTTTCGTCTCGCTGCCGGTCTTCGTCATCGCTTATGTCACGCTCCCGCCGCGCCTGCGCACGGACGCGTCCGGTCTGATGAATCTCAGCCGCCTGGTGGGATCGTCGGTCGGCATCTCGATCGTTACCGCGCAGCTTGCCCGTTCGATCCAGACCAGCCACATGGAACTGGCAGGCAGCATGCGCAATCCGGCCGCCGACCTGTTCGACGTGGCCGCCGTGGGCGGCTTCCGCGAATTCAGCGAAAGCGCGCTGCGCATCGCCGACATGGAAGTGAACCGCCAGGCGGCGATGATCGGCTATATCAACGATTTCTGGCTGATCATGTGGGCGGCCATCCTCGCGGCACCGCTGATCCTGATCATCCGCCGGCCCAAGCCTGCATCCGGGCCTCCGCCGGTGCCGGACGGGCATTGATCAGGCCGTCACCCCAGCGAAGGCTGGGGTCGCTTTAGGCCAGGTGACACGTCGATCAATGCGATCCCAGCCTTCGCTGGGATGACGAAAGGATGATCCTCCCCACGCTTGCACGCGGGGAGGTTTATACGGTCAACCCTTCTTCAAGTGCCGGCGGCCGAGCAGTTCCGCGATCTGCACCGCGTTCAGCGCCGCACCCTTGCGGAGATTGTCCGACACGCACCACAGGCTGATGCCGTTCTCGACGGTCGAATCCTCGCGCACGCGGCTGATATAGGTCGCGCTGTCGCCCGCGCTTTCGATCGGGGTGACGTATCCGCCGTCCTCGCGCTTATCGACCAGCATGATGCCCGGCGCTTCGCGCAGCAGATCCTGCGCCTGCTTGGCGGAGATTTCCTTCTCGAACTCCAGGCTGATCGCTTCGGAATGGCCGACGAAGACAGGCACGCGAACGCAGGTCGCCAGCACTTTCACCTTGGGATCGAGGATCTTCTTGGTCTCGACCACCATCTTCCATTCTTCCTTGGTCGAACCATCGTCGAGGAAGACGTCGATATGCGGGATCACGTTGAACGCGATCTGCTTGGTGAACTTCTTGGGCTCCACCGGATCGCCGACGAAGATCGCGCGGCTCTGCTCGAACAGCTCGTCCATGCCTTCCTTGCCGGCGCCGGAGACCGACTGGTAGGTGGAGACGACGACGCGCTTGATCGTGGCGAAATCATGCAACGGCTTCAGTGCGACGACCATCTGCGCGGTGGAGCAGTTGGGGTTCGCGATGATGTTGCGCTTGGTGTAGCCGTCGATCGCGTCCGGGTTCACTTCGGGCACGACCAGCGGCACGTCCGGGTCCATGCGATAGAGCGAGCTGTTGTCGATGACGACGCAGCCCTGCTCCGCCGCCTTGGGCGCGTAGATCTTCGTCGGGCCGGAGCCGGCCGCGAACAGCGCGATATCCCAGCCGGTGAAATCGAAATGCTCGATATTCTTCACCTTGAGCATCTTGCCGGTATCGCCGAATTCGATTTCCGTGCCGGTGGAACGCGGGCTGGCCACCGCCGCGATCTCATCGCAGGGGAACTCGCGCTCGGCCAGGATGGCGAGCATCTCGCGACCGACATTCCCGGTCGCACCGACAACAGCAACACGATAACCCATTTGTGAACTCCTTGCCGACTCGTTGCCGACGCACTCGATGATTTCAATCGTCCTGAAAAGAAAAGGGCGCCCCGGCTCTCTGGCCAGGGCGCCCCTTGCGAACTTCGCGTCGGGCGGGGGGCTTAGCCCTCCTGGCCGGTGCTTTCGCGCCGTTCCGCAATACGCGCACGTTTACCGGTGCGGCCACGCAGATAGTACAGCTTGGCACGACGCACGGCACCGCGGCGGACGACCGTAATGCTGTCGATGTTCGGCGAATAGAGCGGGAAGACGCGTTCCACGCCTTCCCCGAAGCTCATCTTGCGCACGGTGAAGTTCGAGCCCATGCCGCGGTTGGACCGGGCAATGCACACGCCTTCGAAATTCTGGACGCGGGTACGCTCGCCTTCGACGACGCGCACACCGATGCGGACCGTGTCGCCCGCGCGGAATTCGGGGACCTGCTTGTCACCCTTGAGTTGCTCGATCGCTTCGGCTTCGAGCTGCTGAATCAGGTTCATCGCCTGTTATTCCTCATCACGCCGCGCGCCAGAGGCAGATCGGTCCCGAGCGTTACCGTAACGCTCCCAAAGGTCCGGTCTGCGTAACCGTGTGTCATTTTCCGCATTGGCCTTGCGCCAGGCGGCGATCTTCGCATGATCCCCCGATCGCAGCACTTCAGGGATCGTGCGCCCTTCCCATTCGACAGGTCGGGTATAATGCGGATATTCGAGCAGCCCCTGTTCGAAGCTCTCATCATGTCCGCTTTCGGGCGCGCCCATTACGCCGGGAAGCAGGCGAATGCAAGCGTCCAGAAGCATGATCGCAGCAGGTTCTCCGCCCGACAGCACGATATCGCCTATGGCGACCTCTTCGACCTGCCTGCCGGCGAAGATCCGCTCGTCGAATCCCTCGAATCTTCCGCACAGGAGGATGACCCCCGGCCCCGCCGCCAGCTCCCGCACGCGCGCCTGCGTAAGCGGCCTTCCGCGAGGGGTCAGGGCGATGACGGGTCTTTCGACCACCCCCGTTTCCGTTCGCCCAGAGCTTGTCGAAGGGCCGCTTTTTTCTTCGGAAGAGAAGGACTGTCCTTCGACAAGCTCTGGGCGAACGGGTCGGGAGCGAGCATAGTCAATAGCAGCCGCGAGCACATCCGCCTTGAGCACCATCCCGGCTCCGCCGCCGGCGGGCGTGTCGTCCACCGTGCGGTGCTTGTCCTTGGCAAAATCGCGCAGTTGGACCATCTCCAGCGACCACGCCCCCTCCTCCCGCGCCCGGCCCGCAAGCGAGACGCCGAGCGGGCCGGGGAACATGTCCGGATAGAGGGTGATGATGGTGGCGGAGAAAGGCACTCAGACGGTCCAGTTCTCGACCTTCAACCCCGGCACGTCGGCGAAGTCCTTTCCGTTGCGGGTCACCAGCGTAAGGTCGAGCGACAGGGCGTGCGCTGCGATCAATCTGTCGAAGCTCTTCCGATTCACGCCTATCTGTCGCGAAATGCTGCCATAGACGTTTGCCGCCCGCTCATCGAATTCGCGCAGGTTCAGAACCTGAATAAAGGCGTCCAATCGCTTTTCATCTTCGGGTTCGGCGCCTTTATGGCGCGCGCCGACGCGCAATTCGGCGAGCGCAATCGTCGAGATCGAGAGACCCTGCGGATAAGCAAGCCGGACCCGCTCGCGCAGCAAATCGCTGCGGGCCAATGCGAAATCGATGCAGGTATTGGTGTCCAGCAGGAACAAGTTCAGGCTGCCCGGCCCTTCGACGGCGACTTGTCCCAGTCATAGTCATCTTGCTCGATGTCCCCGCGGCCTTCGGACATGAAACCTGGAGAAAATGCTCCATACAGGCTCATAAGCACTTTCAGCCCGTCATCTTCCTTCCAGAAGCTGAAGGTCCCGTCCGAGTGAGGCACTACGACGACTTCATCGCCCTCCTCAAATCCCATGGCTTTCGGCAAACGCAGCGCGATCGAGTTTCCGGATTTGAAAGTCTTGATCTTCCATTCCTTCGTCACGACAGCCTCCGTATATACATAACGTATATATACTATTCCGCGAATGCAGCGTCAATCACGAGGCCTTTGAGATCGCTCCATTCCGGTACCGCTTCTTCCCGCATGGGAACCATGAAGCGCTTGCCGTCGGGCTTTTCGATTTCGAGGATGTCGCCCGCGCCGTAATTCTCGACCGAGACGCAAGTGCCGAGTGCATCCCCACTGGTGGAGACCGCAGGCAGGCCGACGAGATCGGCATGGTAATATTCGCCCTCGCCCAGCGGCGGAAGGGCGGAACGCGGCACGGTCAACACCGTGCCGCGCAGGGCTTCGGCCGCGTTGCGGTCCGTCACTTCGGCGAAGCGCACGACCGCGCCGCCCTTGTTGTCCGGCCGCAACTTGTCCAGCGTCAGCCTGCCGTCATTGAAGGCGCGGTAGCGCTTGAGGGCGTCCACGCCTTCCCCGAACAGCTTGAGGCGGACTTCTCCCGTCACGCCATGCGCGCCGGCGACGGCAGCGACGGTGACGGGGCGCTCGGCACGGCTTTCAAGCCCCTCCCCTTCAGGGGAGGGGTTGGGGTGGGGCTTCTCGGGAGGAGCGGCACTCACCGCCCCACCCCCTGCCTCTCCCCTGAAGGGGAGGGGAGATAAAGCATCAACCCTCGGCCTGTTCCTCGCCGGCCGCTTCGGCAGGCGCTTCTTCGGCAGCAGCTTCAGGAGCTTCCTCGGCCTGAGCTTCGGCAGCGGGCGCTTCCTCTTCCGCGGCGGGCTCTTCAGCCGGAGCGTTCTTGGCTTCTTCAGCGGCGCGGGCGGCTTCTTCCGCCTCGGCCAGCTTGGCGGCCTTGTCTTCGGCGCGATCCTTGGCCTTCTGGCCCGGCTCACCCTTCTTGGCGTTCACGCGGGCTTCGCGCTCACGGATGCCGGCAGCGTCGAGGAAGCGGGCGACACGATCGGTCGGCTGCGCGCCGACGCTCAGCCAGTAGCGAGCGCGATCTTCGTTCAGCTTGATGCGGTTCTCATCGCCCTTGGGCAGGACCGGATTGTAAGTGCCGATCTGCTCCAGATACTTGCCGTCACGCGGACTGCGGACGTCCGAGGCCACGATGCGATAATAGGGCCGCTTCTTCGCGCCACCGCGCGACAAACGCAATGCAATTGCCATTCTGACTTACCTTTCTTCCGTAACCTGATGAAATCACTTCTTGTTCAATAAATTCTGGAGATCGGGCGGGATCTGACCACCGCCCATTCCGCCACCGAGACCGGGCAGTCCCCCTGCTCCGCCACCCAGGCCCGGCATGGCGGCATCGAGGCCGCCCTTGCCGAACAGCGCGCCGAGGCCCTTGAGGCCGCCCATTTTCTTGATCTGCTTCATCGCGCGGCCCATTTCCTGGTGCATCTTCAGGAGCTTGTTCACATCCTGAACCTGCACGCCGGAACCGTTGGCAATGCGGATCTTGCGCTTGGCATTGAGCAGTTCGGGCCGTGCGCGTTCCTTCGGCGTCATCGAGCCGATGATCGCATCCATGCGCAGCAGCACGCGATCGTCCATGCCGGACTGCTGCATCGCCTGCTTGGCCTTCTTCATGCCGGGCATCAGATTGGCGAGCATGCCGAGCCCGCCCATGTTCTGCATCTGGCGGAACTGGGTGCGAAGGTCGTTCATGTCGAACTGGCCTTTCATCATCCGCTCGGCAAGCTTGTCCGCCTCTTCCTTATCGACGACCGCAGCCGCCTTCTCGACCAGCGAGACGACATCGCCCATGCCAAGGATGCGGTTGGCGACACGGCCGGGATGGAACGGCTCGATCGCGTCGATCTTCTCGCCCGTGCCGGCGAACTTGATCGGCTTGCCGGTGACCGCGCGCATGGAGAGCGCCGCACCGCCGCGGGCGTCGCCGTCCATGCGGGTGAGCACGACACCGGTGAGATCGACCTGGCCGGCAAAGCTCTGCGCGACGTTCACAGCGTCCTGGCCGGTCAGCGAATCGACGACGAGCAGCACTTCCTGGGGACGGGAAATGGCGGCTACGGCCTTCATCTCCTCCATCAGCGCGTCATCGACATGCAAGCGGCCGGCAGTGTCGAGCAGCAGCACGTCCACCGCCTGCAGCTTGGCCGATTGCAGCGCGCGCGTGGCGATGTCGACCGGGGCCTGGCCTACGATGATCGGCAGCGTGGCGACGCTCACCTGTTCGCCGAGCACGGCGAGCTGCTCCTGCGCGGCGGGGCGATTGACATCCAAGGACGCCATCATCACCTTCTTGCCCTGCTTGTCCTTCAGCAGCTTGGCGATCTTGGCCGTGCTGGTGGTCTTGCCCGAGCCCTGGAGGCCTACCATCATCACGACGACGGGCGGCACCGCGACGAGATCAAGGCCGACGGCTTCCTCGCCGCCCAACGTCTCGACCAGCTCATCATGGACGATCTTGACGACCTGCTGGCCTGGCGTGACCGAGCGCAGGACCGACTGGCCGATGGCCTTTTCGGTCACGGCATCGACGAAGCGGCGGACGACTGGCAGCGCGACATCGGCTTCGAGCAGCGCGATGCGCACTTCGCGCATCGCTGCGCGCACATCGTCTTCCTTCAGCGCGCCCCGGCCGCGCAGCTTGTCGAACACGCCGCCAAGGCGATCCGAAAGGCTGTCGAACATGCCCTTTCTGCTCCTTCGCGGGAATTTCCCGCATCAAACGCCAAAAACGCCGGCGGACGAGAACTCGTCGGCCAGCGTGCGGCTAAAACCGTCACATGTCAGTTCGAATGGTGGAGCCTAGCGGGATCGAACCGCTGACCTCTACAATGCCATTGTAGCGCTCTCCCAGCTGAGCTAAGGCCCCGAGCCATTCAAATCCGGGCAATCCTGGGAGACTGCCCATCCCAGCCTTCCGGCCGGGACGCCGCCTCTAGTAGCACGTCCCAACCTTGGCAAGAGACAAATTCGCCCGACCTTCACTTCCCGGGCGAACCCCGCGATCAGGTGTCGTCTTCGTCGTCGTCCGAGCCTGGACCGACGCCCAGATCGTCATCGCCGCCGAGATCGACATCGTTGTCCGGCGAATCGGTATCCTCGTCGATATCTTCCAGATCATCATCGCCGAGATCGGCATCCTGATCTTCCAGCACCTTCTTCTCCTTGATTTCCTCAAAGGGAATGGGCTGCTTGGACTTCAGCACGGGCTCGGGATACCACTGGTTGCCGCATTCGATGCAGGCAACGGGCTCTTGCTTGCCCAGATCGTAGAAGCGAAGGCTGCATTTCGGGCAGGTACGCTTCGTGCCCCACTCAGGCTTTACCATGTAATATCCTCAACATAGCCCGCCCATGCAGGCGGTGGCTGGATACATTGCACACTTGACGACAAGAAGCTCCCGGATGGAGCGCGGCGCGCGCCTTGCCATAGCAAGCCCGCGCTGTCAAAAGCCGCGCGCCTTCAATTGCCAAAGCTGCCACAGCAAGCCTGAAAGACCGAAAGCCACCATGTCCGCCGCAGACCCCACCGCGATGCGCCCGCGCCGTTTCCTGGCAGGCGCGCCCCTCAAGGGAGCCTTGCGCGTTCCCGGCGACAAGTCGATCAGCCATCGTGCGCTGATGCTGTCGGCGCTGGCTGTGGGGGAAAGCCGCGTCACCGGTATGTTGGAAGGCGAGGACGTGCTGTCAACCGCCGCCGCGCTGCGCGCCATGGGCGCCACGATCAGCCGGCTGGACAATGGCGAATGGCGCATCCACGGCGTGGGCGTCGGCGGGCTGCTCCAGCCGCAGGCCGCGCTCGACATGGGCAATAGCGGCACCTCCACCCGCCTCTTGATGGGACTCGTCGCTTCGCATCCGATCATCGCTACATTCGTGGGCGATGAGAGCCTGTCCAAGCGCCCGATGGGCCGCGTGGCGGAGCCGCTCTCGCAGATGGGCGCCGATTTCCAGTCCAGCCCCGGTGGCCGCCTGCCGCTGATGCTGCGCGGCGCCAGCCCGGCCGTCCCGATCACCTATCGCCTGCCGGTCGCTTCCGCCCAGGTGAAGAGCGCGGTGCTGCTCGCCGGCCTCAACACGCCGGGCATCACCACCGTGATCGAACCCATACCCACGCGCGACCATTCCGAACGCATGCTTCAGGGCTTCGGTGCGGAGCTTACGGTAGAGGAAGATGCCGATGGCGTCCGCACGATCCGCATAAGGGGCGAAGCCGAGCTTACGCCGCAGCAGATCGAAGTGCCGAGCGATCCGTCCTCCGCCGCCTTCTTCATCGTCGCCGCTCTGATCGTGCCCGGCAGCGAGCTCCTGATCGAGAATGTCGGCCTCAATCCCACTCGTGCCGGCATCGTGACCGTCCTGCGCGACATGGGCGGCGACATTACCGAAGTGAACCCGCGCATCGTCGGTGGCGAGCCGGTAGCCGATCTTCTCGTGCGCCATTCGGTGCTGAAGGGCGTGGAAGTCGATCCGGCCCTCGCGCCCAGCATGATCGACGAATTCCCGATCCTTTTCGTGGCCGCTGCGCTGGCCGAAGGCACCACGGTGACGAGCGGGCTCGACGAGCTGCGCGTGAAGGAATCGGATCGCCTCTCCGTGATGGCGACCGCGCTCGCTTCCGTCGGCGTGCAGGTGGAGGAAGGCGAGGACGGTCTGGTGATCCACGGCACCGGCGGCGATCTGCTGCGCGGAACCGCGAATGCGCCGATCGCCACCCATCTCGACCACCGCATCGCGATGAGCCTGGCGGTGGCCGGCCTTGCCAGCAAGGATGGCGTGGAAGTGGACGACACACGCCCGATCGCCACGAGCTTCCCCAATTTCGAAGCGCTGCTGGATGGGGCGCGGGGATGACATCACCCCTTTTCCCCGTCATTCCCGCGAAAGCGGGAACCCAGGAAGCCCCACACGATCCGGCCCTGGGTCCCCGCTTTCGCGGGGATGACGAAAAGGGGATAGTCCGATGACCCCCGCCACCGCCAATATCTTCGGCTTCGCCGGGATGGCCTGCATCATCTTCGCCTATGCCTACATCACCTCGCGCGAGACGCCGAACCCGGTCATCCAGCATGGCGTCAATCTGCTGGGCGCAGCTCTGCTCACCGTCTCGCTGCTGGTGAACATGAACCCGGCCTCGCTGGTGCTCGAATTCTTCTGGGCCTCGATCGCGATCTGGGGGCTGGTGAAGGCAGCTCGAAGGGGCGGCCAATGATCATCGCCGTCGACGGCCCCACGGCATCCGGCAAAGGCACGATCGCCCAGGCGCTCGCCGCGCATTTCCGGCTACCGCTGATGGATACGGGCCTGCTCTATCGCGCAGTCGGGCGGCAGGTGCTGCTCAATGGCGGCAATCCGGACGATGAGGCCGACGCGCTGGCCGCCTGCGCCTTCTCGGAAGCGCTGCTGACCGACCCGGCCCTGCGCAGCGAGGAGACGGGCGGCCTCGCCAGCCGGGTCTCAAGCCATCGCGATGTGCGCGCGGCACTGCTCGAACGTCAGCGCAGCTTCGCCCGCCAGCCCGGCGGCGCGGTGCTGGATGGGCGGGATATCGGCACGGTGATCGCGCCGGAAGCGGAAGCCAAGCTGTTCGTCACCGCATCGGTCGAAGCGCGGGCCCGGCGGCGTTTCCTGGAAATGCGGGAACGCGGGATCGAGGTGACGCTGGACGCCATCGCCGCCGATCTGCGCGCACGCGACGAACGCGACATCAACCGCGCCGAAGCCCCCTTGCGCGCTGCAGCGGATGCGGTGGTGCTCGATACGTCGGATCTCGGGCGAGACGAGGCGATCGCAGCAGCTATCGCCGCGGTGGAAGGAATCCTGGACCATCGCTCACGATGAGGAGGGACCTATCCCTCGAGACGCCATTTCCACGAGATCTATGGTTCCTCAGGATGAGCGGGACACATAATTCCGCTGTCCTATACGCCGTCGATTTGCCAGACCGCGCCCATGCATATCGTCCATGATCCCGCCAGTCCGCCGGCATCCGAAATCGCTTTCGACGACTTCCTGAAGGTCGACATCCGCGCCGGCACGATCCGTGAGGCAGAGCCCTTCCCCGAAGCCCGCAATCCCAGCTATCGGCTGATGGTGGATTTCGGCCCCGGCATCGGCCTCAGGAAAAGCATCGCCCGGATCACCGTCCACTACGCGCCGGAGGACTTGCCCGGAAAGCGCGTGCTGGGCGTAGTGAACTTTCCGCCCCGCCAGATCGGTCCCGCCCGTTCCGAAATCCTTCTGCTGGGTCTTGCGGATGAGGATGGCGCGATCGTGCTGACCGAGCCCGATCCGCGCGTGCCCGATGGCGCAAGGCTGGCGTGATAGTCACCGCGCCATCCGTTCGTGCTGAGCTTGTCGAAGCACCGTCTTTCTTCAATCGCAACGCTGAAAAAGGAAAGCGGCCCTTCGACAGACTCAGGGCGAACGGGAGAAGGGTGAGCGCCTGCGGGAAGGGAGAAAGACTTCCCCAGGACAGTGTCAACTGTGTCAATCCCTCCCCTCACCCTGCCCTCGCCTCGTCGGCTTTTCCTTGCCTTCGCTTCCGTTTTCGCTTAGGCGCGCGCCCGTCCGAGCGGCAAAGGCCGTCGGGCGGCTTCGCGAAAATGGTGATGCCGGATGCAGGAACGCCCCGTTCCGCTTCCGCCCCTTTTTGCTTCCGCCCGTCACCCGCGCCGCAAGGATGCCGCGCAGGGCATTCGGCCCGTGCGGCGGTTCGGCCATCAAAGACCGGCGGATACAACCGCCTGGCCGGAAAAACGTAAGTTAGGACCTGATTTTATGGCCACTTCGGCAAACCCGACCCGCGACGATTTCGCGGCACTTCTTGACGAACAGCTCGGCGGCGCAGCCGATGGCGGCTTCGAAGGCCGCGTCGTCAAAGGCACGATCACCGCCATCGAGAACGACAAGGCCGTCATCGACGTCGGCCTGAAGAGCGAAGGCCGCGTTTCGCTGCGCGAATTCGCTTATGGCGACCAGCCGCACGGCCTCCAGGTCGGTGACGAAGTCGAAGTCTTCGTCGACCGCGTGGAAAATGCCGATGGCGAAGCGATGCTCAGCCGCGACCGCGCCCGCCGCGAAGCCGCCTGGGACAAGCTCGAAAACGAATTCGGCGAAGGCAAGCGCGTCGAAGGCCGCATCTTCGGCCGCGTCAAGGGCGGCTTCACCGTCGACCTCGACGGTGCCGTGGCCTTCCTGCCCGGCAGCCAGGTCGATATCCGCCCGGTGCGGGATGTCGGCCCGCTGATGGACGTGCCGCAGCCCTTCCAGATCCTCAAGATGGATCGCCGCCGCGGCAACATCGTCGTGTCGCGCCGCGCCGTTCTGGAAGAAACCCGCGCGGAACAGCGTTCGGAACTGATCGACAAGCTGTCCGAAGGCCAGGTGCTGGAAGGCGTGGTGAAGAACATCACCGATTACGGCGCCTTCGTGGATCTCGGCGGCATCGACGGCCTGCTCCATGTCACCGACATGAGCTACAAGCGCGTCAACCACCCGAACGAAGTGATCAATATCGGCGACGCCGTCACCGTGCAGATCATCCGCATCAACCACGACACGCAGCGCATCAGCCTCGGCATGAAGCAGCTTGAAAGCGATCCGTGGGAAGGCGTCGCCGCCAAGTACCCGACGGGTGCGAAGCTTTCGGGCCATGTCACCAACATCACCGAATACGGCGCTTTCGTGGAACTGGAAGCCGGCATCGAAGGCCTGGTCCACGTGTCGGAAATGTCCTGGACCAAGAAGAACGTCCACCCCGGCAAGATCGTCTCGACCAGCCAGGAAGTCGACGTGGTGGTGCTCGAAGTCGATTCGGACAAGCGCCGCATCAGCCTCGGCCTCAAGCAGGCCCAGCAGAACCCGTGGGAAGGCTTCGCCGAGAAGCACCCGGTCGGTTCGATCGTGGAAGGCGAAGTCAAGAACGCCACCGAATTCGGCCTGTTCATCGGCCTGGACGGCGATGTGGACGGCATGGTCCACATGTCGGACATCGCCTGGGGCATCTCGGGCGAAGACG
>CAMLQG010000016.1 GCA_946482075.1 uncultured Erythrobacteraceae bacterium
CGAAAGTGATCGCCAGCGTCAGGCTGATCCACAGCGAGGTGAACGCGCCGACCAGCAGGATGAGCACGCCGATCCCCGCCAGGCCGACGGCGATCCATTGGCGCCGCGTCAGCTTCTCGCCCAGCAGGCAGGTGCCGATGAGGACGTTGACCAGCGGGTTGATGTAGTAGCCCAGGCTGGTCGCGTAGACATGGCCTTCGCTGATCGCGAAGATGTAGGTCAGCCAGTTGCCGCCGATCAGGCAGGAGCTGACGAACAGGCTGCGCACCGCGCGCAGGTCCTTCAGCGTGGCGAACAGCGCGGCCAGCTGCCGTCGGGCGAGCAGGAAGACCAGGCAGACCGGTACGGTGAAGAGGATGCGCCAGGCCACGAATTCCACCGGCGGCACCGCTTTGACGGCCAGCATGTAGAGCGGGAGGAAGCCCCAGATCGTGTAGCAGGCGAGCGCGTAGGGAAGGCCGGCGCGGTTGTTCCTTTCAGGCGTCATCGGCGGCCTATAGCCCGCCGGTTGCGATAAGCTGTTACAAAAAGTGCAAATCTGAACGCGGCGGTTGGCTCGTGTTCAGGAAAGGAGACCTAGATATGAACACATCGAGCGAGGGCATTCACCCGCCGCTCCCAGGATCAAGGAGAAGAACCATGATGAGCACCAAGATCAAGGCCGCCGCCATTGCCGCCGCCGCTACCGGCATGGCTCTGACCGCCCCCCCGTCGCAGGCCGCGCCTTTCGAGGCTGCCCCCGTCGCGTCGCATTATTCGGTCGCCGATGTGACCGGTATCGATAGCCAGGACCGCAGCCGCCGTTATGACCGCTACGACCGTTATGATCGCTACGGCCGCTACGACCGCGGCTATCGCAATCGCGACTATGGCTATCGTGGCGACGTGTGGCGGGGCCGTGACGGCCGCTATTATTGCCGCCGTGACAATGGCACGACCGGCCTGCTGATCGGTGCTGCCGTGGGTGGCCTGGCAGGTCACGAGATCGCCGGCCGGGGTGACCGGACGCTAGGTGCCATCCTGGGCGCCGCCGGCGGTGGCCTGCTGGGCCGCGCGATCGACAAGGACAATTCGCGTTGCCGCTAAGAAGTGTTTCGGCCGGGGCCTTTCAGAAGCGGGCCCCGGCCGACACTTCTTCTCGAACCGGGGCTTATCCCAAACCGAGACAGGCGAATTTTTCACCATTCCCGGCAAGAAAGCGTTAACCGTCCCGCCACCAGCAATGGCGGGATTTTTCGTGGCGGGAGTGGTCGATGCCGAAGCTTAGACAATTCGCGAGCCTTGCGCTCGCGCCGGCCGTCCTGCTCGCCGCCTGCGGCAAGGACGAGGAAGCCAGGCCCAGGCCGGCCGATGATGGCGATGCCGCGCTGAGCGGCGCGCTGGCCGACCAGATCATGGTCGATCCGGACCTTGCCGGGCAGAACCAGGGCGGCGGCGGGATCGTCGTGGGTACCGGCTCGGGCGCGCTGCCGCCCGAAGACAACTCCGCGACTTCGGTCGATGCGGCCCGGCGCGAGGCTCTGGCCCTTGTCGGCGGGACGGGCAGGATGCAGGAAGCGCCCCAGGCGCGCAGCGTGCCGGGCGACCAGCCGCCGGGCGCGGACCTCACCGCCGCCTCGCGCGCTGCCGCTACATCCCAATCCGGGGTGAACTGCGCGGGCAAGGTCAGTTACACGATGGTCTGGGCCGACCGGCTGCCCGAAGCTTTTCCCGTCTATCCGCGCGGCAATGTGCAGGAAGCGGCTGGGACCGACGCGGATGGCTGTGCGCTGCGCGTGGTCAATTTCACCACGCCCGTGCCGCTGCAGGATGTCATGAACTTCTACTACACGCGCGCCCGCGCCGCCGGCTACAAGGCCGACCGCGCGATCCAGGGCGGGGATGACATGCTTGGCGGCAGCAAGGGCAATTCGTCCTACGTCGTCTACACCCGCAAGTCCCCTACCGGACGAACCGAGGTCGATCTCGTCACCAACGGCAAGTAAGGCAAGTGCTCAGGTGTTCCTGAAGCCCACGCCGATCGAGGCGCGCGGCTGCTCGAGCTCGGTCGAGGACACCGGATAGGCCGAATAATCCGCCGCATAGTAGGAACTCGGTCGGTGGTTGCCCGACAGGCCCAGGCCGCCCAGCGGCGTGCCGGACGATGCGCCATTGGTCGAGCGGTTCCAGTTGATCAGCCCCGCGCGGATATTGGCCCAAAACAGGTTGTATTCCTGCGGCGTTCCGCCCACCAGCGAGGCGCAGAGGCCGAAGCGCGTGTTGTTCGCTTCCGCGATCGCCTCCTCGAAATCACCGACCTTGATGACTTGCAAAAGCGGCCCGAACAACTCGACATCGGGCTTTTCCGCCATCCCCGTCACGTCGATCATCGCGGGTGAGAGGAATGGCAGATCCCCATGCGGGCGAGTCATGTGCTTGATCGCCTTGCCGCCATTGCTCATCAGATAGAGGAAGCTTTCGGTCAGCAGATCGGCGGAAGCGTTGTCGATCACCGGGCCCATGAACGGCGCGGGCTCGTCGAACGGGCCGCCTACGATCATCCGGTCCACCAGCTTGCGGATCTCCTCGATCAGGGGATCGTACATGCTGTCCTTCACGATCAGCCGCCGCGCCGCGGTGCAGCGTTGGCCCGCGCTGGAGAAAGCCGAATGGGCGACGATCACCGCGGCGTCGGTTACGATCGGGGTGTTCCAAACCACGATCGGATTGTTGCCGCCCATTTCGAGCGCGACGACCTTGCCCGGATTGGTCGCGAGCTTGCGGTTGATCGCCACGCCGTTCTGGACGGAGCCGGTGAAGAGCACGCCGTCGATCGCGGGATGGAAGGCCAGCGCCTTGCCCGTTTCCGGCCCGCCGACGAGCACCTGGAGGGCGTTCTCGGGAACGCCGGCCCGGTGGAACAGGCGCACGAGGAACTCACCCGTGGCCGGCGTCTTCTCGCTCGGCTTGAACACCACGGCATTGCCGGCGACCAGCGCCGGGATGATATGGCTGCAGGGCAGCAATGCCGGCGCGTTGAAAGGTCCGATCACTGCAAGCACGCCATGCGGCTTGTGGCGGATGGCGGTATTGCCTTTGAGCGCGCTGTTCATCTTGCGCTGGGCCGAGCGTTCCGAATAGGCGCGGATCGAGATCTCGACCTTGTTGAGCACGCCGTCGACCTCGGTGCGGGCTTCCCAGCGCGGCTTGCCGGTTTCGCGCGCTATGAGATCGACGAAACTGTCAACTTCCTTGCGTATCTCGTTGGAGAAACGCCGCAGAAGTTCGGTTCGATTGGCCAGCGGCTGGGCTGCCCAATCCGGCCATGCCGCTCTTGCTCGCGCAAGTGTTTCATCAACATCGCCGACCGGCGCGCGCCACAATTCCTCTCCTGTCGCAGGCTCGTAGGAAATGATGGTGTCGTCGCTCACGATCTCGACGCGTCCTCTCCACTTGTGCGGTCGGCTGGCATGCCCGCTGCCTGATAGCGGCATTCTCCATGAAATGGCGAGAAAATCTCAATTTTCCGCTTGCGCGCGATGCCCCGCGGGCAGCGGCGGCTCGCCCAGCGCGCTGCCCATCGATCGCAGGCGGGCGATCTTCTCCTCCAGCGGCGCCCAATCGTCGGTTCTGTCGATCGCGGCCCAGATATCCTCGACCTCGCGGATCAGCATGGTCTGCGGTGCTGCTCCCGACCAATAGGAGTCGCTGCTGTCGAGGGTTTCGTAGCCTTCCAGCCTGTCGGCTAGCGGTCCCGCCACGCCACGCACGCCGCGATGAGCGAAGAAGAAGACGTCCGGCTGAAGATGCTGCTCTCGCATCAGCGCTTCGCCCGCCATAACGAGGTTCAGGTCGCGCTCCCGATCCCGGGGCTTGACGCCGAGCCGCCACAGGAACCGCCGGGCGAGGTTTTCCTGATAGAGCGGGCCGAACCGTTCGAGTGCCGCCACCAGTGGTGGGGCTTCCGCCAGCGGGCGCAGCGCGATGGCGAGCTGCGCGCAGTTCCAAGACAGAGCCTCGGGCTGGCGGCCGAAGGCATAGAGCCCTTCATGGTCGAAATAGGCGGCGGTGAAGAACTGGTCCCAGGTTGGCAGCCAGCGCCATGGGCCATAATCGAAGCTCTCGCCCGAGATGTTCATGTTGTCGGTGTTGAGCACGCCGTGGACGAAGCCGGAGACCATGTAGGAGGCGGCGAGATCGGCCAGGCGTTCGACGACCTGGTGCATCAGGATCACGGACGGCTCGTCAGCTCCGGGCGCGTCTTGGGACGGGCGAGGGCCGGGATAGAGATCGAGGCAATAGTCGACCAGCTTCGCCAGCTCGTCCTTCAGGTCCAGCGCAGCGAGGCGCTGGAAGGTGCCGATCCTGATATGGCTGTGGCTGAGGCGCGTAAGCACGGCGGAACGCGTGGGCGAAGGCTCGTCATGCCGCTCCAGCGGCTCACCGGTCTCGATCACGGAGAAGGTCTTGCTGGTGTAGACGCCCAGTGCTTCCAGCATTTCGGTCGCCAGGATCTCGCGCACCGCGCCTTTCAGCGTCAGCCGTCCGTCCGCCGTGCGGCTATAGGGCGTCAGGCCGGAGCCCTTGGTCCCGCAATCGAGCAAGCGCCCCGCGCCGTCGCGCATCTGGGCGAAAAGGAAACCGCGCCCGTCGCCGATATCGGGATTGTAGACGCGGAACTGATGCCCGTGATAGCGCAGCGCCAGCGGCTCCGGCAGGTTGTCGGGCAGAGCGTCGAACAAGCCGAAATGGCGGAGCCAGGCCTCGTCCGACAGCGAATCGAGGCCCACTGTCCGGTCCCATCGCCGGTTGCGGAAGCGCAGTTCCAGCTTCGGGAACTCGGCCGGCCTGACGGCATCGCCGAGCCAGGGAGCGATCGCGAGAATTCGGGGGTCGGGGCGATAGGGGGCGACTTGCGGTTCGGCGCGCATCACGCGATAGTGGTCGCAAGGGCGGCGCAACGCAAGGCGCGTCGGCTGTCCTGCGCGGGACTCGCCCGCAGCAGTGTGGCGCGGCAGGAATGCAGGGGGTTCAATGGCTGGCGCCGAAAGCGATTTCACGGACGGCTACTGGACCAGCTTGGACGGGTTGAAGCTACACTATCGGGATTATGCGGGGGATGCGTCGCGTCCCCCGATCCTCTGCATTGCCGGCTTGACGCGCAATGCGCGCGATTTCGAAGGGCTCGCGGCACGCTATGCCGGCCGGTGGCGGGTAATCTGCGCGGAATTGCGCGGGCGGGGTGAAAGCGAATATGCCAGGGACCCGGAAAGCTACGTTCCGACGACCTATGTCGGGGATCTTGTCGCGCTGATCGAACAGGCCGGGCTGTCGCGCTTCGTAGCGGTGGGCACGTCGCTCGGCGGGCTTCTGACGATGGCGCTGGCCGCGATCGCGCCGGAACGGATCGCGGGCGCGGTTCTCAATGATGTCGGCCCGGTGATCGAGCCGGAGGGGCTGGGGCGCATCCGGAGCTATGTGGGGCAAGGCCGCAGCTTCCCCACCTGGATGCATGCCGCCCGCGCCGCGCAGGAGACCCTGCGCCATACGTTCCCGGATTTGGACGTGACCGGCTGGCTGCGCCACGCCAAGCGCACGATGACGGTGGGCGGCAACGGACGGATCGTTTTCGACTATGACATGAAGATCGCCGAGCCGTTCAACCGCCCCGGAACGGAAGCGCCGCCCGATCTGTGGCCCGCGTTCGAGACGCTGGCCCGCGGGCCCCTGCTGGTCGTGCGCGGTGAGATGTCGGATATCCTGTCGGAAGGGACGATGCAGGAAATGCGGGCTCGCGCGCCGGAAATCGAGGTTGTCACGGTTCCGCGCGTGGGGCATGCGCCCACGCTGGAAGAACCGGTCGCGGCGGAAGCGATCGATCGTCTTCTGGCAAGAATCCGATGAGCGGAAACAAGAAGAAGCTGCAAGTCCTGCACCTGCATTCCACGTTCAATGCAGGCGGCAAGGAGCTGCGTTCGGTCCGCCTGATGAATGCGTTCGGTCCGCAGATCGAACACGCGGTCGTCTCGGCGGAGCCGGGCGCGCTCGGCGCGGCGCGGCTGGTCGATCGTTCGATCCCGGTCGTCTATCCGCGCGAATTCCCGAGGCTGACCGGCTGGCCCGGGCTCGGGCGCCTGCAGCGTCTGGCCAAGGCGATGCTGCGCTACGATCTGGTGCTGACGTATAATTGGGGCGCGATGGACGCGGTGATGGCGCACACCCTGTTCTCGCGCGTGTTTGGGCTCCCGCCGCTGGTCCACCACGAAGACGGCTTCAACGATGACGAGGCGCGGAAGCTCAAGCGCTCGCGCAACTGGTATCGCCGGATCGCGCTCGGCTGCGCTTCGGCGCTCGTGGTCCCCTCGCGCCGATTGCAGCAGATCGCGCTCGACAGCTGGCAGCAGCCGCCGGGCCGCGTCCATCGTGTGCCCAACGGCATCGCCACTCAAGCCTATGCCCGCAAGATACGGCCCGACGCGATCCGCGGGATCATCAAGCGCAAGGGTGAATTCTGGGTGGGAACGCTGGCCGGGCTGCGCACGGTCAAGAACCTGCCGCGCCTAGTGCGCGCCTGTGCCGGCCTGCCGGAGGAATGGCAGCTGGTGATCTTCGGAGAAGGGCCGGAACGTGATGCGATTCGGGCCGAGGCGATCCGGCTGGACGTCGGACACCGGGTGCATCTGCCGGGCTTCGTAGCCAAGCCCGAGAGCGTGATGGGGCTGTTCGACATCTTCGCGCTGTCTTCCGATAGCGAGCAGTTCCCGCTTTCGGTGGTGGAGGCGATGGCGGCAGGCTTGCCCGTGGCTGCCCCGGCCGTGGGCGACGTGGCGGATATCGTTGCGGAGGAGAACAAGGCATTCATCCCGGCCCCGGGTGATGAAATGGCGCTCGCGCGAGCGATTGGGGAACTTGCCGCGAATGAGAGCCTGCGCAAATTGGTGGGCGCCGCGAACCGGGAGCGGGCGCGTGCGGCCTTCGACGAGGCCGGCATGATCGCCGCCTATCGGGATATCTATGCACGGGCGCTCGGGCGGCAGCGCTTTCCCTGAACCGAGGCCCCGCTTCAGCCCGCATTCACACGAGTGGGGACAGCTTGGCTTTATCCGTTGAATTGGCCGGCCCAGTCGTTAAACACGCCCAACTCGCAAGATCAGCCTTTAACGAAAGCTTTCGCGTGGTCCTGAGACCCAATCGTCCCCAAACCCGTTCCGAACAGCTGGCCGAACGCAAATCGGCCGAGGACGACGTCTTCTTCCGCGAAGTCGACGATGCCGTGCGCCATGACCAGATGGCCCAGGCCGCCAAGCGCTACGGCTTCCCGCTGGCGATCGCGGTTGTGATCGGCCTTGCCGGCTTCGGCGGCTGGCTGTTCTGGCAGGGCCACAGGGACGAGGATCTCGAACAGCATTCCGAAGAGATGGTGCGCGCGATCGATCATCTGTCGGCGAACAATCTCGATACGGCGTCGAAGGCGCTGAACCCGGTCATCGCCAACGGGTCCGATGGCGCGGTCGCCTCGGCCAAGCTGCTCAAGGCCGGCATCGCCATGCAGCAGAGCCGCCGCGCCGAGGCGATCAAGCTCTTCGGCGAAGTCTATGCCGATGGCGATACGCCCAAGCCTTATCGCGATCTCGCCAATATTCGCGAAGTCGCAGCCAATTTCGATGCGATGCCTCCAGCCAGGGTCGTCGAGCGCCTGAAGCCGCTCGCCGTGCCGGGCAATCCCTGGTTCGGCAGTGCGGGCGAACTCGTCGGCATCGCCTATCTGAAGCAGGGCAAGAAGGAACTTGCGGGGCCGCTTTTCGCGGCCATCGCCAAGGACGACAAGGTACCGGAAACGCTGCGCGCCCGTTCGCGCCAGATTTCGGGCCTGCTCGGCGTCGACGCGATCGTCGATGTCGATGAGATCGTGAAGGAGGCAGCTGCGGACGGAGAAGCAGCGCCTGCCGAACAGAACTGAGGATGGGGATTCCTTGCCGATGAATCGCACATTTGCTTTGCGTTGCCTCGCATTTCCGATCGCCGCCGTGCTTGCCGCCACGCTGGCGGGCTGCGGCATCGTGGGAGGCGGCAAGAAGGTCGCCACGCCGACCGTCGGAAACCGCGTGCCGGTCCTCTCCCGCATCGAAAGCGGAGCCAAGGTCGATCAGGGGATCGCCAACGTCTCCGTCATCCTGCCCCCGGCGGAAGTGAATGCCGACTGGGCGCAGGCTGGCGGCACCGCATCCAAGGGATCGGGCCACTTCGCACTGTCCGCCTCGCCATCGCAAGTCTGGACGGCGAATATCGCGGGATCGAGCAACAAGCGCCGCCTGGCCGCCTCGCCGGTCGTGGGCGACGGCGTTCTATACGCGATCGACACGGAATCGGTGATCCATGCGTTCGACGCCGCCACCGGGCGCCGCAAATGGGCGCAGGCGATGGAGATTCCGGGCAAGCTGAAATCCTCCGCTTTCGGCGGTGGCGTCAGCTATGCCGACGGGCGCATCTACGCTACCAATGGGGTAGGCGAAGTCGCGGCCTTGGATGCCAAGACCGGTTCGCAGATCTGGAAAGTGAAGCCCGCCGGACCGCTGCGCGGATCGCCGACGATCGCGTTCAACGCGGTCTATGTGATGACGCAGGACAATCAGATCCACGCGCTCAATGCTTCCGACGGCACCCCGCTGTGGGACGAATCGGGCGCGATCGGCCAGGCCGGCGTGTTCGGCGTCGCGGCGCCGGCTGCCGGGCAGGGCACCGTGATCGCGGGCTACAGCTCGGGCGAACTCATCGCCTATCGCTACGAGAACGGCCGCGTGCTGTGGTCCGACGCGCTCGCGCGGACTTCGATCTCGACCCAGGTCGGTACGCTGACCGATGTCGATGCCGATCCGATCATCGATTCGGGCCGGGTCTACGCGCTCGGCCAGGGTGGCCGAATGGCGGCTTACGAACTGGTGACGGGCCAGCGCCTGTGGGAACTCAACCTCGCCGGCATCTCCACTCCGGCAGTGGCGGGAGACTGGATCTTCACGCTGACCGACGATGCGCGCCTGCTGGCGATCGCCAAGAACAACGGCCGCGTCCGCTGGGTCACGAAGATGCGCGAGTTCAAGAACGAGAAGAAGAAGAAGAACCAGATCTTCTGGACCGGTCCGGTGCTCGCGGGCAATCACTTGTGGATCGCGAGTTCGCGCGGCCAGTTGTCCTCCGCCGATGTGAGCGACGGTTCCGTGACGCCGTTCAAGGATCTCGGTTCCGCCGTGTCCCTTGCGCCGATCGTCGCCAACCAGACGCTCTACGTGCTGGATGATGGCGGCAAGATCTACGCGTTCCGGTAAGTTTCCCTTCGGGAAGGACTAACGTCTTTACCGCCCCGTTAACCCATTTCCGCTAGGGAACCGGCGATGGGCGAATATCCGGCTCGACCAGGCGGTCTACCGCCGAGTGATGTATCTGCGGGCGTCGGCTTGGTCGGCCTCGCGGGCCTGTTCGCATGGCTGATGGTCTGCCGCTCCTGGCCGGAAATCGCCGATGCCTTCGCTCTGCCGGGGCCTCATCGGCGCATGGCGGGCGAGCTCGCCTCGCTCTTTGCAGTGTTCTTCTCCGGCCTCCCGATGCTGCTGTGGTCGATCGTCGTCGACAAGGTGCATCGCAATCCGTCCACCGGGATCGATTGGGCCAGGCGCCGGCCGCTTGCCGAAACCTCCGACATCTCGATCACCAAGCTCGCCGGCATCTGGGCGACCTGGGCGCTGATCGGCTTCATCTACTGCGTCGCGCGATGGTACTGGCAGGGCCAGTATCTCTTCTCGATGAAGGTCCTGAGCTCCGCCGCGATCCCGCTGCTCGTGCTGTCGGTGCCCTATGTGCTGTGGCTCGATCGCTATCTCGTGCAGCCGCGCGACCACAACTGGCATTTCGGCGCGATGCTCATCGGGCGCGAAACCTGGTCCCCGGACGAAGTGAAGCACCATATACGGTCGTGGGCAGTGAAGGGCTTCTTCATCGCTTTCATGATCTCGATCCTGCCGTTCGGATGGAACACGATCGTCCTGCTGGATTGGGCGCGGATCGCCGGCGATCCGGTGGCGGTCTGCACGGCGCTTGTCGAAGTGCTGTTCCTGATCGACGTGCAGATCGCGATGGTCGGCTATCTCGTCACCCTGCGGCCGTTCGATGCGCATATCCGTTCCGCCAACCCGCATGTGCAGGGCTGGCTCGCGGCGCTGATCTGCTATCCGCCTTTCATCCTCATGGGGGGCGGGGCGCCGCTGGACTATCATCCCAATACGGCGGACTGGTCGGTCTGGCTCGCGGGGCATACCGCAGTGCTGTGGCTGTGGGGCGGTCTGCTGGTCGTGCTGACCGGGATCTATGCCTGGGCGACAGTCGCTTTCGGCATCCGCTTTTCGAACCTGACCTATCGCGGGGTGGTGACCAACGGCCCCTATCGCTACACCCGTCACCCGGCCTATCTGTCGAAGAACGCTTTCTGGTGGTGTTCGACCATGCCGTTCATCGCGACGTCGCATTCGCTGACCGACGTCGTGCGCAACACCACCGTGCTCGGGCTGGTGAGCGCGGTCTATTTCTGGCGTGCGAAGACCGAGGAGCAGCACCTGTTGGCGGAGGACGCGAAATATCGCGAATACCATGCCTGGATGGAACAAAATGCGCGGATCACCCGAGCAGTCTCGTGGTGCTTCAGGACGCTTCGGCCCCGCAACGCCGGACAGGGCGAGGCGGAATAAGCCCGAATCGTTCCGACATTCCGCGTCATTCCAACATTCCTCATCATCCCAGCGCAGGCTGGGATCGTTGTGGAGAGGGCGGGTCCTTGCTGAGAGAGATCCCAGCCTGCGCTGGGATGACGGTGGTGGCAGTTGACGCGAACGGGGGCAAAAGCGCCGCAGGCCGCTTCCCCGCCATCCCAGCCAATCCGCGCCTTTCCGCCAAATCCGCGCGCGGAGATGTGTGACTTTCCGCAGCGGTATCCCTTCACTGCTTCCGGGCCGGGCGACTCGAACCACGGAATGGGCAGGGCGAGCGGCAATTCTCATCCGCCAGTCTAAGGCAGATTTCCGCGATGTAGGACAGCGCTTTCCGCGCGATCAGAAGCTTTCTTCGTAGACCCGGTTCATGTCGCCGCCCCATTCGCCGTGGAATTTTTCCAGCAGGCGCTGGGCGGGGACCTTGCCGGACTTCACGATCTCGTCCAGCGGAGCGAGGAAACCGGTCTCGTTGTCGCCGCTGCTGTTGAGTCGGGCGCGGGACGCGAGGCCGGAACGCGCGATGTCCAGCACGTCCCCTGCGATGTCCCTGAGGTTGCCGCCGCCCGGCAGCGGAGCGTCGAGCGCAAGCCGCGGTACCGCATTGCGCAGCGCTTCGCGTTCATCCATCGACCAGTCCTTGACGAGATCCCAGGCAGCTTCGAGCGCCGCATCGTCGTAGAGCAGGCCGACCCACAGCGCCGGCAGCGCGCAGATCCGGTCCCAAGGGCCGCCATCCGCTCCGCGCATTTCCAGGAAGCTCTTCAGGCGCACTTCGGGGAAAGCGGTAGAAAGATGGTCGATCCAGTCGCTTTCGAGCGGCTTTTCGCCGGGCAGCGCGGGCAGTTCACCCCTGAGGAAGGCGCGGAAGCTCTGGCCGGCGGCGTCGATATATTTTCCGTCGCGGAACACGAAATACATCGGCACGTCGAGCATGTAGTCGACATAGCGTTCGTATCCGAAACCGTCCTCGAACACGAAGGGCAGCATGCCGGTGCGGTGAGGGTCCGTGTCCGACCAGATATGGCTGCGATAGGACAGGAAGCCGTTGAGCTTGCCTTCGGTGAAAGGCGAATTGGCGAACAGCGCGGTCGCCAGCGGCTGGAGCGCCAGGCTGGTGCGGAATTTCTTCACCATGTCCGGTTCGGACGAATAGTCGAGATTGACCTGGATGGTGCAGGTCCGCAGCATCATGTCGAGGCCCATCGTGCCTACGCGCGGCATGTGCCGCAGCATGATGTCGTAGCGGCCCTTCGGCATGATCGGCAGCTCGTCGCGCGCCTTGTCGGGCCACATGCCGAGACCAAGGAAGCCGACGCCCAGCTCCTCGCCGACCTGCTTCACCTGCTGCAGGTGGCGGCCGGTCTCGGCACAGGTCTGATGCAGGTTCTCGAGCGGCGCGCCGGAGAGTTCGAGCTGGCCCGCCGGTTCCAGGCTGACCGTTCCATCCGCGCCGGCCATGGCGATGACATGGCCGTTTTCTTCCACCGGCGTCCAGCCGAATTGCTGTAAAGACAGCAGCATATCCTGGATACCGCCCTTTTCGTGGTAACCGGGCGCGTGATGATCGGAACGCGCATAGACGAGCTTTTCGTGCTCTGTGCCGATCCGCCAGCGGACGGCCGGCTTTTCGCCATGCTGCATCGGCGCGACCAGCTGGTCGCGGCTCTCAATGACGGGATCCTCTCCGCCGGACGCGGTTCGCGTGCTCATGACAGCGCCGTTAGGCGAGGCGAGCGCCCTGCGCCAGCGCTATTTCTTCCAATCTCCGGCCGAGCCCATCCAGAGTGCAATACCGGCAAGAGATGCGGTTTCTCCACGCAAGATCCGGGGCCCGAGCGAGATCGGGCAAGCTTGTGGCAGCGCGCGAATCTGCTCGCGTTCCATATCGTCGAAACCGCCTTCCGGCCCGATCAGAAGCGCTGCCGGGCCTTGTGCCGCAGCGAAGGCTTCCGCCGCCGGGGCGCCGCCCAGTTCGTCGGCGAAGAACAGCGTCCGGCCTTCGTCCCACTGGCGCAGCAGCCCATCCAGCTTCGATGGCTCCGCCAGTTCGGGCAGGGCGGTGCGCGCGCATTGTTCCGCCGCTTCGGTGATGATCGTCCGCGCCCGCTCGGGATTCAGGCTGTCCGCCACGCAGCGCCGGGTGATGATCGGCTGTATCCGCCGCACGCCGAGCTCGGTCGCCTTCTCCAGCACGAGATCGAAATTCGGCTTCTTCAGGAGAGCGGCGCAGAGAGTGAAATCGGGGACTTCCTCGCGCCCGCGCAGCCGCTCGACCGGGATCAGCGTCAGCTCGCGCTTGCCGATGGCGGAGGCGCGCGCTGCCCATTCGCCGGTGCGATCGTCGCACAGGATCACGGCATCGCCTTCGTCCAGGCGCATCACGCGCGTCAGATAGTGAGCCTGCTGACCTTCGATCCGCACGGCCTCGCCTTCCGCAAGCGCGTGATCGATGAACAGGCGTGGGGCGCTGCGCGGGGGCCAGGCGGGTGTGGCGGGCATGGTGATCCTGATCTACTCGCTACCTCAAGGCCGTTCGTCCTGAGCTTGTCGAAGGACCGCTCTTCTCTCCAGCAACGGAAGAAGGGGAGGACGGTCCTTCGACAAGCTCAGGACGAACGGAGATTGTGGGCAATAGCCAAGAGCGTGCCTGCACGAAAGCTTTCACGGGAATGACGAAATGGTATCTGGGCGCATGGTAGATTCACGGATCGTCCCCGACAGCGAACATCGCGGGCTTGTCGCCCGGCTGCCCGAGCCGGCGCGCGACCTTGCCCTGCTGGCCCGGTTCGATCGGCCGATCGGCTGGTGGCTCCTCTTCTGGCCCTGCGCGTGGGGATTGTGGCTGGCCGGCGCCGGGCCGCAATGGGCGCTGCTCGGTTGGCTGCTCGTCGGCAGCATCGCGATGCGTGGGGCGGGCTGCGTCTATAACGATCTGGTCGACGCCGATCTCGACCGGATGGTGGCGCGCACGGCCTCGCGCCCGGTCGCCAGCGGGCGGGTCAGCAAGAAGGCGGCCTGGGCCTGGCTCCTCGCTTTGTGCTTCGCCGGCCTCGTCGTGCTGCTCCAGCTGCGCTGGCAGGCCCAGCTCGTCGCGCTGGCGAGCCTCGGGCTGGTGGCCGCCTATCCTTTCATGAAGCGGATCACCTGGTGGCCCCAGGCCTGGCTGGGCATGGTGTTCAGCTGGGGCCTGCTGGTGGGCTGGATCGCGTTGCGGGGCGATCGGCCGGATGTCATGGTCGCGCTCTACGCAGGCTCCGTCTGCTGGGTGATCGGCTATGATACGATCTATGCCCTGCAGGACCGGGAGGATGACGCGCTTGTCGGCATCCGGTCGAGCGCGAGGCGCATGGGCGCGCATGTCCGCTCCGGCGTGGCCCTGTTCTACGGCGGGGCAGTGGCATTCTGGGTACTGGCTTTCTGGCTGCTGCGGGAAGATTGGCTGGCGCTGGTCGGCCTGTTGCCGGCCGCACTTCATCTCGCCTGGCAGGTGACGACGCTCGATCCCGCGGACGGGGCAGGGGCTCTTCGGAGATTCCGCGCCAATCGGCTGACCGGCCTGCTCGTCGCGCTGGCCTGCTTCGTAGCCGGCAATGCCTAGGGCAGCGGCCGGCTCCACAGCCAGCCGAGGCAGAGGACCGCGATCCCGAGCGTTATCCAGGGCCAGGGCATCGGCGCGAACAGGAAGGATATCAGGCAGCTGGCGGTGAAAGCGAATGTCGCCCCGAGCTTGCCTTTCCGCCCGATCGCGCCTTTCTCCCGCCAGTCGCGGATGGCCTTCCCGAAGCGGGGGTGTTCGACCAGCCGGCGCTCGAGTTCGGGATTCGATTTCCCGAAGCACCAGGCCGCCAGGATCAGGAAAGGCACGGTGGGCATGATCGGCAGCATGATGCCGATCACTCCAAGCGC
This sequence comes from uncultured Erythrobacteraceae bacterium, assembly GCA_946482075.1. The sequence goes on from CAMLQG010000016.1 coordinate 14,643, forward strand.
GACGGACAGGATGCCGGCTGCAAGATAGAAACGGCGCATTCCTGTTCCTTGCCAGCCAGCGCAGCCGGGGGAAAGAAGCAATTGCGACTGTCTCGCAGAAAGCAATCAAGTGACTGAGTAATCAGTTTCCTCCGGATCACGCCTCTGGCATAAGGAAGGGATCGCACGGTCTTCGGGGCCAACGCCATGACAATTCAAGCGGTAGCTAGCGGTTGCGTCCTTCTCGCCGGTTGCGTCTTGTTTGCCGCCGGTTCGCCCCGCCTCACGCTGATGCAGCGGATTCGCGAGCGATATCTCGATCTGCTGGGATCGATCTATATCTACAACGAACATCGCGGCTACACCGCGATCGATCGGGTGCTGGAGGCGGTGCGCAAGCGCGCGCCCGAGGATACTGCGCTGATCGAAGCCATCGTCCGCCACCGTGCGGATGAACGGAAGCACTACCTGATGTTCAAGCACTGGTTCGAGCGGCGCGGCAGGATGCCTCTGCGGGTCGATCGCACCTGCGGCCATATCGACCGCTTCATCGAGATCGTGTTCCGCACCCGGATCGACACGCTCGACACCGATGCGATCGTGGCGAGCGACCGCCTGTTCGAGCGGCTGTGCCAGGTGATATCGCTTACCGAGCGGCGCGGCTTCTGGCAGGTCGAAGTCCTCCTGCGGAACAAATTCGTGAGGTCCGACAAGACCTTGATCCAGATATTCAGGATCATCCGCAAGGACGAACCCGCTCATTGGGCCCCTTATGAAGGCTGGCTCGATGCAAATGGGCGCAATCGGGGCCTGTGGTGGGAAAGACTGATCGATAAGTTCGTTCATGCCGAACTCATCGCCTTCAAGATACCCGTGCTGTTCCTCATGCCCCGCTTGCGGCGGCGCGATCGCTGGGCGGATGCGGACGAAACCGTTCCTCACCCCGGCGACATGCTGCCGGCCGAATGAACCAGCCTGCTAGATCATCACGATTGGACTTCCCTTCGCCCCACTCCCGGCCGCATGACAGGCGTGTCGCCCGCGTCTTCTCCCGCAGGGCGGGCGCCATGCTGTTGCGGAACACGATCGTGAGCTGCTCGGTGTTCGCCGTCGGGCTGCTGGTGTTGTGGCTGCTGGTGGAATTCCTCCATGTCCGCCAGATGATCGCGCTGGCATTCAGCCTGATCACCGCGAATACGCTCCATTACCTGATCGGCCGCGCCTGGATATTCCCCGGATCGGATCGCAAGCTCGCCTCGGGCTATTTCTATTTCCTCGTCAATGCCGGGATCGGCATGGTGGTGACGATGGTGCTGTTCGCGCTGCTGACCCGCTTCACCAGCATCAACTATCTGCTGATCCGGGTCTTCGTGTCGCTTTTCGCCGGCCTGCTGACCTTCCTGCTCAATGCGCTCGTCAATTTCCGCCAGCTGTGATGCTCAGCGTCCAGCAAGGTAGGCGCGGCTATGCCGCCATTGCGACATATTGTTGCGCTACCTAGATTAGGGCCGAGACCCCTGAGGAGTATGGTACGGTGAACGGGATGAAGACGGCTATGTTGCTGGCGGCGCTTACGGCGCTGTTCATGGGACTTGGCTTCCTATTCGGCGGGACGGGCGGCGCGGTGATCGCGCTGGTCATCGCTGCGGGCATGAACCTCTTCACCTACTGGAACGCCGACAAGATCGTGCTTTCCATGCATGGCGCGAAGCAGGTCGATGCACGGACCGCGCCCGAATTCTATGGGCTGGTGGCGGATCTGGCGAAAAATGCCGGCCTGCCCATGCCCAAGGTCTATATCGTCGAAACGGACAATCCGAACGCGTTTGCCACCGGCCGCAACCCGGAAAATGCCGCGGTCGCGGCCACCACCGGCCTGCTCGCCATGCTGAGCCGCGAGGAAGTGGCGGGTGTGATGGCGCATGAGCTGGGTCATGTCCGCAATCGCGATACTCTGGTCATGACCATGGTGGCGACGATTGCCGGCGCGATCTCGATGATCGCCAATTTCGGACTGTTCTTCGGTCATAACCGCGAAGGGGGTGGCGGAGCGATCCCCGCGATCCTGGCAGTGATCGTCGCACCCTTCGCGGCAATGATCGTGCAGATGGCGATCAGCCGCACCCGCGAATATGGCGCGGACAAGGCCGGTGCCGAGATTTCCGGCAATCCGGGCGCTCTGGCCTCGGCGCTGGCGAAGATCTCCGGTGCCGCGCAGCGCATCCCCAACGAGACGGTGGAACGCAATCCGGCGGCGGCGCAGCTTTACATCGTGCCGACCCATGTGTCCGACCTGTTCTCGACTCACCCGGCCACCGAGAAGCGCATCGCTGCATTGAACGCGATGGAGCCGGGACCGCGGAAGGCCGGGGTGGCGCGCTCTGCGCTCGATCCGCTGGGCCGGGGACGCTGAATATATTCAACGGATGAAGAGGCGCATCAGGCGCCGGCGATCACGGCCTGTTGCCAGGCAAGCGCCATGAGTTCGGGCAAGACCTTCACCCGCTCCTTCGCTTGTGCGGAGGAAGCGGTGCCGGCGAGGACACGGCCCTTGATGCCGTGGAAGATGGCGGCCAGGCGGAAGAAGTTGAACGCGACGTAGAAATCGTAGCCGGGCATGCCGGCCAGGCCCCTGCGGCGGCAATAGGCGGCGAGATAGGCCTGCTCGTCCGGCAGGCCCAGGGCCACGAGATCGACCCCCTTGAGGCCGGCCACGAATTCGGGCGGCATGCGGTACATCATCGCGTGATAGGCGAAGTCCGCGCCCGGATGGCCGAGCGTGGACAGTTCCCAGTCGAGCACGGCGAGGATGCGCGGCTCGGTGGGATGGAAGATCATGTTGTCGATGCGGAAATCGCCATGGACGATCGCGCTCTCCTCGCCCGGCGGGATATGGGCCGGGAGCCAGGCGATCAGCCGGTCCATGTTGGGATCGCGCCCGGCTTCGGGATTGTCGAGATATTGCTGCGACCAGCGGGCGATCTGGCGCTCGAAATAGTTCCCCGCGCGCCCGTAATCGCCGAGTCCGATCGCTACGGGGTCGATATCGTGCAACTGGGCGAGCGTGGCGTTCATGGCGTCATGGATCGCGGCGCGTTCGGCCTTCTCCATGCCGGGGAGAGCGGCATCCCAGAAGATGCGTCCCTCGACCAGATCCATGACATAGAACCAGCTGCCGATGACGCTGTCGTCGGTGCACAGCCCATGGACATGCGCGACCGGGAAGCCCGCCCCCTCCAACGCCTTCAGCACGCGGGCCTCGCGCTCCACGGCATGGGCGCCTTTCAGCAGCACGCCGGGCGGCTTGCGGCGCAGAACATAGGATCGGCCGGGCGTCTCCAGCGCATAGGTGGGGTTGGACTGGCCGCCCTTGAACTGGCGGATCGCAAGCGGCCCATCATAGCCCGCCACAGTCCCCCGCAGCCACTCATCCAGCGCCAACTCGTCCAACTCATAACCCGCACGAACTCCCGTCGTGCCCAGATTGGATTCCGCGCTCATGCTTCGGAGGCTTTCATAAAATCGCGCTTTATCTTCTTGGCAAGGCTCCATTTATGAACTTCGGTAGGACCGTCATAGATGCGGAAGGCGCGGATCTCGCGGAACACTTGTTCGACAATCGTATCGCCCGAAACGCCCGTGCCGCCCATCACCTGCACGCAGCGATCCGCCACCCGCATCAGTGCTTCGGAGACGGCAACCTTCGCCATCGAGCTTTCCACCGTGCCGAGCGATCCGCCATCAAGCACTTGGGCGCACCAGTCGATCATCAGCTCGCATTGCTGGAGGTCGATCAAATTCTCCGATAGCATGAAGCCCACGCCTTCATGGTCCACCAGCAGCTTGCCGAAAGCCTTACGCGTGCAGGCATAGGCGGTCGCGATCTCCTGCGCGCGGATGCAGGCGCCGAGCCAGCGCATGCAGTGGGAAAGTCGAGCGGGCGCCAGGCGCAGCTGCGCCAGCTGGAAGCCTTCGCCGCTCGCCCCGAGCATCTGCGAGGCGGGCACGCGGAGGTTCTCGATCCGCACGATCGAATGGCCGCCGGGCATGGAGCTGTCGATCGTGTCGAGCACGCGTTCGATGCGGATCGCCGGATCGGGCAGATCCACCAGGAACATGCAGGCGCCATCGTCCGACTTCGCCATCACAATGCCCACCTGCGCGCCGTCCGCCCCGGTGATGAACGCCTTGCGCCCGTCGATCACCCAGTGGTTGCCGTCCGGACGGCAGGTGGTGAGCATCATCGACGGATCGGAGCCCGCGCCGCCATCCGCGGCGGGTTCGGTCATGAAGAAGGCGGAGCGCGCCCGGCCGGACACCAGTGGATCGAGAAAACGAGCCTTCTGCTCGGCCGTCGCCACTTTCCCGAGGAGATACATGTTGCCTTCATCGGGCGCCATCGTGTTGCAGGCGAGCGGACCGAGTGGGGACAACCCGCTGCGGATCAGGACTTTCGCGGTTTCCCGCTGGGTCAGGTGGCTGCCGTCCGGCAGGATGTGCGGCGTCAGGACACCAGCATGGCGCGCCAGCCCACGGAGTTCCTGCACCAGTTCGTCGGACGGGCCGTGCGATGTGCGGCGCGGATCGCCTTCATGGGGCACGACCTGCTCGCGCACGAAGGCTTCGACCTTCGCCGCGATCCTGTCCGCGCGCTCGGAATTGCCGCTCATGATGCTCTTTCAAAGGTAAGGGCCGGGCACCCGCGATGACGCCCGGCATCGTGTGTCAGCGATTGGGCCTGGTCAACGGCGATCGAACGCGATCCAGGCCTTCACCGGGCCGTTGGCGATGTAGGAGGTGGTGTATTCGTAGCTGTCGTTCCCGCGCGCGGCACGCAGATTGGTCATCCTGTCGGCGATGGCCTTGAAGCCGATCTCCATCTCCGTACGCGCCAGAACCATGCCGGGGCAGGCATGGGTGCCCACGCCGAAACCCACATGGTTGCGGATATTCTCGCGCGCGAGATCGACCTTGTAAGGACATGGGAAGGCTTCGGGATCGAGATCGCCCGCGCCGTAGCGTGCTTCGATGATCGATCCGGCCGGGATCGGCACACCGCCGATTTCCGTATCCTCCCGCGCCTTGCGGAACAGGGTCTGGACCGGCGAGACGATCCGCAAGGTCTCTTCCACGAAGGCGAGCAGCTTGTCGTGATCGTTGCGGATCTGGTCCAGGAGTTCGGGGTTCTCGACCAGCAGGCGGACGCCGCCGGCAATCCCGAACGTAGTGGTATCTCCCGCCGCGACGACGATCGCGCGGATCACGGAAAGCAGTTCGGTCAGGCCTTCTTCCGTGTCGTCCGGATCGACGACATTGATCAGGTGGGTCAGCAGGCGATCGTCGGGGTTGATCCGCGCATGCTTGATGCTGTTCTGGAAATACTCGCTCATCCCGGCCAATTCGTGCGCGATTTCGAGCTCGCGTTCGGGCGGCAGAACGGGGTTGATCTCCTCCACCGCGACGTCAGCCCAGAATTTCAGCTTGTCGGCGTCTTCATGCGCCACGCCCAACTGGTCGGCGAAGACGACGAGCGGATACTTGATCGCGAATTCGCCGACGATCTCGACTTCGTCCTTGTCGATGAAACTGTCTATGAAATGGTTGGCTTGCTCGGTGATGAAATCGCGCAGCTGTTCGAGCTTCCAATGGTCGAATGCGCGATCGATCGGGCCGCGATGCACCTTGTGCTCGGGCGGATCGTAGGTCTGCAGGTTGCGGCCCGGCAGCGGTCCCTTGGCGCGATAGATCGCGTTCACCTGGTCCGAGACAGGAGAAATCTTCTGCCCCACCATGCCCGCGTCATTGGAGAACTTGCGGTGGTTGATCAGCGTGGAGCGTACATCCTTGAAGCGCGTCAGGACGAAGTTGCCGGTGATCGGGTCCTGATAGACGGGCTCGCTCTCGCGCAGTTCGTCATAAGCCTTCATCCGGGCTTCGCCCACCATGTGCGGGCAACCGAAGCTGATCGCCTCGTCCTGTTCCTGCGTGCTCGAGGCGGACATGCCTTACTCCACTCCTTCGGGTTCTTCTTGATGGGCGCTCGCGAATGCGAAAGTTTCGATCACGTCGCCGATCGAAGCTTGCGGCACGGCATAGGCGAAGCGTTCGATCCGATCGATCGCTTCGCCGGGCAGCTTCTGTTCTGCGCCGATGCGCTTGAGCATGGCGGTCAGGTTCGCCCGGTCGAACTGGTAATCCGTCTCCACCATCGCCTGGCGATGGCTTACGGTCTCGCCCGAGAGGAGATCGATCTCGATCACTGCCGAAAGCGTCGGCACGTCGGGATCGGTCAGCAGCGTTATGCGCTGCTCCAGCGCATTGACTTCCGCATCGTCATAGGTCGTCATCCGCAGCATCGACGGGGCGCCATGGACCAGCGTGGTGGCGATGCAGAAGGGTATGCTCATCAGCGTGCCGGAAATGGAGCGGAACGGCCCGACCGCGTCCATCCCGGCATAGCCGGTCTCGAACGGGTTCATACGGACGCGCACGGCTTCGACCTGCTCGACCGGCGCGACATCGCGCATGGCGAGAGCGGCGGTGACCGGCGTCTGGTTGAACGCGCAGACCGGGTGCGGCTTGAACGTGACGCGGCGGATCGACCACTCACGTCCGAGCTTGTCCGTCAGCCCTGCGACATCCGTCTCCGATTGGCCGAAAGCGCGGCCGAGCCCGCTCTTGCCTTCGAAGGCATGCGGCGCGGACGTGGAGCCCGCGCGGGCCAGTTCGGCCGCTGCCCATCCGTTGCGCGCGACGATGCCCGGCTGATAGCGCCATTCATCCGTCCCGTCAGCGAAGGATTGCAGCACGCCGCCGGTGAAGGAGACGGCGTTTTCGAGCGCGGAGGCCGTGCGCGCGGCGTCGAGATCGAACAGCCGGGCGGTGGCGGCCGCCGCGGCGATCGTGCCGTAGACGGTGGTCGAGCGGAACCCGCCCGGCGTGGACTTCCGGGCGAAAGCCTGTTCGACCAGCCCGCCGGCTTCATAACCCGCTACCAGTGCAGGAATGAGGTTGGCGGTGGGCAGCTTTTTCGCTTCGATGATCGCGGTCAGCAGCGGGATCAGCACGGTGCCGAAATGTCCGGCTCCGCACGTATCCTCCTGCGCGCGGCCATGGAACAGCGCGCCATTGGCGAGTGCCGCCCCGGCGATGCTCGTCCTGCGGCCATCCCCCAGCAGCGTGGCGCCGGCCGGGTTCTCCCCTTCCATCGCAAGCGCCGCCTGTCGGGCGACAGGAGCGTAGGGCGTGTCGAGCCCGCACAGCGCGATGCCATAGGCGTTGAGGAGGCAGATGCGGGCCAGCTCCTGCACGTCCGGCGGCAGCCTGTGCGTTTCGAGAGCGCTGGTGAACTCCGCGATCCGTCTGGAAAGGGTAGGCATCGTAAGGATCCTCAGCCCTTGTTGCGCGCGCCCCGCATGTAATAGTCGATCTCGGCATACATCTGCTGGCAGCGGCCCTCCTGCTCGCTCAGGCGGATGACGTCGAGACCGCGCGATTGCAGGCCCATGCGCTGGCGCGGGAAGTTGACCACGTCCTCGTCCAGCAGCGCGCCGACCTCGGTATTCTCCTTGGTCGTGTAGCGCTTTTTCGGGCGCGGACCGGTGCCGGTGACGTCGATCTCGGGTTCCAGCCCGAAATACCACGGCGCGCCCGCGCCGGCCTTCATCGCCGGGCAGATCACGGTGAGATCGTAGATCGCCTTGTAGGGATCGAGATCGGGCGAGGGGCGGAAGCGCTGGATGATCGTACCTTCCACATGGACGTTGAAGGTGATGCCGGGGAACAGCGAGAAGTTCCAGTCGTCTGTCAGCTGCCCGTCCGTGTAGGCGGAGAAATCGAGCCCGAAGCGGTTGTTCGGATCGCGCTTGGCCTGCTGCATGTCGCGCCGCGCCTGCCCGTTTGCGAGATCGCCCGTATACGTCTCCGGATCGATCCCCACATCGTGCAGGAAGCCGGCCATCACCGGCGTCATCTCGTTGCGGTCGGGCAGGCGGTGACTGACCAGGCCGAACGGCACGAGCATGCGATTATGGCCGTAGGGATAATAGTCGTATTGGCAGTAATGCTCGTCCACGTTCCCGCGTCCGCCGGGGTGGAGCATGTGAACGTGATAGATTTCCTGGAAGCTGTCGGCCACGGCCTTCCAGTTCAGGTCCACTTCGAGCTGGACCTGCTTGACCACATGCCAGTCTTCCATGTGGTAAGCTTCGCACGCGTCACGCATTTCCTTGCAGATGAACTGGTCGAACGGGATCGGGTCCTGCGCCATGCTGACGAAGATGAAGCCCGCCCATTCCGCGACATGGACCTTGGAAAGGTTGAGATCGCCGCACAGAGCTTCGGGGCGGAACGTCTCGCGGTCGGTTGCGCGCTTCAGGTTGCCGTCGATGTCCCACAGCCAGCTGTGGAAGACGCAGCCGATCGCGCTGGAATTGCCGAACTCGCCCATGACGAGCCGGTTTCCGCGGTGCTTGCAGACATTGTAGAAGGCCTTGATCTTCTCATCCGTGCCGCGAATGATGATGATCGATTCCGGCCCGATATCATAGCGGAACCAGTCGCCTACATTCTTGCAGTCGCTCGCCCGTCCGGCCAGCAGCCAGGTGCGGGTGAACATGAAATCCCATTCGCGCTGGGCATAGTTCCGGTCATTGTAGACTTCGGGCGAGATCACGCGGAAATCGGCGATGTCCGGATAGATTTCGCCCAGCTTGTAGGGCGACTTCGCATCGGCGGCGTCAGGTCCGTTTTCCGGGTTGAGGACGAATTCTTCCGGATTGACCAGCGGGTCCTTCAGCGGGAGGTTGATGATCAGCTCATGCTCGCGTGCCATTGGCATACTCTCCGAGGAATATTCTTGCCGGGAAGCTACCCGATTTCGGGCCGTAAAAAACGGCCATTGGTACGTCGCAAAATGCCAGCTCCGTACCCCTGCATTCGCCCATTTCCGTTCGCCCTGAGTTTTGCTTCCGACAGGCTCGGCACGAACGGTTTCATAGCGCTGGGCTGGTTTTGAAGGCTTGGCGCAAGGCGGTGGCGCCTTGCTCGATCGCTTCCAGCGTTTGGGGCAGATCGGGTGCGAAGCTGACGAAGCCGTGGATGGTGCCGGGCATCTCGACATAGGTCGCGGGCACGCCGGCCGCCGACAGCGCCTCGCAATAGGCCCGCGCCTCGGGTGCAAGCGGGTCGTACTGCGCGGCAATCACCAGAGCGGGCGGCATAAGTGCGAGATCGGGCAGGAGATTGGGCGAGACGCGCGGATCGGTACGATCCGCGAAATCGCCCAGATAGCGCGCCCAATACCAGTCCATCGCCGCCCGGGTAAGGTAGTAGGGGCCGCCGGCCGGATCACCGCCGCGCGCGGTCGCGTCGATGACCGGATAGTAAAGCAGCTGGAAGGCGATCTCGCTCATTTGCGCGGCGACGGCAGCAGCGAGGTTCGCCCCCGCGCTGGCTCCGCTCACCGCGATCCGTGCGGGATCGCCGTCGATTTCCAGCGCATTGGAAAAAGCCCAAAGCGTCACGCCCAGGCAGTCCTCGAAGCCCGCCGAAAACGGGTTTTCCGGCGCCAGGCGATAATCGACCGAGATGGTGATGCATCCGGTGAGCTTCGTCAGGCGCTGGCAGCGCAAATCGTCGGCCGCGACGGAGCCGGTCACCCAGCCCCCGCCATGGAAGTTCATGAGGATGGGGAAGGGCCCATCGCCTTCGGGCCGGGTAATCCGCACCGGCACTTCCCGCCCGTCGATGAACAGCAGCCGGTCTTCCCAATAGGTGAGATTGGCCGGTGCCGGCTTCGGACCCGAGCGGATTAGCGCGACCGCTTCGGTGACGTCCATTGCCGCAAGCTGGGCGCCGTGATCGGTGCCGAGCACCTCCATTATCGCGCTGATCTTCGGGTCGAGCGGCATGGCGATCCGCTATTCCAGGATCTGGAGATTGCTGACCGCGCCTTGGCCGCTGGCCCAGACCATTTCGGACTGGAGTATCTCCACCGGCAAGCCGGCCAGCGCGTTGACCACGTGGTGCATGGTCGGCAGGTCTTCCCAGCGTGCGCGGTTGAAGCGGAATTCGCCCTTGCCGAGGTTGACGCGGGTGACGTTCTTCGCGTCGAATTGTGGCCAGTAGATCAGCTGGTCGATATCGGCGATGCCGGGGCTGCCGGTGCGGGGGATGTATTTGTGGCAGATCGTGCCGGTGGTCGCCGCTTCGCCGGGAACGGCGGGCAGGCTTCCCACATCCTCGCCTTCCTCGAAGGACGCTTCGAACAGGCGGAAGCCCAGCCAGTTGGCCTCGAAGGAATGGCGGCCATCAAGGAAGCGCGGCTCCGGCAGTTCGCACCACAGTTTCGGAAAGCCGAGATCTTCGCGGCCGGAAATGCAGGGATCGGGCAGGCCTTCCCACAGCACCGCCTTGAACTGCGCGATCACATCGTCGCGCTTGCCGGCGAAATGGCAGGGGAAGGAATAGGACAGCACGTTGTAGTCGCGGCCCGCGAGCCACTGGATGCGCTTCATCGTGGCGAAATAGAGCGTGACGATCGGTTCGCCCGCCAGTGTCAGGCGGGGCGGAAGCTGGCTTTCCAGGATCGCTGCATCCGTGCGGAAATGAACCGCGAAGCGGGTGATCTCAGGGAAACGGTCGTGATCCACTGTGACATGCGATGGAATGTTCCGCGCCCCGGGCACTTCCCCGAAGCTGAGCGGCATGCGGTAGCTGCCGCCCGGCCGGCGTTCAAAAGCCATAAGGCGCTTTCAGGATCACAATCGGCGCCTGTCGGCAAGCCGGCCTTCGGATCATGCAGCCTCCGCCCGCCGCGACTGGTGGATGATCTCGTCCAGCGCGGGTTTGATATGGGTCGTTATCGCGTCCATGTTGGACAGCACCCAATCTAGCGGCGCCTGTGCGTAATGGAAGATCGTCACCAAGTGATCGGCCGGCAGGATTTTCCACTGATCGATCAGTTGCTTGCGCACGGTTTCGAGGCTGCCATAGGCGATCAGGCCTGAAGCGAGGCTGGAGCCGACCGGATCGGCGCCGGCTGCACGGCGGCCCATCGCGCCGTAGAGATTGGTCCAGATGTCCGTTTCATATTCCCGGATGAACTTCTCCGCGCTTTCGTCCGTATCGTCGATATAGACCCAGCGCACCACCGCCTGCTTCTCGCCCAGCTGGTAGTCGCGGCCATGCTTGCGCGCAGTCTCCTGATAGCGGGAGGACAGCGGCCCGGCGGTCTGCGCGTTGCAGAAATAGACCGGGTTGAAATCCTGCTTCGCGGCATATTCGATGGTCTCGGGGCTACCGCTGCCGGACAGGAACACCGGCGGATGCGGCTTCTGGTAGGGCGAGGGTGTGACGCATGCTTCCACCAGATTGAGGTTGTCGTCGATCTCGCGATGCGCGCCCATCTTGCCGGTCACGCCCGCCTTGGCCAGCGGCCAGTCGTCCACCCCGCCTTCATAGGGGAAGGGAATCTGCCAGTTCTTGCCCTTGTGGCGGAAGCTTTCTTCCGTCCAGCATTTGAGCATGATCTCGACATGCTCCTCGAAGATCTCGCGGTTGATCGTGTCGTCCGACTTGTCCTTGTCGCTCTGCGTGGACTGGGCAAAGCCAGTGGCGGCCGCCGCATCGTTGCTGATCCCGGCCGTGGGCGACTTGGTGGCCCGCGCACCGAAATGCTGGCCGAGCGAGCCGGTCCAGCGCGACTGGTAGCCGCGCGCCAGGCCGACGAAGAGGCGGCCTTGGGTCAGGTGATCCAGCACCGCGACCTCTTCCGCCACGCGGATCGGATTATGCGTGCCGAGCACATAGCCGAGCTGGCCGATATGGAGGTTCTTGGTCATCGCGGCCCAGTAGGCGTTCATCACGCCGGGCGAAGGACCGACCTCATAGCCTTCGGAATGCCAGTGATGCTCGATCGCGGCCGCGCCCCACCAGCCGGTCTCGTCGGCATGGCGGATGATCTGGTGCCAGCCCGCCAGCGTCTCCTGATAGGCCTGGGCGTTGCGGCCCAGCGGCCGCGCAGCGGCGCGGGCCGCTTCATCCTTGGCCGGCAGCACCGGATAGCATTCGATAATCGGCTTCAGCATCTCAGGCTCCTGTATCGGGGCGCCGCCGTTGTTTTTTTCCGGGCATTCACCCCGGCATTCGCCACACCTTTTCATCCCAGAATAGCGCGTCGGTGGTAAGGACAGAGACCCATCAAAAAAGGTCCGACGGCCAAAGCGCGGCCGGATGCGGTCAGGCTCCCCCGTCGAAGACAAGGGAGCCTGAAAATCCCCCGGGTGGGATCAGTATTTGAAGCTGACCTGGAGCTGGACCGTGCGCGGGAGGGCGACGGAGCCGGCCACGTCCGGACGAGTCCCGGTGAGACCGCCAGGAGGAGAGCCGGTGGTGGCGATCTCGTAGCCGCCCGTGATGTAGAACTCGTTGGTCAGGTTCTTGCCGATCAGCGCGACTTCCCACTGTCCGTCCTCGCGCCCGACACGCAGCGACGCGTCCAGCGTGAGGTAGGATTTCTGCTTCATCACCGGATTGTCGAAGGGAGAGGCATTGTACTTGTCGCTGTAGCGGCCGTCGGCGGACAAGCCGAGCTTGAGATCGGAGCCCATCGGGATCTCGTAGTTGAAGCCGAGCGAGGCGGTCCAGCGCGGCGCAACGGCGGTCGACTTGCCGTCAAGTCGCTGGAGGAACGCCAGCGTGGAGGGAGAAGATGGTGTGGGCGCGGCCGCTATCGTACCCGCCCGATCGACATAGATGCAGCCTTCCCCATAGGTCTGGCCGCTGAAGCACGGGCCGAGGAAGTTCACATATTGGGACTTGTTGTAGTTGGCCGTACCGCGAACGGTCAGCCCCGGCACGCCGCGCGGCGCGAACTCGAAGTCCAGTTCCACGCCCTGGCTGCGCGACGAACCCGCATTCTCCGTGCTGAAGGACACGGTGAAGGGGTTGAGATAGTCGATCTGCAGCCCTTTGTAGGTGTAGCGATACACGCCGACATTGAGGCGCAACTGGCGGTTCATCAGGATCGTCTTGATGCCCGCTTCGAAACCCTGGGCCTTCTCGCCCTCGAAATCGATATTCGGCGCGCCGGCATCGATATCCGCCTGGTTCAGGATCGAGCCGTTCGAGAAGCCGCCCGACTTGTAGCCGGTCTTGTAGGCGCCGTAGATCGTGATGTCGGCGCTCGGCTTCCAGGTCAGCGTCACGTCGGGCGACCAGTTGTTGAAGGTCTGCTTCCGGTAGACGGGATAATTGGCGATGAACGAGCCGAAGGATTGCAGCAGCGAGTTCGAGTAGATCTGTTCGAAATAGCTGTCCTTCGTCTCATGCGTGTAGCGCACGCCCGCCGTGAGTTCGACCTGGGGGACGATTTCCCAGATCATCTGGCCATAGGCGGAGATCGTCTCGCCCTTGGTGTAGGAATCCTTGGTGGAGGCAAGCGGGGCGAATTCGCTCGGCTGGCTGGTGTCGACCAGCCCGGCAAAGGCGACACCCTGGCCGAAGACGCGTTTGGTCTTCTGGTAATAGGCGCCGGCGAGCAGGTTCACCGGCCCGTCGAAACCGGTCAGCAGCCGGGTTTCGTTGGAAAAGGCGCGGAAGGTGGACCGTTCCGCCACCCAGATGTCCCCGCCGGCCTCAAAGGTGTAGTCCATGTTGAACTGATATTTATGGCGGTTGAAATTGGTGACGTTGGTCAGCGTGACATCGCCGAAATCATAGGTCAGGGTGTTGTTGATCGCGTAGGAATCATAATCGTTGTAGAGATTGCCGTCGCGGATCCAGCGAATGCCGGAGCCGACGAAAGCATCGGGCCAGCGGTTCTGGTAGATCGTGAAGGTCCGGCTGCACGGCGTGGGCACGGTGTTGGACTGCATCAACCCGGCACCGCACAGGGGCACGCTGTTATAGCCCACCGAGCCGCCGCGCGTGCGGGTGCCGCTGATCTTCAGCGTGTCGCTGAAACTGTCCGAAGGATCGAATTTGAGCGTGAGGCGGCCGACAAGCTCGGTGCCGCCGGGCATTTCGCTCTTGTCCGGTTCGGCCGGGTAGTTTTTGACCGAGAAGTCCGCCACGTCCAGCGGCATATAGGCGCGGGGCCCCGCAGCGTTCTTGAAATAGCCGCCCCACATCTTCGATCCGCGAAGTGCCAGGCGCGCGCCGAACGTATCGCTGAGCGGCCCGGAGACGACGAATTCGCCATAGGCGTTCTCCGACCGGAACTCATAACCCGCCCGGCCCGATACCTGGAATGTGTCCGTGGGATCGGCGGTGGTCAGCGAAATCACGCCCGCAGTGGCGTTCTTGCCGAAGAACAGCGCCTGCGGGCCTTTCAGAACCTCGATCCGGGCAAGGTCGAAGAAGGCTTCGTTGATGATCCGCCCCTGGCCGTAATAGGCGCCATCCACGATCACCGCGACCGACTGCTCCACGCCTACGCTGGTGAAGCCCGCGCCCACCCCGCGGATCGACAGCGATGCCCCAGATCCCGTGGCCGCACGGGCAATGGTCAACTGCGGTGTCATCGCTGCGACCTTTTCGAGCGAGGTCAGATCCGCGCGCTGGATTTGTTCGGGCGAAAGGGCCGTTACCGAGACCGGGATGTCCTGGACGCTTTCCTCGCGCTTGCGGGCGGTGACGATAATTTCTTCCAGGCCGCCGGCGGTGGCAGGCGGGGTATCCTGCGCGGCGGCTGCTTCGGAAATCAGGAACAGTGCGCCGCCGCCGAGCAGGGCCGCGCGGAACCGCGAGTGGCTGGAAGTCGAACAGTTCATGATATCCCCTCGTTCGAGCGCGATGCTCAATTATGACCTTTGATTCATTCTTGTGTTTCAAAGGCGGGTGTACAACGTCCGTCGACCTGTCATTTTCGGACATAATTACGAATAAAACGGACTGCCTGACGATCGAATGTGTTATTGAACTGATATTCACTACGTATTCCGGAGTGGGATTTTGCCGCCTGCCGCGGCGGACTCTTGGCTTCCGGCTTGCTTTGCCTTGGCCGTTTGGCCTTTTATGACGGTGGTTCGGCAGTGAATGGGGGAAGCGACGATTGCATAATCAGGCCGAACCGGGGTTCACCCGGAGGGAGAGGCGACGATGAGTATCGTGATCAAGGGCGCATCCATCTGGTCCGGCGAAGAGAAAGGCTGCTTCGCCGGCGATGTCCGGATCGAAGGCCAGCGGATCGTGGACGTATCGCGCCAGCCAGGTTCGCTGGTCGCCGGTGATGCCCACATCATCGACGGCACGGGCAAGACGCTGATGCCGGGGCTGGTCGAAGGCCACGGCCACATCACGTTCAACAACTTCTCGTCCTACTGGGAAATGCTCGACATGCCGCCGGAGGAGAATCTCCTGGTCGCGCTGGAGAACGCCAAGACCTATCTCGATGCCGGCTTCACCAGCATCTACAGCGCCGGCACGGTCAAGCTGCGGCTGGAAGTGGTGGTGCGCAACGCCGTGGATGCCGGGCGCTGGCCGGGGCCGCGCATCCGCGCCTGCTGCCCCACCATCACCACGACCGGAGGGCTCAACGACGAGCGCCGTCTGCACGAGACTCGCAGCCTGACCTCGATGGTGGCGGACGGGCCGGACGAGTTCCGCCGCGTCGTCCGCCTCGCCGCGCGCGAGGGGAACGACAACATCAAGTTCAACATGACCGGCGACGATGACGGCATCCCGACGATCGCCAGCGGCGTCACGCCCATGGTCGACAGCGAGGTGGAGGCGGGCATGGGCGCGGCCAAGGCGTTCGGCAAGTCGGTCTGCGCCCATGCGCGCACGAATGAGGCCGTCCATATGGCGCTGCGCCATGGCTGTGACGTGTTCTATCACTGCGACCTGATCGACGACGAGACGATCGAGATGATGGCGCAGGCGAAGGACCGTATCTTCTATGCTCCGTCCTTCGGCTTCTTCCACGAGGCGATGCAACTCGGGCCGGACAGCGGGTTCGACCAGGCGCGGATTCAGAAGGGGCTGGATGATCTGGGTCGCGTGACCCGAGAATTGCATAGGCGCGGCGTGCGCGTGGCGATCGGCGGGGATTACGGCACGGTGCTGACTCCGCACGCCACCAATGGCCGGGATATCGCCCATCTGGTGCGCTATGCTGGTTTCACGCCGGATGAAGCGCTCCATTCCGCGACGGTGGTGGGCGGTCAGATGATGATGCCCGAAGGCGGTCTCGGCCGGGTGGCGGAAGGCTATCTGGCCGATCTGCTGCTGGTGGACGGCAATCCGCTGGAAGATCTTTCGCTGCTCGACAATGGCGACCGGATGAGCGTGATCATCAAGGACGGCAAGATCCATAAGGACAGGCCGGGCCGGGCGATCGATCTCGGCATCGCTGCCTGACGGGGCGGCAGGCATGGCAGACGAAACCCGGCATATCGTCTTCGTTCTCTATCCCGATGTCAGTCTCTCCAGCCTGACAGGCGTGATGGAAGTGCTCGAACAGGCGATGCTCGAGCAGGAGAGCTCGGGCGGTTCCCACAGCTACAGGATCTCGCTCGTCTCGCGCGACGGGGGACGCGTCGCATCCTATTTCGACGTGGGGCTGGAAACCATCCCGTTCGCGGCGCTGGACAAGAACGCGATCCACACCCTGTTCGTCCCCGGCGGGCTCGGCTTCCGGAAGGCGATGGCGGATCCGGTGCTGCTTGGCTGGGTGCGCGAGCGCGCGCATTCCGTCGCCCGGCTCTGTGCGTCGGGAACCGGTAGCTTCATCCTGGCGGCGGCAGGCGTCCTCCAGGGCCACCAGATCGTCACGCATTGGCTGATGAATGACGAATTCGCCGCGAAATTCCCCGATATCCCGCTGGTCCGCGACCGCATCTACATGAATGACGGGCCGTACTGGACATCGGCCGGGATGGGCGCTTCGGTGGAGTTCGCGCTTGCCTTGCTGGAGGAAGATACCGGCCGCGAATTCGCCTTCACCATCGCCAAGCGGGTCCTGATCATGCTGCGGCGTTCAGGCGAGCAGCCGCAGATCAGCCCGGTCCTGCAGGCGCAGGCGAAGGAAGGCGATCGGTTCGACCGGCTGCATGAATGGATCTATGCCAATCTCAAGACCGACCTGTCGATCGAGAAGCTTGCTGCTCATGTCGGCATGAGCCAGCGCAATTTCAGCCGGGTCTATCACACCAAGATGGGGATCACGCCCGGCAATGCGGTGACGCAGATCAGGCTCGAAGCGGCGAAGGACGCGCTCATGCGCTCGGACGCCCGGATATCGACGATCGCCTATGAGTGCGGCTTCACCGACGAACAGCACATGCGCCGCGCCTTCCTGCGTTGGATGGGCAAGTCGCCATCCGAATATCGTTCGGAAATCGCTCGGAATTAATCGAAGATCGAAATTTCCTCGCCGCGAATGTCACAAGCGGTGCTTCTGCCTCGTCATGCATCCGGAAACCCGAGGAAAGGAACCGGAACCATGACTGCCAAACTCGGCCCCTATGCCGCCGCTCCCCAGCTGATGAAGAGCTGGACCGGCCTCTCCGTCACCATCGCCGCCAGCCTGGAACCCAGCCTGATAGAACTGGTTAAGATCCGCGCCTCGTTGATCAATGGCTGCGCGAACTGCATCAATATGCATACGGCGGAAGCCCGCGCGAAGGGCGAGACGGAACAGCGCATCTATCTCCTCTCCGCCTGGCGCGAGGCGCCCTGCTATACGGATCGTGAACGGGCCGCGCTCGCCTGGACGGATGCGTTGACACGCCTGTCCGAAGGCCACACCCAGGAAGAGGCCCATGCCGAGCTCGCGCGCTATTTCACCGAGGAGGAGCAGGTGAAGCTGACCTTGATGATCAACGTCATCAATGGCTGGAACCGTATCGCGGTGGGCTTCGGCCTGTGGATCGAGCCGGAAGCGCTGCAATCGGTGCAGGCGGCCTGATGACACTGCCCGACCAGGCAGGCGCGGCGGAGAGCTTCGATCCGCTGCGCCCCCGGCTGCTACGGGTCGCCTATCGCATGCTCGGCTCGGTCGCCGATGCGGAGGACCTGGTGCAGGAAGCCTTCATCCGCTGGCTGCGCACGGATCGTGCGGAAGTGCGCGAGCCCGAAGCCTTCCTGCGTCGCACGGTCACGCGGCTGTGCCTAGATCAGTTGAAATCCGCGCGCCGCCAGCGCGAGACCTATATCGGCCCCTGGCTGCCCGACCCGGTGGTGGAAGAGCCCGAGGAGGAAGAGGACGTCACTCTGCCGCTGATGTTGGCGCTGGAGCGCCTGTCTCCGCTGGAACGGGCCGCCTTCCTGCTGCACGACGTGTTCGGCCTCGGCTTCGAGGAAGTCGCCGCCACCATCAGGCGCGACGCCGCCGCCTGTCGCCAGCTCGCCGTGCGCGCTCGCGCCCACGTTCGCGAGGCTCGGCCGCGTTTCCAGATGGACAAGGCGAGGGGACTGGAAATCGCCGAGGCGTTCTTCACCGCGTCACGCAATGGCGATCTCGCCGCGCTGGGCGCGATGCTGCGCGACGATGTCAGTTTCCATTCCGATGGCGGCGGCAAACGCCCGGCCGTGGCGCGGCCCATCTTCGGGCACGAGATGGTCATGCGCACGCACAAGGCGCTGGCGAACCTCACTCGCGGCCTGCAGTCCAAGCTGATCCGCATCGGCCTCGTGAATGGCCTGCCGGGCTTCGTTACCCGCGAAGCGGACGGCGAATTGCAGACGACTGCGCTCGACATCGAAGACGGCAGGATCGCCGCGATCTACGTGATGCGCAATCCGGACAAGCTTAAGCATCTGCACTAGTTCAGCTTGAAACCCCGTCCCGCTCGTGTCGAAGGGCTCGACACGAGCGGATGTTCCATCGGAACAAAGGCCAGCGGCAGCGCGCCTTAGAATTGGACTTGCGGAACCTGGTCGACGACGCCCTTCTCGCTCGCGTCCAGCTTGTTGAAGTTCTCTTCCTTGAAGCCCAGCATTCCGGCGAACAGCACGGCCGGGAACGCTTCGATCGCCGCATTGTAGCGTGCGACCGCGGCGTTCAGCGCCCGGCGCGCGGCGGCGAGCTTGTCCTCGATATCCGCGAGTTCGCCCTGCAGTGCCTGGAAGTTCGCGTTGGCCTTGAGGTCCGGATAGGCCTCGGCCAGCGCCAGCAGGCGGTCGAGCGAGAATTTGAACTGCGCTTCCGATTCCGAGGAGGGGCTCGCGGTCGCTGCGTTGCGCGCTTCGATCACGCCTTCCAGCGTGTCCTTCTCATGCGTGGCATAGCCTTTCACGGTCGAAACGAGATTGGGGATCAGATCGTGCCGCTGGCGTAGCTGCGCGTCGATATCGGCTGAGCCCTGCCGGCAGGTCTGGCGCAGGGCCACCAGCCGATTATAGATACCGATCACCACCATGGCGATCACGGCAAGCACGATCAGGATGACAATCAACGACATCTGGCAGGACCTCTTCCCGTTCCGCTGTGATGGCTACCACGTCCCCGCGGATTGGCAACGCCGATGATCGTCCGCCCCGATGCGGATCGATTGCTTGCCGGCGAACTGGGACTGTGGCTCCAGGAGCAGGGCGATGCGCGCGCCCAGGCGAAGATCGCGGCGCGCAAGCGCTTCCGCAAGGGGCTCGTGGGGGCCACGATCGTCTTCGTGGTGATGACGATCCTCACGCGCGACCCCGAAGCCGGTTTCTGGTTCGGGGGGTTCGCTGCGATGCTCGCCTGGGGATGGGCGGAAATGGCGAAAAGGCCGGTGGTCGATGCGGTCAAGCGCGGCATCAACGGCGCCATCGCCGGTGCGCTGGACATGACCTACACCCCCACCGCCGCGCCGGGCGACGAATTCGGGCGGCTTCGGCAGTTCGAATTGCTGCCCGGCTACGACAAGTCCGGCTTCGAGGATTGCTGGCGCGGCAATGTGGGCGACCGCAGCTTTCAGCTCTACGAAGCGCATCTGACCAGGCGCGAAGGCTCGGGCAAGAATGCGCGCGATGTCACCAAGTTTCGCGGCAGCATCATGTGCATCGGCTTCGCTCGACGCTTTCACGGCGTCACCCTGGTCGAACGCGAAAGGACGCGCCGCACCTGGTTCGGCCTCGGCAGCGACCGGATCGAACTCGAATTCGACGGGGTGAAGCTCCAGCGCTGCGACATGGTGGACCCGAAGTTCGAGGCGGAATTCACGGTCTGGTCGAACGACGCGGTGGAAGCGCGCTATCTCGTCCACCCGGAATATATCGAGCGCCTGATCGCGGTCGAGCAGGCCTATGCCGGCCAGAACATCCGCGCGCTGTTCGACGGCGGCTCGCTCGTCCTCGCGCTGGAATCGGGCGATCTGTTCGAAAGCGGATCGATCGAGGCGAAGGACGACCGGCGCCTGCTTGAACGCACTATCGAACAGTTCGGGACGCTGGCGGATCTGGCGGCGCAGCTGAACGAGCGGGCGCGGGGGAACTATTGAAAGCTGGACGGCGCGATATCCTCACTTTCCTACAGGCGGGAGATTTGTTAAGATGTCTTATGCAACAGATTGATAAATATAATATTTATAGCCCATTCTCGGTCTCTGGGGCGGGGCCGGGCTTTTGTCTCTGGACAGTGTAAACTGTGTCAACCTGTTCAGGAACGGAGGGCATAAGATGAATGAAATGGGGCCACGCCCCAGGGTCGAATCGGTGCTTGGGATCGTTCGGATGGTCGGGGAGACAGGATTCGAACCTGCGACCCTCTGGTCCCAAACCAGATGCGCTACCAGGCTGCGCTACTCCCCGACCGGGTGCCGAACGGCGTGCAATGGTGGGCCCGGCAGGATTTGAACCCGCGACCTAGCCGTTATGAGCGGCCAGCTCTAACCGCTGAGCTACAGGCCCCTATTGCGGATCGGCAGGTAGCTTGGCTGGAGGACGGTGGCAAGCCAT
Organism: uncultured Erythrobacteraceae bacterium; assembly: GCA_946482075.1. The sequence goes on from CAMLQG010000016.1 coordinate 35,502, forward strand.
CGCTTGCCTCACATCTCCACCGCCGCCTTGATCTCCTCCACCGTCGTGGGGTGCACGCCGCGTTTTTCGCAATGGGCGAAGACCGCGCGCCACCAGTCGTAGAGGTGGTCGAGGTCTTCCTCGCTTCGCACGTAAGGAGTGTGACCGGGCTGGAGCGAGGGGCTGTGGAAGGAGAAGACGAGCAGCGGCAGGCCTTCCTCCACCGCCACGTCGATGCCGCGCAGCGCTTCCTCGCGCGTCACGCCTTCGGGCGTCAGCGGAATGCGTTCCAGCACGCGCATCCGGGCGAGCACGCCGCGCAGGCGCGGGATACGCCAAACGCGGGAATAGAGGCCGATCCCCGCTTTGCGCAGCAAGCCGCTGAAAACCGTCGTCAGCGGGAGCTCGAGCAGCGAGCGGTCTTCGCCGATCCAGTAGGGTTCCAGCGGATGCAGGCGGTAATTGACGCCGCCGCTGGCGCTGTAATCGAATGTCGAGCGCACCGAGCTGTCGATCGCGATCCCGCCTTCGCGCAGGATCGCCTCGGTGTTGAGCCCCAGGCCGTAGCGGCCGGCGCGGTAGATCTGCGGATGGGAGCCGAATGCTTCGACGATCCTGTTGCGCAGGTTGGTGAACTTTGCCCGCTCAAGCTCCAGCGGGAGATTGCCGGCATAGCTGTTGGTCGCGTTCACCTCTTCCTCGTACGGCGGGTTGACCCAGGGATGCAACTGCACCCCGATCTCCGCGCGGCCAAGCTTGACGGGCTCACGCAGGATTTCCGCCGCCAGGCTGGACGTGGCGATCGGATAGTCCACGAGATAGATCGGGACCACGCCCGCGCCTTCGCAGAATTGCTGGAACTTTGCGAGGCGGGAGAGGTGGTGCAGGCCGTGTCCGGTGCGCGAGAACGGCGCCGTCCAGTCGAACTCCTCCTCCGTATCGACCGTCAGGATGAAGCGCTGGCCGAAGCCGGCCCGAAAACGAGCCTTCGACCCCGGAGAGGGCAGATCGGTGATAGAACGCATCGGGCAGTCTGCTTCCCCCAGAGGCAGGATCGACCCTGATCGTCTCGCAGGCTGGTCAGCCTTGGATGGACCAGACTCTAGAGGGCATTCGCCAATCCGTCACCAGCATCCCCCTCTCCATGGCTATGATTCGTATCGGATTCCGTCAAGAGCGGCAGGATCAGGCGGAGCACGTCGCCCTCTCGTTCCACGGCGCCGCCGATGGCTCGCGCTTCCGCCCGCGCGAGACGTAAAGTGAAGCCCGCCCCGAACATGCCCGCATTCAGCACTGCCGCCGTTCCGTTGGGTGCGGCGAGAAAGATATCGTTGCGATCGAGCAGAGCGGCCGGGAGGTCGATCGCGAAGATCGCACGATCATTCTCGGTCGCGATGTGGAGGTCGAGTTCCTCGCCAGGAGTGAGTGCACCCGCCAGCGTGGCGAGCAGGCGCCATGCAAGCCGTTCCGCCTCGTCCTGCGCGAGGCCGACCAGCACGGTATCCTCGTCGTTCCACAGGGTGATCGTGCCGGTGCGCGACTTTAGATAGGGACCGAGCTGCTCGATCGTAGCGGCCAGCACCCTGGTGAAATCGGTGCAGCCCGTATCGGGCTGGAGCACGCCGCTTTCCAGCTTGGCCAGGCGATCGAGCTCGTCGAAGCCCGCCAGGATACGTGCGCTGTCGCCGGCGATGGCCGCGGCCATCGCGCGATATTCATGAGGCGTGGGGCCGAACAGCTGTTGCTGGATGATTTCCGCGAAACCCTGGATCGCGTTCACCGGCGTGCGCAGCTCGTGCAGCAGCTGGCGGATGCGATCGGCTGTGTCGTCTGCCGCCTTCACCGCGCGGATGGGCGGTATGTCGCGCCGCATGCGGCCGAAATAGCCGAGGAAGTGCCCCCCCGCATCGGAGAAGCGCGGTGCGGCATCCACGCGCCACGAACCTTCGATCGCCGGCGCGCCGTCCAGCTGAACGTGGCTGCCGGCGATCGGGAGGCGGCGACGCATCGTTTCGCGCAGAGGCGCGATGTCGGCCTCGGCGGCGCCGGATGCGGGGAAGGGCGCATTGATCAGGGAAAGGCCCACCGCCATCGGAGCCATCGCCGGATCTGTCCAGGTGATGCGCCCGGCCTGATCCGTAGCGAAGTCGAATGCCGGCGGCATGCGACGCAGCGGCGCCTCGTGCTGTTCGCCGAATGGCAGGCGCGGGGCCTCCGCGCCGTTGGCGGCGACTACCTGCGCAGTTTCGCGCGCCTTGCGGAAAGCTTCTATCCGACGAACGAGCGCGCCGATTTCCTCGCTCTCGAGATGCGGCCGTCCATGCGGATCCTCGGGTTCCCCGGCAAATGCCTCGATCGGCGGTGGGGCCGGCGACGCCGGGATCGGATCGGGCTCCGGGGCTTCCTCGGCGATCTCGGACGGGGCCGGGAACGGTGCGAGATCCTCCAGCAGCAATTCATCGATGTCCTCATCCACCTCGCTCGGTGCGGTGAGGACGAGATCGTCGATGCCCAAGCGCCGGAGCAGGCTGTCGACCTCCTCACCCAGATCGCGCCGGTGGCGCAGGAAGCCGCGCGCGCGGACAGGCAGGGCCGGGATCAGGACGAGCCACTGAGTCGCATCGAGCCGTGCGGTGGCGATGGTCGCGGCCGCGACTTCCGCTTCGCCCGCGGCGAGATGCTGCACCAGTTGCGGCTCGCTCAGGCGCGCGCTGTTCTCGCGGATGATGGTGGCGCGCAGGCGAGCCGGTATCTCGCCCGCCAGGAAATCGAGTCGCGCGAAAGCGACTTCGACGACGCTTTCCTCGGCGCCTTCGGGAAGCGTGCCCAGGAGGTCGAGAAGCTGACGAAACTGGGCCTGGGCCGCGCGCTCGCTCGATATGCTGGATCGCAACACGGTAGCCAGGCGGTCGTCAAAATACATCGGATCTCCGGATGCCGCCGCGTCACCCCCGCGGTACGGACTGCTTTCGTGGTGTAGCACGTTGGGGCATTACCGAAACCGTAACGCATAGCTCGTTGCAAACCGGGACAAATCGAGGCAACGTAACTATATTATCAACGGGGGGAGAAGGTTTTCCATTCTTTGCTGGAAGAAGGCGCGAATTGAACAAAAAAGGGGGAGAAGACGCCATGGCAAATCTGGATGAAATTGATCGCAAGCTGCTGGCGGAGCTGCAGAGCGAAGGGCGGGTAACGAATGTGGAACTGGCAAGTCGAGTCGGGCTGACGGCGCCGCCTTGCCTGCGGCGGGTGCGGGCGCTGGAGGAGAGCGGAGTCATCAGGGGCTATCATGCGGATCTCGATCCCGGAAAGCTCGCTTTCTCGATCACGGTCTTCGCAATGGTGAGCCTCAAGAGCCAGGCCGAAGATGATCTGCGGGCGTTCGAGGAGCATATGCGGGCATTGCCCGAGGTCCGCGAATGTCACATGCTGAATGGTGAAATCGACTTCATTCTCAAGATCGTGAGCCGCGATCTTCAGAGTTTCCAGGAATTCCTCACCAGCAAGCTCACCCCTGCGCCGAACGTGGCGAGCGTGAAGACGTCGCTGACGATTCGCACAGCCAAGCAATTGCCGGGCGTGCCGTTGCTGGCGGGCTGAAGCGCGGTTTCCAGCGTCATCCCGGCGAAAGCTGGGATCGCTGGCGAGTGCGAAAGATTAATGGTCCTCGCGTGCGGCGAGCCACTCCTCCAGCCACTTGATCGAATAGTCGCCATTGAGGAAATCGGGCTGCTGGATCAGCGTCTGGTGCAGCGGGATCGAGGTTTTCACCCCGTCCACCACCATCTCCTCCAGCGCCCGCTTCAGGCGCAGGATGCAGCCTTCGCGCGTGCGGCCCGAGACGATCAGCTTGGCAATCATCGAGTCGTAATAGGGCGGCACGGAATAGCCGGCGTAGAGACCTGAATCGACGCGCACATGCATTCCGCCGGCAGCGTGATAGTTTTTGATACGACCGGGCGAGGGTGCGAAAGTGAACGGGTCTTCCGCGTTGATGCGGCATTCTATCGCGTGGCCGGTGAAGCGCAGATCTTCCTGGCTGACCGAGAGCGGCTTGCCGTCGGCTATGCGGATCTGTTCGCGCACCAGATCGAAGCCGGTGATCGCTTCGGTCACCGGATGTTCCACCTGCAGGCGGGTGTTCATCTCGATGAAGTAGAACTCGCCGTCTTCCCACAGGAACTCGATCGTGCCCGCGCCGCGATAGCCCATGTCCGCCATCGCCTTGGAGACGATGCCGCCCATCCGTTCGCGCTCTTCGCTGGAAATGACGGGAGAGGGCGCTTCCTCCAGCACCTTCTGGTGGCGGCGCTGCAGCGAGCAGTCCCGCTCGCCCAGATGGATCGCATTGCCGTTGCCGTCGCCGAAGATCTGAAATTCGATATGGCGCGGATTGCCGAGATATTTCTCGAGATAGACGGTATCGTCGCCGAAAGCGGCCTTGGCTTCGCTTTTCGCCTGGGCAATCTGGCTTTCCAGCTCTCCGGGCGAATTGACGACTTTCATCCCGCGCCCACCGCCGCCGGACGCAGCCTTGACCAGCACGGGATAGCCGATCTCTTCGGCGAGCTTCGCGGTTTCCGCGATCGAGGTCAGCGCGCCGTCGGAACCGGGCACCAGCGGCAGGCCGAGCTTGCCGGCCGTGCGCTTGGCTTCCACCTTGTCGCCCATGGTGACGATATGCTCGGGCTTCGGTCCAATCCAGGTGATGTCATGCGCTTCGACGATCTCGGCGAAGCGGGAATTTTCGGATAGGAAGCCGTATCCCGGATGGATCGCATCCGCGCCGGTGATCTCGGCCGCGGAAATGATCGCGGCGATGTTGAGATAGCTTTCGGCCGCGGGCGGCGGGCCGATGCAGACGGCATGATCGGCCAGGCGGACATGCATCGCGTCGGTATCGGCGGTGGAATGGACCGCCACCGTCTCGATACCCATTTCATGCGCCGCACGGTGAATGCGCAGCGCGATTTCGCCGCGATTGGCAATCAGAATTCGGGATATCGCCATCGAACCGCCGCCGTCAGCCGATCACGACCAGCGGCTGGTCGTATTCCACCGGCTGCGCGTTCTCGACCAGGACCGATTTGATCGTGCCGGCCTTGTCGGCGGTGATCGGGTTCATCACCTTCATCGCTTCCACGATCAGCAGCGTGTCGCCGGCCTTCACGCTGTCGCCCACTTTCACGAACGGCGCGGCGCCCGGTTCGGCTGAGAGATAGGCCGTGCCGACCATGGGCGATTTGAGGAGGTGGCCGTCATGCTGCGCGGCGGCGGGCGCGGTTTCCGCAGCGGGCGTGGGGGCAGTGGCTGCGGCGACAGGCGCGGCCGGGACAGGTGCATAAACGGCGGGCGCCGCGGCGACGGCACCGCGCGAGACCTTGATCTTGCGTTCGCCGTCCTCGACCTCGATCTCGGTCAGCCCGGTTTCCGCCAGCAATTCCGCCAGTTCGCGCACCAGCTTGCTGTCGATTTTCATGCCCGAGCCAGAGCCCGTATCCTTGGAGTCGGCCATTCGTCCCTCTTGGGTATTGTCCTTTGGCGTGCCGCTATGCGCAGGCCGGGGCGCGCTGGCAAGGGGCAGGAGCGCCTAAATCCACACGGATGGGGCATTCGGCGCTCCGGGCGTCCGGCTCAGAGTGCCGCGAGCCCGCGTTCCAGCCGGCGCAATTCCTCGCCCCTGAGCGCGCCGGCCAGGATCATGCCGGGCCCGTTGACCAGGTCGGCGCGATAGCTTTCCACCGGGTAGCGTTCGGTCACCCAGGCGGAGATCGTGAAATAGGCGGACAGAGTGAGCTGACGGGCGATGCTGGTCACGTCCACACCTTCGCGCAGCATGCCTTGCGCCTGGATCAGCTTGAGATCGCCCAGGAACTCCTCGATACCCGCTCGCTGGAAGGGGCGGGCGAGCGGCGTGGCCTCCAACGTGGTCGTGCGCACGGCGCTTTCGACATAGGCTGCCTGCGTGAAGGCCGAACTCCAGAACATCGTCAGCAGGGTCAGCGGTGCGTTGAGATCGTGCTGCGCCGCTTCGATCCGGGCGACCTGTGCGATCGACGAAACCCAGTCCGCCGCAGAAGCGCCCATCAGTTCCATCCGGTTGCCGACGAGATTGTATATCGTCTGCACGGAAACTCCGCTTTCGCGCGCGACCGAGCGGAGCTGCACGGCGTCGAATTCCTCCTGCGTCATCACCATGCGCGCGGCGGCGAGGATGTGCGAACGCCGCCGGCGCTGATCGTACCAGCGCCACCCCTGCGTGGGGTCCAGCGGCACGGGCGTGGGGCTCAATGGATCCGGCACCGTTTCCACGGGCCAGGATATATCGCTCTTCCCTAGCATGGCAGGCTCACATCTTGCGTTCGCCGATTATCGTTGTGCGCAAATTTGCACGTTCGATGGTTCAACGCAATAATGGGGCGCGGGCATGATGACTGGGCGGTCTCTTCAGCTCATAAAGTCATCCCCCGGGCGCTGGATGGTTGGGCGGTTGGTGACAGAGCAGCCTGCACTGGCAGCTATCATCAAGGCGACCGCGACCCATTGAGACAGGGTCAGAACTTCCTTCAGCAAGATGAAGCCGACGATCGCGGCTATCGCCGGAGCGCTGCTCGTCACGACTCCGAATACCCGCGTATCGAGCGTCCGAAGGGCTTTGATCTCCATGAAATATGGAAGGGCGCTCGACAGGATGGCGACCGTGATGCCGATCGTCAGCACTCGCGGGCTAAGGAAGTCCTCATTCGCAACAGAAAGCGCGGCCGGAACCGTGGCAAGGCAGGCAATCGCCATCCCGAGCGCGACCGCCACCGTGCCGGTGGCTTCCGATGCGCGCTTCCCGAACACGATATAGAGCCCCCAGCACGCAGCAGCGCCCAACGCGAAGATGATTCCGAGGGGGTCGAGCATGGCGTTCTGTCCGGGCCAGGGAACCAGGAGCAAAAGCCCGGCCAGCGCCAGGGCAAACCAGATCAGATCAGGCAGGGACCGGGAAGCGAACAATACTACCGCCAGCGGCCCGCAAATCTCGATTGCCACTGCCAGCCCGATCGGAATGCGTTCGATCGCCCAGTAGATAAGCAGATTCATTCCGCCGATGGCAAGGCCGTATGGGATCAGCCAGATCGCCTGATCGAGCCTGGGCCGGACCGACCAGGCTCGAAACGCCACCAGCAGAATGCCTGCCGCAATCGTAGTCCTGAGAGCGGCCACGCCTTCCGGCCCAACCAGAGGGAACAGGCCCTTGCCGAGCGCCGCGCCCACGTTGATCGAAACCTGCGCCCCCATCACTGCCAGGGATGCGAGGGAAGCGGAGCGCCGAACCGACATGGGTCGCTACAGGGCCTGGAACATGACGAGCGCGTCCACATAACCATGGGCGGGATGGTGGAACGCGTCAGGCAGGCGGCCGACGACGCGGAAGCCGAGGCTCTCCCACAGCCGTACCGCGCGTTTGTTGGTGCTGACCACGAAGTTGAACTGCATCGCCCGATAATCGCGCCGCCGGGCATGGTCCAGCGAGTGCAGGCACATTGCCCGCGCGACGCCTCTACCCGTCGCGTGCGTGCCGGTGATATAGCCGCAATTGCAAACATGACGGCCGCCGCCGGCCTGATTGGGGCGGATGTAGTAGGTCCCCAGAATTTCGCCATCCGCTTCCGCGACGAAGGTTTCCTTCTCCGTTCCCAGCCAATAGGCCAGCACTTCGGCTTCGCTCATTTGCGGGTCGAGAGCATAGGTTTCGCCTGTGCGGATCACCGGTCCGACAATGGCCCAGATTGCGGCGCGATCTTCGGCTGTTGCGGGGCGAATGAGCATTCCCTCACAGGTAACGACTTTGGCTGACCGGACAAGCGGCCTGTCCGTTCCCCGCCAGCGGGTGGTCTCAGGCAGCCTGCTTCGCGCCTCCGCTGCCCGCGTGCCGTCCGGCCCGCCTGCCGGAGAACACCGTATCCGCGATGGAAAGGCCGCTCATATAGCCGGCGGAACAGATGCCGACTGCGGTGCGGCCTGCGGCATAGAGGCCGGGGATGGTGCCGCCGCCTTCGCGCTCCACCTCGCCCGTTGCTTCGTCCACCGTCAGTCCGCCCAGAGTGAAGGCCATGGTCGGCGACCAGTAATTGTCGACCGAGGTGTTGACCGCATAGAACGGCCCCTTGCGGATCGCGTGGAGCTTGTCGGGCGATTTCTCGTATGGGTCGGGCCCGCCCTTGTCGGCGATGGCGTTGAATTCGACGACAGTGTCGACCAGCGCCTTGGGATCGACGCCGATCTTCCGCGCCAGCTTCTCCAGGCTGCCTGCCCGCTTGGTGCCGCCAAGCGCCGCATTGACCAAGGGAGGCAGGCCCCAGGTCATGAACATGCCCTTGCCGGGGAAGGCGGACTGCTTCATCGCCTTCCAGAACGTGCCGCCTTCCATGATCAGCCAGGACTTGCAGCCCGGCTGTTTGATCACCGCATTGCCGATATCGGCGTGGTAGGCGTCTTCGGCGGTGAAGCGCTTTCCGTTCGCGTTCACCAGGATGCCGCCTTTCACATAGGCGAGCGGCGGGGAGAGCGGGGAGCCGATGAAGAGGTTCTCCATCAGTCCGGTCTTGCCGCCGGCAGAGGAGCCGAGAAGGATGCCGCTGCCGTCGCAGCCCATCGATCCCAGGCGCAGCAGACCGTTGAAGCTGCGAGCGACTTCCGGCTGGTACTTCGCCAGCATTTCCAGATTGTAGATGAACCCGCCGGACGACAGGATCACACCGTTCCGTGCGCGGATCAGGCGTACGGTGCCATGCGCGGCTTCCAGATCGCGCACGGTCGCGATCGCCTTTTCCGCCCGCTTGTTGTTGAACGGCTTCCACGGGTCGATGATCGCGCAGAGCTTCTCGTGCTCGGCGCGATATTCCTTGGGCAGTTCGCTCGCTTCCACGCCGATGACCCGGCCGCCGCCGTCCATCACCAGCCGCGTGACGCGGGTGTGGGGCGCTAGCCGGCCGCCGAGCCTGTCGGCGGCCGCGCGCAGCTTCTCCATGTGCAGCCAGCCGCCATTGCCGGGTGTCGCCACCCGGTGGCCGCGCGGGGCGGGCTGGGCGACGACGCGGAACTTCGCGGTGTTTTCGTTGCCCGAATAGTAGAGCCAGTGCGGATCGGGCGGGAAGGCGGTCTTGTCGAGGAACGCATTGCTGCCATACGGCACACCATGGCCCGAAAGCCATTCGACATCGGCATTGCTGCCGTCGCAATAGCGGCGCAGCGTTTCGTCCTTCAGCGGGACTTTCTCCGCCTTGAGATATTTGAACATTTCCTCGGGCGTGTCGTCAAAGCCTGCCTCGCGCTGGAAAGGGGTGCCGCCCGCATAGAGCACGCCGCCGCTGTGCCGTGTCGCCCCGCCACCCGCGAAGCGGTCAAGCGCGAGGACATCTGCCCCTTCCTCCCGCGCCTGGATCGCGGCGACCACGCCCGCGCCACCATAGCCGACCACGACCACGTCCGCCGCATCGTCCCATTGCACGTCTTCGGGCGACGCCGCACGCAAAGGTTCACCGATCACAGACATTCCCCTCTCGCATTCCTTTGCGTCTGAACCTGCGCCCAATCGGGAAGCGCAGCAAGCTCCCTTGCGTTCGCGCAATCGTCCCTGCAGGAAATCTCGCGGCTTTTGTGCGTTGATCACACAGGAGGATGGGAATGGGCGCCAGCAACCGGACACCGCTTTCGCTGCATGTGCCCGAGCCGCGTTCCCGGCCGGGCGATCCGGTCGATTATTCCTATCTTGATATCCCGCCTCCCGATGCGATCACGCGGCCCGACGAAGCGGTCGATGCGCGCGCCACACATGATCTCGCTTACGGCCTCGTGCGCGTGCTGGATGATCAGCACGAGGCCACGGGCAGCTGGGATCCGCATCTTGACGACGACACGCTGCTTCGAATGCTGCGCATAATGGCGCTTCTGCGCGCATTCGACGATCGGATGTTCCGCGCGCAACGGCAGGGCAAGACGAGCTTCTACATGAAGTGCACCGGGGAGGAAGCGGTGGCGGTCGGCGCCACTTTTGCGCTCGATCGCGAGGACATGTGCTTCCCCTCCTATCGCCAGCAGGGTATCCTCTTCGCGCGCGATTATCCGATCGTGCAACTCATAAACCAGATCTATTCCAACCGGCTCGACCCGCTCCACGGAAGGCAGCTGCCGGTGATGTATTCCGCGTGCGACTATGGCTTCTTCACGCTCTCGGGCAATCTCACCACGCAGTACCCGCAGGCGGCCGGCTGGGCGATGGCGAGCGCCTCCAAGGGGGACAGCCGGATAGCGTCGGCCTGGTGCGGGGAAGGCTCAACATCCGAGGGAGACTTCCACAACGGGCTGACTTTCGCATCGGTCTACAACGCGCCGTGTATCTTCAACGTTGTGAACAACCAGTACGCGATCTCCAGCTTCTCGGGTTTCGCGGGCAGCGAACGGACGACCTTCGCCGCGCGCGCGATCGGCTATGGCATCCCCGGCCTGCGCGTGGACGGCAACGATATCCTCGCGGTCTGGTCCGCCACGCGCTGGGCGGCGGACCGGGCGCGGCTGAACCTGGGCCCTACGCTGATCGAGTTCTTCACCTATCGCGCGGAAGCGCACAGCACCTCCGACGATCCTTCCGCCTACCGCAGCGCGCAGGAACGCGAGGAATGGCCGCTCGGCGATCCGATCACCCGGCTGAAGCGCCACTGCATCGCGCGCGGGATCTGGGATATGGAGCGCCAGGAAGCGATGGATCTCGAAATGGCGCAGCAAGTCGCAGCCGCGCAGAAGGAAGCGGAAGCGAACGGCATCCTCGGCCATGGCCTCCACCAGCCGGACGTCACCATGTTCCAGGACGTGTTCGAGGAGATGCCCTGGCACCTGCGCGAACAATGCGCCCAGGCCATTCGGGAAAGGAAGCTCAAATGGCCCGAATGACGATGATCCAGGCGATCAACGATGCGCTGGACGTGATGATGGCGCGGGATCGCGATATCGTGATCCTGGGCGAGGATGTCGGCTATTTCGGCGGGGTCTTCCGCGTGACGGCGGGTCTGCAGGAGAAATACGGCAAGACCCGCTGCTTCGACACGCCGATCAGCGAATGCGGCATCATCGGTTCCGCCATCGGCATGGCGGCCTATGGCTTGCGGCCCGTGCCCGAGATCCAGTTCGCGGACTATATCTATCCGGGGCTGGACCAGATCATCAGCGAAGCCGCGCGCATCCGGTACCGTTCCGCCGCGGACTTCACCTGCCCGATCACTATCCGCGTGCCGTTCGGTGGCGGGATCTTCGGCGGGCAGACGCACAGCCAGTCGCCCGAAAGCCTGTTCACCCATATCTCGGGTATCAAGACGGTGGTCCCATCTACCCCGCGCGATGCCAAGGGCTTGCTGATCGCCGCGATCGAGGACAATGATCCGGTGATCTTCATGGAGCCCAAGCGCTGCTACAACGGCCCGTTCGACGGCTATTACGACCGCCCGGCGAAGAGCTGGACGAAGGACGAGCGCGGCGAGGTCGAGGAAGGCTATTTCCGCATCCCGCTGGGCAAGGCGGAAGTGGTCCGCGAGGGCGAAGCGCTGACCGTGCTTGCGTACGGCACGATGGTTCACGTTGCAGGGCAAGTGCTGGAAGAACATGGCGTGGATGGCGAACTGATCGACCTGCGCACGCTGCTGCCGCTCGACATCGAGACGATCGAAGCTTCGGTCAAGAAGACCGGCCGCTGCCTGATCGTGCATGAAGCCACCCGCACCAGCGGCTTCGGTGCGGAGCTGTCCGCGCTGGTGCAGGAACGCTGCTTCTACCATCTGGAAGCGCCGATCGAACGCGTGACGGGCTTCGACACGCCCTATCCGCATTCGTTGGAATGGTCCTATTTCCCGGGCCCGATCCGGATCGGGGAAGCGTTGGAGCGGGTGCTGGGGCAGTGAACTGAGACGGATCAGGTTGACACTTGAGCTCCCGAAAGCGCCCCTGGCTCCTCTCCCTCATCGCCACCTCAACACCAAGGAAATCGGGCCATCCACGGGGTGAAGCCCTGGTTCGCAGCGTGTGGCCTTTCAGAACAGGCGTGTCGCCCGGGAGCGGGAGCGGCACGGCAGCGGACAGAACGTTTGCGGTGGCGCTTCATCTGCGAGGTTAAGGCAGATTTGTCGCGTGTAGGAAAATGGTTTCTGCACCCCACCCTTCAAGTTCGAAATGTCCGCTTGCGACCCACAAGCGGACGTTTCCCTAACCCCGTCATGCCAGCGCAGGCTGGCATCTGTTTGCACCG
>CAMLQG010000017.1 GCA_946482075.1 uncultured Erythrobacteraceae bacterium
TGATCGCCGGCGCCTGATGCGCCTCTTCATCCGTTGAATATATTCAGCGTCCCCGACCCAGCGGATCGAGCGCAGAGCGCGCCACCCCGGCCTTTCGCGGTCCCGGCTCCATCGCGTTCAATGCCGTCTGACAGCTTGACAGATCAAACTCTACCTATACGGTGGAGTTAATGGCTGATGGGAAGCATCACGCCATGATGCCGGGTTTCCGGCACATCCCCACCCAAGGCGACCACGCTCGGGCAATTCATTCCAGCTCACGGAGTAAGGAATTGCCGGTCCACGTGGACGGTATGTTCTCTCTCCGCCATTCATATCCCGCGAAGCCGGGTTCGAGAGAGATCGATCGATGACCAATACTGCACGCCGGACTCTGTTTTCCATGACCGCCCTCGTCTCGGCGATATCGATCGCCGGACAGGCCCAGGCGGAACCCCAGCCTTACCAGGGCAAGATCGGCCGCACGCTTGCCGAATCCACCGAATGGTGGCCCGAACCGGTAAAAGCTCCGGCAGGCGCGCCGAATGTGGTGTGGATCCTGCTCGATGACGTCGGGTTCGGCGCTTCCAGCGCGTTTGGCGGTTCGATCAGCACACCGGTGCTGGAGCAACTGGCGCAGCAGGGCCTGCGCTATACGAACTTCCACACGACCGGCATCTGCGCGCCCACCCGCGCCGCACTGCTGACCGGGAAAAACAGTTCCTCCGTCCATGTGTCGGGCTTCTCGCATACGGTCTTGTCAGCAGGGTTTCCGGGCTGGGACGGGCGCATCCCGGCAGAAGACGGAACAGTGGCCGAAATCCTGCGCGACCGCGGATACGCCACCTTCGCAGTCGGAAAATACGGCGTGACGCCGGACGAGGATGCCACCGACGCCGGGCCGTTCGATCTCTGGCCCACGGGCAAGGGCTTCGACCATTTCTTCGGCTTCCTGGGTTCGCAGACCGATCAATACAAGCCGGACCTTGTCGAGGACCAGGCGCACGTCAAACCCGATGGCAGGCATCTGAGCGAACAGATCACCGACAAGGCGATCAGCTATGTCGACCGCCAGAAGAAGGCAGCGCCGGACAAGCCCTTCTTCCTCTACTACGCGCCTGGTGCCACTCATGCGCCGCACCAGGTCGCCGCGGAATGGAGCGACCGCTACAAGGGCAAGTTCGACGATGGCTGGGACACCTATCGCGAAAAGGTCTTCACCCAGCAGAAGAAGCTCGGGATCATTCCCCGGAACGCCGTGCTGCCGGATCGCAATCCGGCCATCAAGGCCTGGGCTTCACTCCCGCCCGAGGAAAAGAAGCTCTACGCCCGGTTCATGGAAGTCTATGCCGGCTTCCTCACCTACAGCGATCATGAGATCGGCCGCCTGGTGGACCACCTGAAGGCAACCAACCAGTTCGACAACACCCTGTTCATCGTCATCATCGGTGACAACGGGGCGAGCAAGGAAGGCACGCTCAACGGCAATGTCGATCGCAGCCTGATCGCGAAGCCTCTCGGCGAGAAGGAGAATCTCGCCTATAATCTGAACAGGATCGACGAGATCGGCGCGCCGGCCGGTATCGAGGCCAATTATCCGCTGGGATGGGCCCAAGCCACCAACACGCCGTTCCGGCTCTGGAAGTCCGACGCCAACAGCGAAGGCGGCACGCGCAATCCGCTGATCATCTCCTATCCGAAGGAGATCAAGGAGAGAGGTATCCGAACGCAATACGGGCATGTGATCGACATTCTGCCGACCACTCTCGAAATCGCGGGAGTGAGCGCGCCCGACAGCATCCGCAATATCAAGCAGGATCCGATCGAGGGTATCTCGCTCGCCTATTCGATCAAGGACGCCAAGGCGCCGTCGCGCCATCAGGTGCAGCACTACTACATCTTCGGATCGCGCGCGATCTATCAGGACGGGTGGAAGGCATCGCTGCCCTACCCCAACACGCTCGTGACCGGCAGTCCCAATGGCGCCAAGGCCTTCGACGAGAATGCCTGGGAACTCTACAATCTCAATGACGACTACACCGAACGGCTGAACCTCGCCCAGGAGAACCCGGAAAAGCTGGCGGCGCTCAAGAGCCTGTTCGAACAGCAGGCGCAGAAATATCAGCTCCATCCGTTCATCACCTGGGACGATGTCGTGAATGCGAGAATCCATCGGTCCAAGGATACGAAGTCCTTTGCCGAAGAACTCCGGAAACTCTCGAAAAATCCGGAGTGAGCCATTCGATACCGCGAGTAATGGACGCAAAGGCCAGCACATCGTCACGCGTGATGGACCGCATTCCGATCGACGAGTCTGACTTCCCCCATATCTGAGATCGGCTCGTTTCCTCCACACACTAGCCGGCTTCGGCCACGAAGCCGGCCATTTTTTACCCGAAGAAGACCATTTCATGACGACCCGGCAGGAACTGGCCGGCCGAACCGCTCACGAATATGCCTATTCGGGCAGTTTCCGGGCTAGTATTCGGACGCCAGTTTACTCTCCCAGGCCATTCCCCATCGCGGAACGACCGGCACGCCGCCCCGAAAACACCGTATCGGCGATCGAAAGACCGCTCATATAGCTGAGCGAGCAGAGGCCCACGGCAGCACGGCCCGCCGCGAAGAGACCCGGGATCGTCGATCCGTCCGAGCGCTTCACGTTACCCGTCTCCTCATCCACCGCCAGACCGCCTAGAGTGAAAGCGAATGTCGGCGCGAACTTGTTGTGCAGCGACACATTGACGGCGAAATAGGGTCCATCGCCGAGAGGTTGCAGCTTGTCGCGGGCCTTCCCCAAATCGTCTTCCCCCTTCTCGCGGACATCGCGATTGTATGCGGCGACGGTGGCTTCCAGCGCATCGGGATCGATGCCGCATTTCGCCGCCAGCTTCGCCAGCGTGCCGGCTCGCCGGGTTCCACTGAGAGCCAGATTCAGAAGCGCCGGAGCGCCATAGAGCAGGAACATCCCCTTGCCGGGGAAGAAACATTGCTTCAGCGCTCCCCGGAAGAGGCCACGATCCAGCACCAGCCATGCCGTCCCCGCCCGGCTCTGTGCCGCAACCGCTTCGCCCACGACCGAAAGATACGCATCTTCGTTGATGAAGCGGCGCCCTTCCAGATTGACCATCAATCCCGAAACATAGGCCTCGGGCGGAGAGATGGTCCGCCCCAGCAGGACCTTGTCCATCAAGGCGGTTGCCCCGCCGGCGGCAACCCCCAGCGCAATCCCGCTGCCATCGCATCCCATCGAACCAAGCCGCAGCAAGGCCTTGAAGTTACAGGCGAGTTCGGGCCTCTGGCGGGCAAGCTCTTCGAGATTGTAGATAAAGCCGCCGGTGGAAAGGACCACGCCTCGGCGCCCCCGCAGGCGCTTTCTGGCCGTGACGCCGTCTTCGAGCTTGCGGCACTTCTCGATGCCGCGTTCCGCGCGAGACTGGTTCAGCGGGCGCCAGGGGCTGATCATCGAATAGCAGCGCTGATGCCGCTTCCAGAGGGAAGGAGGAATGTCTCGCGCTTCCACGCCCACGACGTTGCCTGCCCGATCGGCGATCAGTCGCACGGCGGGCGTGTGCGGCATCAGCCTGAGGCCCTGCGCAAGGGCGGATTCGGCCAGGCGAGCGTAATGCAGCGCGCCGGCAAAGCCCGGCGTCATCGGCTTGTGACCGCGAGGAGCCGGCTGGGCGATGGCGGAATATTTGGGAGATTTCTCGTTACCCGAGAAATAGAGCCAATAGCCGTCCGGCGGATAGGCCGTCTTCTCCTTGTAGACGGTGTCGCCATAGGGGACGCCGTTCTTCTCCAGCCATTCGAGATCGCCGCTGCTCCCGTCGCAGAAGCGCTGGAGCGTTTCATCCGATACCGCGCTGCCTTCCGCCTTGAGGTACTTGTACATCTCGGCCGCGCTGTCGTCATATCCCGCCGCCTTCTGATGCTTCGTTCCGGCGGCGTAATTGATGCCGCCGCTGAAGGAGGTCGCGCCGCCGCCGCCGAACCGGTCGATCGCAATGACGTCTGCCCCCAGTTCCAGCGCCTGCAGGGCTGCCGCCGCTCCTGCGCCGCCCATGCCGACCACGATCAAGTCCGCCACATCATCCCAATCCTCGCGATCGGGATCATCCACCACCAATAGCGCGTCCTGCCCGTCCGTCTGCCCCTTGAACATCGCCATCCCTCCATCTGCGTGATGCCGCCGTCCGCCTGGAAAGCGGCTCGGGTCAGCCTGTTCCCAGGCCCTGGCCAACTCGCCCCGCCGGCTCGAAGCGGATGGAAAGACCGCCCGGCGCGCGCAGCAATATGCTGGGCTGGACTCTGAGGTCGGTTCTTTCCTCGATGATCTCCATGTTGCGCAGGCGCTCGATCAGCCGGGGAAGCGCGACGTTCAACTCCTTGCGCGCCAGCATCGCGCCCAGGCAGAAATGGATACCCTGCCCGAAAGCGACATGCATCCGCAGATTGTCCCGCGTGATGTCGAACTTGTCCGGCCGATCGAACACGGTCTCGTCATGATTGGCCGAATCCATCCGGATCATCAGTATATCGCCCTCGCGCAACTGCACGCCGGCCAGTTCATGATCCCGCCGGACGATCCGCCAGATGCCGCCCACGGGCGTCTGGTAGCGCAGAGTCTCGTCGATCACCGCGCCGATCATTGACGGATCTCTCCGGAAATGCGCCATCTGGTTCGGATTCCGCAGCAGCAGACCCAGCGCCATGGTGAGCGCATTGCGCGAGGTTTCGCTGCCGGCGAGCATGAACTGCCGGATCATCGACAGCAATTCGGCATCGGTGAAACGAGCCTCGCCTTCATCCTCGGCATCGATCAGGGCCGAAAGGATGTCGTCCTGCGCCTGCGCGCGCCGCCTGGCGATCAGGTCCCCGACGAAGGTCTGGAATTCGACGATGCTGCGCGCTGCCCGGACTTCTTCCTCGAGCGTGCCGGTGCGCGCCATCATCACACCGTAGGAATCCGCCCAACAGTGGAACTTGGACGCAAGTCCGGGCTCCACGCCGAGGATACCGATCATCGCATAGATCGGCAGCTGGATCGAGAACTCCCGATGGAAATCGCATTCGCCGCGTTCGATGAAACTGTCGATCAGATCATCGGTGATCCGGGCGATGAATCGCGTCAGCTTGCTGATCGCGGATGGCGAGAACGCCTTGTTCGCCAGCGTGCGGTAGCGGGCATGGCCCGGCGGATCGCTGTCGAACGTGTCCATCTCCCGCGAGCCCCTGGCGAGCTCGGCTTCGACCTCGGGCTTGTGGCCGGACCCGGCGAACAGCACGGCGGCGTGGCGGTTGGAATAGTCGTCGCTGTTGCGGAACACCTGCTGGCACAGATCATAGGGCGTCACCATCCAGACCGGCCGCCCGGTACCGGGATCGTCCACTCTGCAGACGGGCGCGCTGCGGCGCATCTCGCGATACATATCGAACGGCCAATGCATCGTGGCCGAATCGAAGAAATCGTACTTGCCCAGAACCTTGCTCACATCCCTCTCCGGTGTCGCGGCCACGCCGATCCGCCTTGCCGCCTCAAGTCCGCTCTACCCGTAACCGGGTCAGCTTGAGGCTCTTGATCTTCCAGCTGCCTTCGACCTTCTCGTAGATCTCGTAGTAATGCCCGTGCCCCCGGACATGACGCTGCGGATAGCCATCGGGATAATCCAGCAGATCCTCCATGGCGAAGATCGCGCGGGCGCGCGTCGGGCTTTCGAATGCGATTTCCGCCATGTGGCCGTGATGGACGGTGCGGATACCTACCAGCAGTTCGGAAACGAAGCGGCGAATGGCCTTGGCGCCCTTGTGAGCCCAGCCTTCGATCGGCTCGCCGGAGGAATGGTCCGGGATCGTGCCCAGCTCCGGCACGATATCCGCGAGGCTGACATCGAACTCGCAATCGTCGGTGAAGCAGGCCTCGTAGCAATCCCAGTCCCGCTGATCCATGCAGCGAAAATACCGGGCCTTCACTTCGAGGATCTCGCTCCTCGCGATCAGCTTCTCCACCTCGTCCACATCATTCTCCCTATTTGTGCTGTAGGTTCCGCCTGCGCCTAAAGCTTGTAGCGGAGGTCGATGCCGTAGGTGCGGGGTTCCGCGACTGAGCCCATATACCCCACGGGTCCATTCTGCGGCAGTTCGTTGCTGTAGTACTTCTCGTTGGACAGGTTCTTGCCCCACAGCGTGATGCTGAGATGATCATTGAACGCCGGCACCAGTGTCACGCTGGCGCTGAACAGGGCGAGGCTGGGTTCGGTCAGGATGTTGTCGGGATCCCATTTGTAGCTCGAGCGATAGGCCATGTTGCCGTTCAGCGTGAATTCGCCGATCGCGGTGGGAAATTCATACGTCGCGCTGGCATTGAGTTTCCACTTCGGTGCACGAGAGAGGCGGTTGCCGCTCGCATCGCCGATGATCGCCACGGGTATGATGCCGAATGGCGCGCCCTGCACCGGATAGTTGAACGGCGCGCCGTCAAAATCGAGATATTTCGCGTAGAGATACTGGCCCGAGAGGTTCAGCGTAAACCCGGCGGCCAGCAGCGCCGTAGCATCGAATTCCACCCCCTTCGTCCGTGCCTTGCCGGCATTGGCGAACTGGACCGAGGCGATGCCGTTGACATTCTTGATCAGGTTGACCTGGGGATTCTTGATGTCGTTCTGGAAGATCGCGATGTTTGCCCGCAGGTGCCGGCCGAACAGCTCGGTCTTCAGGCCGATCTCATAGGCATCGACCGTCTCGGGCTGGGTCGGCGGCGCATCAAGCGGCAGGACATTGAACGTGCCCGATTTGTAGCCCCGGCTGACCGACGCATAGGCCATGACATTATCGGAGAACTTGTGGTCGACCGATACCTTATAGGTAACCTTGTCGAACTTGACCTTCTGCCGATATTCTGGACCGAACGGGACTTCCAAGCCACCCTGGAACGTACCCGTGGTCTTGCCGGAGCCCTTCACGTGGTCTTCCGTGTAGCGCAGACCCAGCGTGATGTTGGTCCGTTCGTCGATCACCGGGAATGTCGCCTGGCCGAAACCGGCATAGGAATTGATCGTCTGGAGGCCATAGAGGTTCTGCTGCAGCAACCCCGGTACCGCGTCGATCACCGCGAGCCCGCTGACTTCGGTCGGGACATAGCCCTGGCGTGAATTGATGTAGTAGGCTCCGAGAAGCCACGAAATACGCGACCCTTCCGGCGATTTCAGTTGGAACTCCTGCGTGATCTGCCGGTCCTTGATGTTCAGCGTATAGTGCAGGAAGTCGATATCCGTGTGGTCGCCTTCGGATTCGAACGTTTCCTTCCCCTTCCGGTAGGAGGAGATGCTGACGAGATCGGCAAAACCGAGTTCCTGCTCGATCTTGAGCGATCCGCCCCATCCGCGGTGACGGTTGTAGTTCTCGTAATCCGTGTTCAGATCGTAGAAGCCCGCCGGTTCGATATATTGCTGCGTGTAGCCCGGCGGCAGGCCGCGAGTGCCATTGCGATAGATCTTGCCCTGCACCGTACCCTGGTTGGTGTGTTGGAAAACATAGAACGCCGAGAGCTTGATCCGGGTGGTGGGCGTGAGGTCCGCGACCAGCTTGCCCCGCAGATTGTAGAAGCGCTGTCGATAGGTATCCTTGCCATTGCCGAAATTGTGGCCCCACCCGTCCATCTGCTTGAGGCCGGCGGCGGAAAAGCCGACCGCCACAGTGTCGCTCAAGGGCGTCGAAACCGACAGCTTCCCACTGATCGTCTGGTAGTTGGCGTAGCCGACCGTCGCGTCCAGTTCGGTTTCCTGGCCGGGATCGCGCGTGAAGATCTGGATGAGGCCGCCGGTCGCGTTCCGCCCGAACAACGTGCCCTGCGGCCCTTTCAGGACTTCCACGCGCTCGACATTCGCGAGCTCCATATAGGGCGCGTAGAGGCGCGTGTAGTAAACGTCGTCGATATAGACAGGGACGCTCGCCTCGTTGCCCGCGACCTGCGCCGCCGGATTACCCACCCCGCGCAGAAACGGGATCACAACCCCGGATTGCGCGGTCATCCCCAGCGAGGGATCGACGCGTTCGAGGTCCATCGCATCGCTGATATTCGCCTGGCGAAGATTCTCCGCATCGAACGCGGTGACGGCGACGGGCACGTCCTGAAGGCGCTCGCCGCGCCGCTGGGCCGTGACCACGATCTCCTGCAAGCCGCTGTCGCTCGATTTGGCGCTCTCCTGAGCCTGGACGGCTGTAATCGATAATAGATAAGCCAATGCAAGTACGGACGCCGCCAAATTCTGGCGGACAATTCTCACGCCCTTCATAGCCACCCCCTCCATTCCTATCAAATATAGTTCTGTTTTATGTAAAATGCTCGAGATGAATTTTTTATTTATATATCGTCGATATAAAATATTATTTTCTTCTTATAATAAGATGACCATGTTATTCATGGAAACAATTCTTTGACATGTGGATTGATATGGCTGAGCAGTCCAGCTGGAACAGTGGACGCATTCGATGGAACGTCCAGATTACCGCCCGCAACGGCCCACGAGCATGCTCGCGCATGACCGTGACCGTTCAAGGCTCATGGCGACGGCAACCCTCCACAGCCGAAGACACTACGGCTTGACTGCCAAGACGGACAAAATCCGGTCGATTCATGCCCATTGTCCTGCTCTCGTCCGGGGCTGGCGACAGCGCTCTTGCGTCCCCACGGAGACCTACGCATCCTCCGTAGTGGAGAAGAGGATCAAACATGATCGATACGTGGACGCAGCATGCACCCGCTTGGGAGCGTTACTCCATGGATGCCGACGCAATGGTGATCGATCCCTCGATCCCACTTTCCTTCGAAAGCTGGCAGAGCAAGACACCAAGCGGGGCGAGCCAACGGGGACGACGCGCCCAATTGCTCGCAGCAGCGCGATGGCAATTGTCAGAGCGCGGATATGACGGACTTTCGATGCAGGACCTCGCCCATGATCTCGAGGTTTCGAAGCAAACGATATACAATCTCGTCGGCAATAAGCGCGCTTTGGCTGCGACCGCGATCATCGATCATCTTACCTGGATGGCCGAAACGGTTCGCCGGTGTTCGGGATCGAAGAACATGATCCTGCGAATGGTGGAGCTTTATTGCCTAAACTTTCGGCAGCACATGAATTATACGCGTCACGCAGCTCTAGCGATGTTCCAGCGCGATCGTTCCTTGTGCATGGAGATACGAAGAAAGCAGCGTACATGGTTCCTCGTCTGGCTGAGAAACCTCGCGGCCGAGGGCAAACTCCGAGAAACGGTCGATCTCGATGTTCTAGCCAAGCAGTTGGTTGTCCTTAACGAAGGCAACATGCTCGATTGGGCGCAAGGATACTGCAAGGAAAACGAACTTCTCCAAAGTCTGATCACAAGCCATGGACTGATGCTGCTGGCTGCTTCGACGTCCGATGAAGCATCGATGATCGAGGGCTGGATGGATGCGCGTCGCAAGGCAAGTTGAGCTCGTCAACGCACCCTGGCGCGAATTCCCACCCGTCAGAGGTTCCAGACGGAAGTCGGCTGTTCGTCCGGGGCCATGATCAGCTCGTAGCGATGCTGCGTGAAATGGACGGCTTCGCGAAATTCGACCCGCAGGACCCCCGGCATGCCGGCGATCGCCGCCGTGGTCCGCGAGAGAGAATAGCTGTCGCGCTCGTAGAAATAGGCGCGAACGTTCACCTTTCCGGTCGTCAGCATGCAGAGCGAACAGGTTTCCAGGGCGGCGACATATTCGCTCACCTGGGCCAGCGCTTGCGGTGCGACTTCGACCGCGAGATAGCCCGAGACGCCCATGTCGGTCGCCTGGATGTCGACGATCACACCGTAACTGACCGCACCGGATTCCGTCAGCCGCTTGAGGCGCTTGCGAACCGCCCCCTCGCTAAGGCCCACGGCCTGGCCGACCGCCCGATTGCTCAAGCGCCCATTGGCCTGGAATTGCCGGATGATCGCTTCATCGATCTTGTCGAGCACGATCTCGCTCTTCATAACGCGGCGATCCCCATGTCGGCCTTTATCGTCTGCAAGGCGAGCGAGACACTGGCCTGGCGGATTCCTTCGACCTTAGCCAGATCCTCCTGCACGAAACGCTGCAGATCCTGGTTATTCCGCGCGAAGACCAGCATCACGATCTGCGGATTACCGATCACCACCGAGACGGCGAAGACCTGCTCGAACTCGCCCAGCGCGGTGGCGATCTGCTCCACCTTGTCGCCGTCAACGTCGAGTTCGACATGCGCCAGGCATTGCGAACCGAGCGTCCGCACGTCGCGCTGCACGGTGATCTTCATCAGAGTGTCTTCGATCAGCGCTTCGATGCGGTTCGAGACCGTCATTTCCGACACTTCGACGATCCGCGCGACATCGCGATTGCTTGCCTGCGGGTCGGCGCGCAACGCAGCGATGATCCGCCGGTCGGTCTCGTCGATCGGACGCTTCCTGACCGCGCCGCGGCGCTCGGTGAAATCTGGACTCATGATCTTGGACCCTCGCGAAGCCTGTCCTTAAGATGCCTGGTGCCCCGATCCCAGATCATCAGAAAGACTTCAACCGGGCGAAGCGATCGCTGTGATAGTTCATATCGCCGAAGAGATGCTGGAGCACCTGCGCGCGCTTGAGATACAGACCCAGGTCGAGCTCATCGGTCACGCCGATGCCGCCATGCATCTGGATCGCCTCGTTCACTGCCAGCCGGCTCACCCGGCAGAGCTTCGCCTTGGCAGCACTGGCAAACGCGGAGGCATCCGGATGCTGCCGATCAATCGCGGTCAGCGCGGCCAGCACCAGGGCGCGCGCGGTTTCCAGTTCCACGAACAGGATAGCCGCGCGATGCTGCAGCGCCTGGAAGCTGCCGATCTTCACGCCGAACTGTTCGCGCGACTGGAGATATTCGCAGGTCCGTGCGAACACTTCCTGCGCGATGCCGAGAAGCTGGGCGGCGAACTGGGCCGCCGCCACATCCTCCATGAAGGCCAACGTCACGGCAGCATCGACGTCCCCGCCGATCATCGCCGATGCTGGCACCGCCACGCCGGAGAGCACCACATCGCCCATGTTGCGGCTGTCGAGCGAAGCGACGCGCTCCACGCTCAGCCCCGGCGTGTCGGCGTCCAGCAGGAATGCACGCAATCCGTCTTCGAACGCTGCGACCACGATGATCTTGCCCGCGATCCCCGCGTCGGGAACACTGGTCTTCCGGCCGTCGAGCGTGATCGTGCCGCCCGTGGACACGCCACGCGCCGCAATGGCGGAAGGCTGGAAATGCGCACCTTCCTGCACGGCAAGCGTCAGCAGCGTCTCCCCCGTGATGGCCGCACGCAGGACAGAAAGATGCGCCTCGCTCGTAGCCGCACGTTCCAGCCACGGGATACCCATCGCGACTGTCGCTTCCAGCGGTGACGGGCAGAGCGTACGCCCCACTGCTTCCATGATGAGGCCGAGCCCGACATGGCCGAGTTCCGATCCACCGTGATCAGAGGAAGACGCGACGCCCGGCCAGCCCTGCGCGACCATCTGCGCCCAGCTCTTCGGCACGAAGCCACGATGATCGCCCGCATCACGCAAGGCGCGCAATTCGCGGGCCGTGCCGAGATCGTCGAGGTACCGACCCGCGCTTTCACGGAGCATCAGCTGTTCGTCGGAATAGGAGAGAATCACGTCGATTTGGCCCTTCAACCGGGAACAACATCGCACACGGGCTGGCTCATGGTTCCCCTCCCCTGAAGGGGAGGAGAGGGAAAGGCTGCCAACCTTCCAAATAGATCTGCTGTTTCACGGAAAAGGATCCTTTCACGGCAATTCGAGAATGCGCCGCGCGATGATGTTCAGCTGGATCTCGCTGGTGCCCCCTTCGATGGAATTGGCCTTACTGCGCAGCCATTCGCGAGCGGCGGGGCTGAATTCCTCTCCTTCGTCATCATGGGTGGGCACGGCCAGCGCGCCTGCTCCTTCGATATCCATCGCCAGTTCGCGCCGGCGCTTGTTGAGTTCCGTGCCGTAATATTTGAGCGCGCTCGAAAGCGCGCCCAACTCGCGCGGGGAACCGCCGGAGCGCATCAGGCTCTTGGCATGGCGAAAGGACAGGGCATCGATCTCATATGCGGCAATCTGGGCGCGCAGGGCCGGATCGCGCAGCTTTCCATCCGCAAGCCCGATCCGCTCTTTCGCAAGCGCGCTCAGCGCATCGTCGCTGTCCGACTTGCCGCCCACGCCGGAGATCATCGACCGTTCGTGGGTGAGGAGATATTTGGCGATGATCCAGCCCTCGCCTTCGTGCCCCACCAGATTTTCACACGGCACCAGCACATCGTCGAAAAAGACCTGGCAGAAAGGCGAAGCGCCGCTGATGAGCCTGATCGGGCTGACGCGGATGCCGGGCGTATCCATGTCGACCAGCAGGAAGCTGATCCCTTCCTGTTTCCGGCCGGTGGCATCGGTGCGCACCAGGCAGAAGATCGCGTCGGACAGTTCGGCATGCGACGTCCAGATTTTCGATCCGTTGACCCGGTAATGCGATCCTTCGCACACCGCGCTCATCCGCAGGCTCGCGAGGTCGGACCCGGCCTCGGGCTCGCTATAGCCCTGGCACCAGCGGATCTCGCCGCGCGCCATGCGCGGCAGATGTTCGCGCCGCTGCTCTTCCGTGCCGAATTTCAGCAGCGCCGGCGCCAGCATCGAGATGCCGAAACTATGCAAGGGCGGGCGACAGCCGAGCGCGGACATCTCCTCGCGCAACACGCGCCGTTGGTCTTTCGACAGGCCCGCACCGCCATGTTCGAGCTGCCATTCCGGTGCGGTCCAGCCCTTCTGCGCCATGCGGGCGAGCCAGGCTTGCTGATCGGCGGAAAGCCGAGCCTTGCGGCCGCCCCAGATATAGTCCGTATCGCTACGATAGGGCGTGCGCATCGCAGGCGGGCAGTTGGCTTCCAGCCAGGCGCGGGTTTCGGTGCGGAAGGCGTCCAACCCCTCGATCATGCCACTTCACCGGCGGACGCGACGGCCTGTTCGCGCAACTGGCGCTTCAGCAGCTTGCCCGAGGCATTGCGCGGCAGCACGTCCGCAAAGGCTATGGATTTGGGGCATTTGAACGGTGCGATCCGGGTGCGCGAAAAGGCGATGATCTCCTCCGCCGTGGCTGTCGCCCCAGGCGCCAGGACGACGAACGCCTTCACCGCTTCGCCCCATATCCGGTCAGGCACGCCCACGGCAGCCGCATCGGCGACATCAGGGTGGAGGCGCAACGCTTCCTCCACCTCGATCGAGGAGATGTTCTCGCCGCCCGAAATGATCAGGTCCTTGATCCGGTCGACCAGGAAGAGATAGCCCTCCTCGTCCAGATAGCCGGCATCGCCGGTATGGACATAACCGTCGATGATCGTGTTCGCCGTCTCTTCCGGCAGGTTCCAGTAACCGATCATGCCGGCGGGCGATTTGATGCAGATCTCGCCCACTTCGCGGGGCGCGGCCTTCTCGCCCGAAGGCCTGACCACCTTGATGTCAACGCCGGGCAGCGCGCGGCCGACCGAAGTGAGCCGCCCCTGCACCGGGGACCGGTGATCGGACGGCGAAAGATAGGTCGCAGCACCGGTCGTCTCGGTCATGCCGTAGCTCTGCGCGAAATCGCAGCCGAACACGTCCAGCGCCTCGCGCAGCGTCTGCTCGTCGATCGCGGCCGCTCCATACTGGATATATTTGAGCGGCGAGAAATCGCTCACCTGCGCGGAAGGATGATCAAGGCAGAAGCGTACCGCAGGCGCCAGGATGCAGGCCCGCGTGATGTCGTGTTCGAGGATCGCGGCGAGGCATCTGGCGGCTTCGAACTCGCGCAGGATGACCTGCTTCGAACCGCCGCAAATGCCCCAGATCGCATAGGCCAGCCCGCCGACATGGAAGCAGGGCATCGCCACCAGATTGTTGTCGTGCGGATACCAGCGGACCCATTCGAGATCGACCACCGGTTCGATCGTGGAAAACAGGAAGAAGCAGCGATGCGGCAGCTGAACGCCTTTTGGCTTCCCGGTGGTGCCGCTGGTGTACATGATGACGGCCACATCTTCCGGATCGACCTCAACGTCGGGGTCGCTGTCGGGCTGACTGTCGCGCCAGCTTGCGAAATCGGGCCACGCGGGATGGCCGCCTTCCAGTGCGACCAAGGTGATCGGATGATCGAGCAGCGCGGCCGCCCGCGCAGCGGTCTCCTGGAATTCCGACCCCACGAACAGCGCCTTCGCTCCACAATCCTTGAGGATATAGGCCACCTCCTCGGCCAGCAGGCGCCAGTTGAGTCCGCCCACGACATAGCCGCCCCGCCCACAGCCGAAAGCCAGTTCGATGGCATAGTCGGAATTCTTGGACAGGAAGCAGGCGCGGTCGCCGCGGGCGAATCCCATCGCGGCCAGGCCATTGGCGATCTGGTTCGCATGCCGGTCGAAGTCGCGATAGAGGGTATGCCGTCCTTCGAAGTCGAGCGCTTCGCAATCGCCGTTAACATCCGCGTGGTGCCGCAGGACAGAACCCAGGGTGAAGCGGAAATCCTGTACCATCGCGATCCCTCTCCCGCCTTATCGTGACCGGATCTCGGACTTCTGCCCGGTAGTGCCGCGATTGACGCCCACCGGCCCGCGAGAGCCCGCATCCAGCGTCTGCGCGCCCACCATGCCGGGAGAGGCGGCGACGAGGCCGCCATCCACCGTCATGCTGTCTCCGGTGATGAAGCCGGATTCGTCGCTCGCATAGAATACCGCGCCCGCTGCGATATCCTCGGGCTCGCCCAGCCGGCCGATCGGGATGAACCGGAGCAGGCCCCTCTCGGTCTCCTCGGGATTGCGGCCGAGCAACAGCGGCGTGCGGATCGGGCCGGGCAGGATGTTGTTCACCCGGATGCGATGCGGCGCCAGTTCCACCGCCGCCGCTCGGGTCAGGTGATTCACCGCCGCCTTGGCCGAGGAGTAGCATAGCGGGCCATTGCCGCCGACATTGCCGGCGACCGAACCGGTGTTGATGATCGAGCCGCCCCGCCCTTGCGCGATCATCTGGCGCGCGGCGTGCTTGATGCCGAGGAACACCCCGTGCACCAGCACGCGATAGGTATAGTCCCAGTCTTCCATATGGATCTCGGTGATCGGGCCGAAGGCGCCACCCACGCCCGCATTGTTGAACATCACGTCCAACCCGCCGAATGCCTTGGCAGCGAAAGCGACTAGATCGGCGACCTGTGCTTCGTCCGTCACGTCGGTCTGGCGAAAAAGGACTTTGCCCTTGAAGCCGGATTCCAGTTCGGCCAGCGCGGTCTCGCCGGTCTGCGGATTCATGTCGGCAAGCACTACATGTGCGCCTTCCGCCAGGAAGCGACTCACGCTGGCGAGCCCCATGCCGGATGCTCCGCCCGTGACGATCGCGACCTTCCCGTTCAGCCGGCCAGACATGCTATTCGCTCCCATCCCCGGCACCGGTTCGCCCAGCCTTTCGGTATCCGAAAGTGCGGGATTCCGGCCGTCACGGCAACATTCTCAACATGCGTACCGTACAGCATTACACGGTACGCAATATTCGTACAAATTGGACAAAGGTCAATATCTTGCGTACCTTCATTTCGCAAATACCCATGTTCACGCATGTGTTTTAGGAACCAACCTGCCATGCTCGTACTGGACGGGCTGGGCGCGATTCGCGATGAAAGATCGCGCAAGGCGGAAGAGAGGGCAGCCATGGCACCGTTCACGTCCATCCGGTTCGAAGTGGAGCGCGGCCGCGCGCGGATCACGCTCGATCGCCCGGCCAAGCGCAATGCCCTGTCCTTCGCGATGCAGCAGGAACTGGAAGACGCGCTGTGGGAAGCCGATGGACGCAAGGACGTGCATTGCGTGATCCTGCACGGGGCGGGTGAAGCCTTCTCCGCCGGCTACGATCTCGGCGCCTCGGAGATGGGCGCCTCTGCCGGGATGGAACCGGGCGAGCACGGCTATCGCTCGCGCCGCCGCTTCGACGACGACGCCTGGCAGCTGGAACGCGCGCAGCGCATGCGCATGGCGCTGTTCGACATGCACAAGCCCTGCATCGCCCAGGTCCACGGCCATTGCCTCGCCGGCGGGACGGATCTGGCCCTGCTGTGCGACATGATCGTGTGCAGCGATGATGCGGTGTTCGGCTTCCCTCCCGCGCGCTTCCTCGGCACGCTGCCCAATCACATGTGGCTCTACAATATCGGCCCGCAATGGGCGAAACGCCTGTTGCTCACCGGCGACACGATCACCGGTGCCGAAGCGGCGGAAATCGGCCTCGTACTGAAATCCGTGCCGATCGAACATCTTGAGGGAGAGTGCGAACAGCTGGCCGACCGCCTCGCCTTGATCGATCCGGACCTGCTCGCAGTGAACAAGCGCGTCGTCAATCTCGGCCTGGAGCTGATGGGCGCGCGCACGCTGCAGCGGCTTGCAGTCGAGAACGACGTGCGCGGCCACCATTCGCGCGGCGCGCGGGATTGGCTGAAAGCTGCGGCGGAAAAGCCGCTCGGCGAACTGCTCAAGGAAACGAACCGCCCCTTCGGCGACGGACGCGCGCGCGTTCGCGGTCCCGAATTGCGAGACGAAGACGGAAGGCTGATCGATCCTGATCAGGACTGATCCGGCCGAAGATGCGCCGCGAACCAGTCGGCGGCCGCGGCTGAAGCGTCCTCGAACCGCTCCTCGTAGGGAGCGAAATGTCCCCCTTCGATCATCGCCAGCCGCTTGGGCTGG
Organism: uncultured Erythrobacteraceae bacterium; assembly: GCA_946482075.1. Next base: position 16,725 of record CAMLQG010000017.1, read on the forward strand.
AGCGCCTTCTCGTAAGCCTCCAGCGCCAGATCGGTGACCGTGATCACATCCGCCATGGCGACAATAAGCAGCAGCGGCGTGGGCGAGACGCGCGATGCCCAGATGCCGGGCTCATAGCCGCGCGCCAGCCGGGTGGAACGCAGCGTCACTTCATTGACCCATGCCTCCCGCGCGTCCGGACGCATATAGAACGCGATCACATCCGGGCTGCGATAAGCGGCCGGAATCGCCTCATCCGCCGCCACGATCGCAGTACGCAAAGGTGCCTTGCCGGCGAAAATGCCGCGCTCATCCTCGGCGAAGCGTGCTTCCAGTGCCGGCGTGGCATCCGGCGCCACGCGCCTGCGGCCCTGTTCGAAACCGCTGATCGTAGGCACTTGCGAGACCACGCAACGGATGCGCCGGTCGGTCGCGCCCAGCAGGATCGCATGGCCACCGGCATAGCTGGTGCCCCAGATGCCGATCCGCGCCGGATCGACGCCGTCCCTGCTTTCGAGAAAGGAGATCGCGCGCCGCCAGTCCGCGACCTGCCGCCCCGGATCGATGTCGTGCCGCGGCGCGCCGTCGCTCGCGCCGAAATTGCGGTGATCATGGACCAGCACGATGAACCCTGCTTCGGCGAAGCGGCGCGCAAAGCGGTCGAGCCCATGCTCCTTCACCGCACCGAAGCCATGCGCCATCGTGATCGCCGGACATCGCTTTGCCCCACCCGCCGGCCGGTAAAGCCAGCCGCGCAGGACGACGCCGTCCTCCGCCGGGAACGCGATGTCCCTCCGTTCGATCATGCCGGGATCAGTCCTTCACGCCGATCATCTGGCGATATTCCGCGCGGGTCGCAACCGGGCGGCCGATCACCTCGGCGAGCTTGCTCGCCAGATCGAAGACCTGCCCGTTCGACTGGATGCGATCGTCGCGATGCGGCCACAGCCAGTAGGTATCTTCCATCCCGATGCGGATATGCAGGCCCATCACCGCCGCCAGCGTGGCGACATAGAGCGATGCACGGCCAGCCGCGCAAACCATGATGAACGCGTCCGGATCGATATCGCGGATCGCAGCGACAGTGCGGGTCAGACCCTCCACCATCTGGCGCGGATTATCCATCGGGCTGCAGCCCGGAAGTGCAGGCAGCACGACCCAGACAGCCGGCGTTTGGACCAGGCCCGGCTTGATCAGGAAGCGGTCGGCATTGCCGACATCGCCATCAGTGTAGACTGCGATCTCCGGCACCGCGCCGGATTCCGCGATCAGGCGCGTCTTTTCCATCAGGATCGGCGCAGGCTTCACGAACAGCGAATCCCCGATATAGGTCGCCGTCGCGTTGACGGGCGCGCCGTCCAGCAGCTTCGCATCGAGCACACGCTTCATCTCGTCCCACTCGCCGTCGAGCGCGGGGACAAGGCAGCCATCGACAGCCAAGTCCGGATATTTCGTCTTCAACGGCTCGATCACCGCGCGGAAGCGTTCGAGCGAGAGGACGTTGAAGCCTTCATCGTCACGCACATGAATGTGCACCGTGCTGGCCCCGGCATCGAGCACTTCCATCGCCGATCGCGTGATCTGCGCGGGTGTCAGCGGCTGGTTGGGGTTCTGCGGCTGGCGGAAGAATGCGCCGGTGATGGCGACCGACACGGCGATCTTCTCCGGGATCGTCCACGGCACGGAGATCGGCGCATCGTGCAGCGCGGATTTTTCCAGATCGAGGATCTGCGGCGCGCCATAGGGGCGCCAGATCATCCGGCCCTTTTCGCGTTCGACGCCCTTCTGGATCTTGTCCCAATTCACTTCACAACCACACATTGCGGAACCCTCCTGGAAAACGAAAGACGAGGAAAGAAGGCCAAGCGCTACGGAGAGCCGCCGGCCGGAATATCGACGCGGGCGACTTCGATCTGCGATGCCGGATAGCCGGCCGCCATCTGCTCGAAGGTCCCGGTATAGACGAGGCAGAAAAGAGTGCGTCCGTCCGCGCCGCCAAGCTGGCAAGCGACCGCGTTGCGGCCGGGAACCGGTATCTCGCCGATAATCCTTCCCCGGCGATCGACCTGGACGAAGCGGCTGCCGAGATAGCAGGCCGCCCAGATGTTCCCCTCCGCATCGAGGCAGATGCCATCCGGCACCTCACCCGGAAGCTCGATGAGCGTTCTCGGGTTGGACAGGTCGCCCGCCACGTCGCAATCGAATTCCACCAGCCGGTGTCCGAAGGATTCCGATACGCACAGAGTACGGCCATCCTGTCGCGCCACCAGCCCGTTGGGGGACCGCAGCCCGGAGGCGGCGCGGCGCGCCTCGCCATTCACGTCGATCAGCGTGATGTTGCCCGGCGCGGCAGGTTCGCCGGCGTAGAAATCATGGCCTATATCACCCACATAGGCCCGGCCTTGCGGGGTAACGACCATGTCGTTGAGAGGCGCCGCCACCAATCCGCCGAGATCGCAATAGGGTTCGACCGTCCCGCCCGAAACGCGGTGCACCTGCTTGCCATGCATGCCGACCACCAGCAGCGATCCATCCGGCAGGAAGCCGAGCCCCGAAGGCCAGTCAGCCATATCGGTGACGCACGAGGAAGATCCATCCTCGCCCACCTTGAACACCGCACCGCCGCGCATGTCGGACACGAAGAGATGCCCATCCCGCCAGCGCGGTCCTTCGAGGAAGGAAAAGCCGTCGGCCAGCAGCTCGGTCTCGTAGATCTTGGTCATGCCTCATCTCCCTGAAAGGCGGCCTTCATCGCGCGCCGGTCGACCTTGCCGGAAGCGAGTTGCGGCAAGGGGTTCCGCTGCAGACGCATCCGTTGCGGAATCTTGTAAGCCGCCAGCCTTTCAGCGAGGAACGCGGCCAGTTCCGCCTCCTCCAGCGACCGGCCTGCCGCGATCTGGCAGGCGCAAGCCACCACTTCACCGAGCCGCTCGTCCGGAAGGCCGAACACCACGCAGTCCATCACCGCCGCATGTTCGAGGATCGCCGTCTCCACTTCGAGGCAGCTGATCTTCTCCCCGCCCCGATTCACCAGATCCTTGACACGCCCGGTGAGGAACAGAAAACCCTCCGCATCGAGATAGCCGAGATCGCCGGTATGGACCCAGCCGGCGCGGATGCCGCGCACGGTGGCTTCGGGATCGTTCCAATAGCAGCTGAAATTCATCGCGCCGTGGATGAGAACCTCACCTTCGACTCCGGGCGGACATCCCGCGCCCGATGGATCTGCCACGGCAATCGATACGAGCGGCGGCTGTGCCTTGCCCACGCTGCCCGGCCGCTGGAGGAAGGATTTGCCGCCATGCGAGGCGGCCAGCCCGTTGGTCTCGGTCATCGCATAGCCGGTGCGCGCGGAAATCCGCCCGCCGGTGCGATCCGCCACGCGCCGGCTATGCGACGGAGTCATCGACGCGCCGCCCCCGGTGATGGCCTGCAGGCTGGAGACATCGTGCTTCGCATAGCCGGGCGCGTTCATCAGTTCCGACACCATGGTGGGCACGCCGCTGAACTGGGTCACGCGTTCCCGCTCAATCAGGTCGAGCGCTTCCTCGGCATCCCATTTGCGCATGGCCACGATCTTGCGCCCAAGGCGCAGCGAGAGGAGGAACTGGGAATTGAGGCCCGTCACATGGAAGAGCGGAGCAGTGACCAGCAGGGCGGGCGGATAGGAAGGCTCCGTCTGTCCGCGCTGCTTCTCCTCCAGCAGGGCCGCGCCGAACTCGTATCCCATGACCGCGTGGACGATCGCCCGGTGAGAAGACAGCACGCCCTTAGGCCTGGACGTCGATCCCGAGGTGTAGAGCAGCGTGGCCGGGTCCTCGAACCCGATTGCGGGCCATTCGTTCTCGAACGGAGGGCCCCCGGCGATGACATCGGCCCAGCGCATGGCCGCTCCGTCCGGTTCGCAACGCACGGCCACCAAAGCGAGACCGAGTGCTTCGGCTTGATCCCTGATCCGGTCCAGCCGTTCTTGGTCCACGAAAGCAATCCGCGCGCCGCTGTCGCGGATACCGAATTCCAGCTCCGCGCCCGACCACCAGGAATTGAGGCAGACCGCCACCGCGCCGATCGAAGTGGCCGCCAGGAAAGCCCAGGCCCACTCGGGATAGTTGCGCATCGCGATCGCGACCCGATCACCGGGCTTCACGCCCAGGCGTGACAGGCCGGCCGCCACACGTTCGGCGATCGCCCATCCCTCGCCCAGCGCGTAGCGCTCCTCCTGATAGACGAGGAAGACCGCCTCCGCATGGCGCGCCACCGCTTCACGATAGAAATCCCGCAAATTGCGCGGGGCGTTCCGGAACACCCGATAGGTCGCGCCGCCCGCCGCATGATCGACGGTTTCGAACCGCTCCGCAACCGAAGGAAGGGACGCGCTCACCGCCCGCTTACCGGAACTCGAAGCCCTGATAGCCATTGGCGGCGATCGGCTGATAATGGCGGCGGAACTCGATCAGCCCGCCGACGAACATCTGCAGCGCGATCACCTTGCCAGGGATGTTCGCGCCGTTGAACCACGATCCGGTACCGAGCAGCACCGTCTGCTTCGAATATTCCTCCGCGACCGCGAGCCACGCCTTCTCGGCTTCCGGATCGGGCTCGATCACGACAAGGCTCTCCTCCCGCATGTGGACGATACAGTCGGTGATCCAGTCGACATTCTCTTCCAGGCAGCGCGGCACATTGCAGAAGACGAAGCCGCCGAGCGGGCCGGAAATGGGGAACAGGTTGGGGAAGCCCGCAATCTGCAACCCCATGTAGCTGTGCGGGCCGTCCTTGAAACTTTCGACCAGCGACACGCCGTCCCGCCCGCGAATATCGATCCGCACCAGATTGCCCACTACTGCATCGAAGCCGGTGGCGAAGATCACCACGTCGAGTTCATAATCATGCTCTGCGGTGCGAATGCCATCGGCGTGGAACCGCTCGACCGGTTCCTGCCGCAGATCGACCAAGTGAACGTTGTCCTGGTTGAATGCCTCGTAATAGCCTGTTTCCAGCGGAATCCGCTTGGCGCCGAAGGGAAGGTCCTTCGGGATCAGCTTGTCGGCGACCGCAGGATCGGAAACGCGCCTCCTGATCTTCTCGATCACGAACTCCCGCATCGTAGCGTTCGATACCGGATCGCTCAGCGTGTCGGCGTAGAGTCCCAGCCACTTCCCGAAGCCCGCTTCCGCCCATCTCGCTTCGTAATAGGCTTCGCGCGCTTCGACGCTGTCCTCCATCGCGCCGCGATCGAGCGGAGCATGGATGAAGCCGCCTGGCGTCGACTTGGTCAGCCTGACCATGTCGGCATAGCCGCTCTGAATCCGTTCCTGCTCCTCCGGCGTGATCGGAGCATTGCGCAATGGCGCGGCATAAGCGGCGGTCCGCTGGAAAACGACGAGTTCGCCCACTTCCGGCGCAATCGTCTGGATGATCTGGACGCCGGTGGAACCGGTGCCGATCACGCCCACGCGCTTGCCCGCCAGATCCACCCCGCCTTGCGGCCAGCGCGAGCTGTGATGGATCTCGCCCTGAAACTCGTCGATCCCTGGAAAATCCGGGATATGCGTGGCGGACAGCACTCCGACCGCAGTGATCAGGAACTGCGCCCGGACGCTTTCGCCGGTCGAGGTGTGGACCGTCCACTTTTGCGCAGCCTCGTCCCAGTCGCACCGTTCGACCCGGGAATTGAAAGCGATATGGGGCCGCAGCCGGAAACGCTCGGCAACGTGGCGAAGATAGCTGTAGATCTCCGGCCGGGCGGCGAAATGCTCGCTCCATTTCCAGTCCTTGAACAGCTCTTCCGAAAAGAGATAGCCGTAGCTGTAACTTTCGGAATCGAAGCGCGCGCCGGGATAGCAGTTCCAATACCAGGTACCGCCGACATCCGGCGCATCCTCGAACACCCGCACGGTCATCCCGAGTTCGAGCAGGCGATGGAGCTGGTAGAGCCCTGCCATGCCCGCACCGATGATCACTGCATCGAATTCCTCGGGACGGGCAGTCTGGGTTTCAGTCATAGGGATTCCTCACCCGGAAAAGCCTGCGCATCATGCATGGCGCAGATCGTAATCGTTCAGGTCCACCCGGCTCAGGCGGGTGTAGAGATCGGTCATCCTCAAGGGCGAATTGACCGTGATCCGGCCGTTCCTGTTGCGGTAGTAAGTCGACATGCCGCGATGCGACCAAATCATCCGGTCGTTCGTCTCCTGCAACTCGCGATCATAGGCTTCGTAGACGGAAGGCCGGCATTCAAACTCCCGGATGCGGCGCGCGGCCATCTGTCCGAGCATATCCATCACATAGTTGATCTGGAACTCGAGGATCTCCACCCAGCTCCCCCCGTGGCCAAGTTGCAGATTGGGTCCGTAAAGACACAGAAAATTGGGAAAATCGGGAATCGTGGTGCCGAGATAGGCTCGCGCGTCGATGTCGCCCCAGGCTTCGCGCAGAGTCTGCCCGGACCTGCCCACGAGCGTGTAGGAAGTGACGAAGCGCATGTCGAAGCCGGTGGCGAGGATCAATATGTCGCTCGGATATTCTTCCCCGGCGCCCGTGATCAGGCGATTACCCCTGATCTCCGCTACCGGCTCCGTCACCAGGCTGACCCGCTCGTCCCGCAGCATGCGGTACCAGCCGTTATCCATCAGCATCCGCTTCCCATAGGGCGGATAGGTAGGCAGGGCCTTGGCGATCAGATCGGGCCGCCCCGCCAGCTCTTTCTCCAGATAATCGGCAAAGAAAGCGCGGTGGGAATCGTTGATGCGATTGAGCGAGCGTTCCGGGTGAGGCCAATCGGGATCCTTCTGCAAGGTGGGGTAGAGGCGGTCGCCGAAGATCCAGGCCAGCCGCAGCCGATACCATGAACGATAATAAGGCACTTCGCGCATCAGGAAGCGCAGCGGCTCGGAAATCGGCTTGCGGAATTGTGCCGTCGGCGCGATCCATTGCGGCTCGCACTGGAAGACGGCGAGAGAAGCGACCCGGCGGTGGATTTCCGGCCCCACCTGCATCGCGCTCGCCCCATTGCCGATCAGGGATACGCGCTTGCCGGCGGTCGAAAGGCCATCGGGCCATTCCGCCGTATGGACACACACGCCTTCGAAACTGTCGATGCCGGGAATATCGGGTCTCTTCGGCGTGGAGAACGCGCCGACGCCGCTGATCAGGACATTGGCGCGACGCGTCTGTAGCGCACCGTCCGTGCGGCGCAGGGACAAAGCCCATTCGCTTCGCTCCGCATCGAATTCGGCTCGATCGAGCCGAATGCCGAAGCGGATCGAGGGACGCAGATCGTACCGTTCCACCACGCCGTCGAGATAGGTTTTGATCTCGTCCCGCAGGACATAATACATTGACCAGTCGTTGGGCGCGAAGGCGAAGCCATAGATGTGGTTGGGCGTGTCCACGCCGGCGCCGGGATAATTGTTCTCCCGCCAGACCCCGCCGATATCGTCGCCACGCTCGATGATCTCGAACGGCACGCCGGCATGCTTCAGATGAACTGCAAGCCCGATGCCCGAAATGCCTGCCCCGATGATCAGCACCTTGAATCCCGGCGGGAGATCGATCTTCTCGGTGGGCAGCTTGTTCGTGTCGGGCAGATGGATGCTGACAAGCGGCGCATAATCCGCCGGAATGGGTTCCGCCATCGAGACTTCCAGCATTCGCACGCAAAGCTCGGGGGACGGGTGCGGAATGGCGACCGGTTCGCCCTGCCGGAAGGCCAGGATGGCGGCGAACGCCGCAGCCCTTATCTCCCGCTGGATTTCGAGAGGGAGACCGCCCGTCTCATTCTCGTCGACACCCATCGCTCGGCGGGGGCGATAGGGATCGTCCAGCCAACGCAGATCGCCCGTCAGCTGCACCAATGTAGGAAGCAGAGTCGGGATATTCGCGACCCGAATGGCCGCCTCAATCGCGGCTTCGCAAGATCCGTCTGGCCGACTCATTCTATCCCCTCCGACCGCTGTATGGCCGAATTGCCCACCTTCTGCAAATGCGAAAGGTAGCAAAAAACTCCCTCCTTAACAGGCTAATCCATACCATAGGATGCCATATGGTACGATAATCATGGATATTTATCCGATAAATATCGATTTTACGTCTTGATAAAATCATCTTGATGAATGTAGGTTCGCTGAAGAACGAAAATCGGGGGAAGGCGGAATCGATCCGCCACAGGTTCCGACAAACGGGCTGTCAGACGCATAACCGGAGCAGGAGAGAACCATGGCCACGTCAACCGAGCTCGTTACTGCCTTTCTCGACATGTGGGAGAAGCCGGGCGGGCTACATGAATCGATCCGTGCCTATTTCCTCGACAGCACTGTCTGGGAGAATGTCGGCATGGCGACCACGACCGGAGTGGCCGAAGCTATCGGTTTCATGGAAAGCTTCACGGCCAGTTCCGGCATGGCGACGATTCGCGTCGAGCTGCTCGGCATCGCGGCGAGCGGCGGCAAGGTGCTGACCGAGCGCATCGATCATGTTTATGACGAACGGGGCGAGTATGTGATGCCCATTCCGGTCATGGGTGCGTTCGACATCGCGGACGACAGGATCGCGGCGTGGCGCGACTATTTCGACACGGCCTCGCTGCAATAGCCAGGATTATCGCGCAGACGCACAAACGACGCTCGTTCAGCTTTCCTGTCCGGCCTGAACGCTCTCCTTCGTCGCCGACCTTCCCACGATGTCCCGCAGCCAGCGAAGGGCGGGCTTGTTGCCATAGGCGCGGTGCCAAATCTGCGACAGATCGCCGCGATTGCCGGCCGGCCAATCCTCGCACAGGACGAGGTCATAGCGGCGGGCGAGCAATCGGGCCAAACGTTCAGGTATCTGCGTCATGAAGTCGAATTGGGTGACCAGCGCCACGGCAGCGAAGAAATTGGGTACGACGATCTGGTTGCCTGCCACTTTCTTCTGATCCGCTATCCCGTTCTCCGGAATACTGCGGGTCCATTGCGACAGCCCTTCCCAGTTCACGAATACGTTCGGGTCCGAAGGTTGGCCGAAGCCGTAATCCACGACCACGGTCTTCATGTCGGCCGCCAGCCACTCGGCCACGCTGCGGCCGGCAAGCGGATTTCCACGCCGTACGACCCAGACCGTCCGTTCCTCGAACAGGGGTGTGTAATCCATCCGCTCCGGAACGCTTCGAACCCCGGCGATGACCAGATCGAGCTTGCCCGCATCGAGCTGTTCGATCAGGCGCCGCCCCAATGGCAGCACGGCCAGCTCCGCCTTGGGCGCCGCGGTCTCCAGCGCCCGCACGATCTTCGGCAGGAAGGTGTAGGCCGTATAATCTCCGCAGGCGATCGTGAATTTCCGAGTGGTCTTGAGGGGATCAAAGATACGCGGCGAGATTGCCGCTTCAAGATCGAGCAAGGCTTGCGGAAGCCTTTCCCCCACATCGGCCGCCAGGGGCGTGGGCATCATTCCCGAAGGCGTTCGAACAAAGAGCTCGTCATCGAAGATGTAGCGCAACTGGGCAAGCGCGTGGCTCACGGCCGATTGACTGAGCCCGAGCTTCTCGCCCGCAGCCGTGATACTCCGTTCATGGCCAATCATGGCGAAGATCCGCAGCAGGTTGAGGTTGATCCGGCTGAGATTAACTCCGGAGCTTCGTTGCGTCATCGCGATCTCCCGCCATCGCCATCGATCGGACGCACCTCGGCAAGGCGCACTTTCGATCATTCCGCCACCATGAACGCATTCCCGTGATAACGTCCATCTCCCATGAACATTCTTCATGTGGGATGTGCTGACAATGCATTTGCGCTGCACCGACGTGGACCATAGTCCGGTCCGCGGAGTGGCATCTGGCCAATGTGCGAGGGCGGGAGAGAAACCTCGGGCATGCGCTCTGGTCCTTTGGGACATCGGTTGAAGAGTCGAGCTCCAAGTCACGACTGCCGCCCATTGCGGTAATGCGACGGCCGGCCGACCATGCGACGCCCTCTCCCGCTGAACACGCTCATGATGCCGTATCGACGGCCTGTTGATGCTTGACGAAAGGGAGATTGGGAATGTTGACCTGCAAGCCTCTCGGTGGCGCCTGCGGCGCGGAAATCACCGGTATCGATCTCTCAGGAACGATCAGCGAACCAGATAAGCAGCAATTCCGCGATCTCTTGCGCGAACATGGCCTGCTGGTGATCCGTGGCCAGAAACTCGAGAAGAGCGCCCAGGTCGAATTCAGCAAGCTGTTCGGAGAACTCGCGATCCATCCGCTTGCCCACCAGGTCGATCCCGAGCAGCCCGAACTGCTTGTCCTCGACTCTCATGGACGCGATGGGGATATCGAACCGCCCAATCCCGAGGAAATCGTCGGCAATATCGATTGGCATACCGATCTCGCCTATGTCCCGGTGCCGAACTATGCCGGCCTTCTGCATGTCGTGATCCTGCCGCCCGAGGGCGGCATGACCGGCTTCGTCGATCGCCAGAAGACCTATGATGCGCTTCCGGCCGAAACCAGGAAGCGGCTGGAAGGCCTCACCGTGGTGCAGAGCTGGCGCCATTCGCAGGAACAGATCTCCAGGAATCCAAGCTTCCGCAGCGATGAAGGCGCGAAGGTCATGGATATGGACCTGTTTCCGGACCTCGGCTTCCCTCTCGTGTTCGAGCACCCCTTCAACGGCCGCAACATACTCAACATCACGAAGATGTGGTCCTCGGACATCGTCGAGTTGCCCGATGAGGAGGCCAAGGCGCTGATCGGCGAACTGCTGGAGCATACGCTGCAGGATAAGTTCATCTATTGGCACCAGTACGACGCCGGCGATGTGGTGCTGTGGGACAATTATCGCATGATGCATGCCGCCAGCGGCACCAGAGGCAAGTACCGCCGCCGGCTCTACCGCACCACCATCAAGGGCGAAGTGGCCCTGGGCGGCCTGCCGCTGGATGTGGAGGAAAGTGCGGCCGCGGCGCGGCGCACGGAAGAGCTGAAGCAGCGCATGTCGGAGACCTGGCATGTCAAAGCTTGATCTGCTCATCCGGGGCGGCACCATCGTCGATGGCAGTGGCGCGGAACCTTTCGTCGGCGATGTCGGGATCAAGGATGGCCGGATCGTCGAAGTCGGCGAGGTAACGCGCCCGGCGGAACGCGAGTTCGACGCGCAGGGCTTCTACGTGACGCCCGGCTTCGTCGACATCCACACCCACTATGACGGTCAGGTCACCTGGGAGAACAGGATGATGCCGTCCTCGCTTCACGGCGTCACCACGGTGGTGATGGGCAATTGCGGGGTGGGATTTGCACCATGCCGGCCGGAGGACCGCGCAGCCCTGGTAGCGCTCATGGAAGGAGTGGAAGACATTCCCGAAGCGGTGATGAGCAGCGGATTGCCCTGGTCCTGGGAAACCTTCCCCGAATATCTCGATGCAGTCGCCGCACGGGAATATGACGTCGATGTCGCCGCTTTCCTCCCGCATAGCTGCCTGCGCGTCTATGTGATGGGCCAGCGCGGTCTCGACCGCGAAGATGCGACCGACGCCGATCTCGCCGAGATGGAGCGTCTGGCCAGGGAAGCGATGCGCGCGGGCGCCATGGGCTTCGCCACATCGCGCAGCGTGTTCCATCGCGATTGCCACGGCAATCCGGTCCCCACCAAGGACACGCAGGAACCGGAGCTCATGGCGGTCGCCTCCGGCATGAAAGAAGCCGGGCACGGCATCCTGGAAGCGCTTCTCGACTACGACGATATCGACAGCGAATTCGGCATGCTGCGCCGAGTGGTTGAAAGCAGCGGTCGCCCGCTGACTTTCACCATCGCGCAGTTGCTCGACAATTCCCGGCTCTGGGAACGCGCAGTGGAGCTGGTCCATGAAGCCAATGACGATGGCCTTAACGTCAAGGGCCAGGTCATCGGCCGTCCCACGGGGCTGCTTCTCGGCCTGGACCTGTCTTTCAACCCCTTCACTCTGACGCCCGCCTATCAGGCGATCGCATCCTTGCCGCTGGAAGAGCGGGTGAGGGAAATGCGCAAGCCGGGCGTGAAGGCGCGCATTCTCGCGGACAAGCCGACCGGGGCCAAGCTGAAGCTGCTGGACTATCTCCATGCCTTCGATCGCATCTTCCCTCTGGGCGATCCGCCGAACTACGCCCCGCCGCCCGAAACCAGCATCAGCGCGATGGCGAAACGGCAGGGCATTTCTCCGCTCGAAGTGGCGTATGACCTGCTCCTGGAACAGGGTGGCCATGCGTTGCTGTTTGTGACCGTGGGCAATTATGCGGATGGCGATCTTGATGCGGTCACGCGCCTCGTCACCGACCGGCACAATCTCTGGGGCCTGGGCGATGGCGGCGCGCATTACGGCGTGATCTGCGACGCGGGCTATTCCACCTTCATGCTGACCTTCTGGGGTCGCGACAAGGACGGCCCCCGTCTGGGCCTGGCGGAACTGATCCATCGCCTGTGCCGGGTTCCGGCGGAGTTCGTGGGCCTGAAGGACCGGGGTCTCCTGGCCCCGGGTCACAAGGCGGACATCAACATCATCGATTTCGAACGGCTGCATCTCCATGCGCCGCAACCCGTATTCGACCTGCCGTCGGGCGGGAGACGGCTTATCCAGAAGGCGGATGGCTATGTCGCGACTTTCGTGAATGGCGAGATGACCTACCGGGACGGCATCGCGACGGAGGCCCTGCCCGGTCGACTGGTACGCGGCCCGCAGGAAGCGGCTACCGCACCGGGACAGTTTCAACTGGCGTCCTGACATCGCCCTCCAGGGGCGCGACCGCGATTATCCGGACTGAGCCGATCTTTCCGGGCCGATCATCACGACAAGAATCCTGCAAAATTGGGGGAATTCAACATGCTCAATCACATCGGATATCCAGGAAATCTGAGGATCGCTTTCCTGGCCACCGGCGCTTCGCTGTTCGTACCGTTCGTACCGTTCGTACCGTTCGCGCCGGCTCATGCGCAGGAAGCCGTTCAGAGCACGGATGTCGTGAGCGATACGGAGATCATCGTTTCCGCCCGCAAGCGCCAGGAGACGCTGATAGCGGTGCCTGTGGCAATCACCGCCGTGACCGCGACCGAGCTTTCCCGCAGTGCGATCAACGGAACCGACGCGCTGGCGCGCAAGATCCCTGGCTTCGTCGTCGGCGAGGGCGGAGGCACGACCCAGGGCGGTTCGATCGCGCTGCGCGGCATCGCGGCCGCCGATGCGAATCCGCTCGGCGATCAGGCGGTCTCGTTCAACATCGACGGGGTCCAGGTAGCGCGCGCATCCGTCCGCCGAATGGGGGATTTCGACATCGCCAGCGTCGAGGTGCTGAAAGGACCGCAGGCGCTGTTCTTCGGCAAGAACAGCCCGGGCGGCATCATTTCCACCAGAACGGCGGATCCCACCGACCGGTTCGAAGTGGGCGCCAAGCTCGGCTACGAATTCAAGGCCGACGAATGGCGCGGCGAGGGCTATGTTTCGGGCCCGCTGTCCGACAGTCTCGGTGCGCGCCTCGCCTTCTACGGCTCGACTATGAAAGGCTGGGTCCGCAATCTCGTCCCCGCCTCCGATCCGTTCGCGCCGAACAGCAACCGCTCTCCGAACAAGGACGAGTACGCCTTTCGCGGAACGCTCAAGCTGGCCGATGGCGGGCCGTTCAGCGCGCGCCTCAAGGTCAGCTATAACCATGTCAAAGACAATGGCATGACCAACAACTATCAGACGCTCGACTGCCCCTACGACACTCCGTTTGCGGGCGGCGCGGTGGCGGACTGCAAGGGCGACGACAAGATCGTTCAGGGTTCGCTGGGCCCCGCCTTCGCCCAGGTCGTCGGCGCAGCGAATCCCGGCCTCGAATATTCGCAGTTTGGCGACGGCTCGCTCCGTTCGGTCTCCAAGCAGTGGCTCGCCGGGCTTGAGATGAATTACGACGTGGCGCCGGGCCTGGAACTGACCTCCGTCACGGGCTTCTACGATCTCAACTTCTTCAATGTCGGCCTGTTCACGGCAACCAATCGGCCGGACGCGATCCTGGGTTCGATGAACAATCTCTTCCTACGCGAATTCAGCCAGGAAGTCCGGCTCGCAAGCGACTTTGACGGCCCGCTCAACTTCCTCGTCGGGGGCCAGTACCAGCATACCGATGCGGAGACCGCTTCGATCGCCGCGTTCGGCGCCGAGGCAGGCCAGCCTTCGGTACTGGGACCGACCCGCATTTCGCCCTTCACGGCATCGAACTACTATCTCAAGCAGAAGGGGTCGGCTTATTCCTTCTTCGGACAGTTGCAGTTCAAGCCGATCGAGCAGATCGAAATCGCTGCCGGTGGCCGCTATTCGCACGAAACCAAGCGGCTGCTTTCGGTCACCAATTTCGGCGTTCAGCTCGTCGGGAACAATCCTTTCCTGTCGGACGGAAACAACCGCAAATCGTTCAACAACTTCTCGCCCGAAATTTCGGTCAGCTATCGCCCGACGCGGGATCTGACCATCTACGCCAATTACAAGCACGGCTTCCTATCCGGCGGCTTCAACGGCGGCTCGTTCAATGCCTCGGGCGATCTCAGCTACCGCCCGCAGAAGGTGAAAGGCTTCGAAGGCGGCATCAAGGGACGCTTCTTCGACGGCGTGGCGACCGCGGAACTGGCGCTCTATCACTACAAGATCACCGACCTCCAGGTTCAGGTCACGACTTCAGGCGTAGTCCAGGAACTGCGCAATGCCGGCAAGGTGACATCCAAGGGTGCCGAGTTCAGCCTGACGATCCGTCCGCTGGAGGGCCTCTCGCTCTATGGCAACCTCGCTTACGCGGACGGCAAGTATGACGAATATTTCGCGACCTGTTACGCTGGCCAGTTCGTCCTCAGCCCGGGGACCGGGATCGGCCAATGCGCCGATCAGCCCAATCCGACCAATAATGGCATCGTCGGGCGACTGCAGAATCTGAGCGGCACTGAATTGCTTCGCGCTCCCAAATGGGCGGGCAACGCCGGCTTCGTGTACGAGACGCCGGTCGGCGGTTCGATGAAGATCGAGTTCGCAGGAGGCGCATCGTTCAGTTCGAGCTATATCGCGAACGCGACGTCTCAGCCGCGCTCCCGTTCGCCGAAATACACGCTGCTGGATGCGTCGATCCGCCTCGCCGATTCCGACGACAAATGGGAACTCGCGCTGATCGGCCGCAATCTGACCAATAAGTACTACTGGACGCGCTCGACGGACAATCCGGCGTCGGCAGCCAATCCGACCAAGCTCGCCGACACTATCGGCGTGCCGAGCCGCGGTCGCGAGGTGATGGTTCGCGTCGGCTTCAAATATTGATCACAGCACTGAATGAGGGGGAAGCGGCCGTCCGAAAAAGCGGCCGCTTTCGCATGACGAGCGGACTGCCAGCCGGCGCAGGCGTTTGGACGGATCACTCGGTCAGGCCGACACTGCCCCTGCAAGATAGAGCTGGACTTTCAAGCCCGGAGCATTGTCGGCCAATATGATGCGCCCGTCATGAAGGTTGGCGACCGCTTCGGCCAGCGACAGGCCCAGACCCGATCCGGCGACATGGCGGGCAGGATCGAGCCTGCCGAACCGTTTCATCGCTTCTTCACGATGTTCGGGGGAGATACCGGGGCCATTATCGGCCACTTCGAGGACAAGCGCGCCGCCTTGATCGCTGCCGCGCAACGAGATGCGGCTTGCGCCTTCCGCATATTTGAGCGCGTTCTCGATCAGATTGCCGAGAGCCTGGCTGACGAGTTCGCGATGCAGCTTTGCGTGCAGGCCGGCGGGCGCGCTGGCCTCCAGTTCCGAGCCCCCCTCTTCCACCAGCGGACCGTAGATCTCGACGAGATCTTCCAGCAGCGCGGCGATATCCACCTCGCTGAAGCGATCGCGCCCGATGCCGGCTTCGGCGCGGCTGATCTGCAGCGCGGTGGAAAGCATCTTCAACAGCGTTTCGGCTTCCTGCGAGATACGCTCCAACGCAGGAAGCCTGGCGGTATCGCGCGTCTCGGCAATCGAACGCTCGATCAGCGATTTCATCCGCGTGAGCGGCGAACGCAGATCATGCGCCAGCCCATCGGTTATCATCCTGTGCTGCGATACGAGCGCCTCGATCCTGTCGAGCATTGCATTGATCGAACTGCCCAGCTTGTCGAACGCATCGCTGCTGCCATCCGTCTTCACGCGTTCCGCAAGCATGCCTTCGCCAACTGCATTGGCCGTGCTCGTGATCGCTTCGATCCGGCGCGAGAGCAACCGTCCGATGATCAGAGCGCCCGGCAACGCAAGGGCCATGCCTGCCATCAGGGCCGCGATGATCGCTTCCTTGTTCACCCGTGCAAGCCGGAGATTGGATTCAATCACATGACCGGTCAGGAGCCGATCGCCATTGGACAACCGGTTCGCCATGATCCCCATACGTTCCGGCTCGCTGCTTCCCCTGCGATAAAGGTCGATTGCGCGCCAGGGCGTGTCGGGTGCCACGACGGTGGGCCAAGCCTCGAGATTGCCGGCGATCGGCGTTCCATCGGGCTTCGCATACAGGATGACCGCGACCGCGCCATGCGTGGTTTCAAGCCGCATTCGGATCAGCGCCCGCAGTTCCGCAGCTCCGCCATCGCGCCAGGCCCCGTTCAGTTCGTCCTTCAGGTCGCGCACCCGTTCGCGCTGTTCCGCCGCGAGCGCATGCTGGCTCGCCTGCTGGACGAACAGCAGGACACCGATGGTCACGAGAAGCTGCATCCCGAAGGCAAGCAGAATGAAACGGCCTGTGGTCGAATGAACCAGAGCCCGCCAGCGCATGATGACGCGAGACCCGATCAGGATGCGCCCAGCCTGTAGCCGGCACCGCGAACGGTGTGGAGCAGGGGCCGTTCCGCCGCATCGTCGAGCTTGCGCCGCAACCGGCTGATATGAACGTCGATGACATTCGTGCCCGGATCGAAGTGATAGTCCCACACGCCTTCCAGCAGCATGGTGCGCGTAACGACCTGATCGGCGTGACGCACCAGATATTCGAGCAGGCGGAACTCTCGCGGCTGAAGGTCCACCACCTTTCCACCGCGACGGACCTTGCGCGATAGCAGGTCCATCTCGAGATCCTCGCAGGACAGGGTCGTCACGACCGCCGCATGCGAGCCGCGCTTGCGCAGCAGCAGCCGCACGCGTGCGAGAAGCTCTGCAAAGGCGAAGGGCTTCACAAGATAATCGTCGGCCCCGGCTGTCAGGCCCGCAACCCGATCATCCGGCGTGCCGAGCGCCGAAAGGATGATGACCGGCGTTTCGATATTGGCGGCGCGCAGCGCGGCAAGAACCGACATCCCGTCCATCGCGGGCACCATCCGGTCGAGAATGATGGCATCATGCGCACCGTCGGTGGCTAGAAACAGGCCATCGCGGCCATTGCCGACGCAATCGACCGTGAACCCTTCCTCGGTCATTCCCTTGGCGATGTAGCTCGCGGTCGCTTCGTCGTCTTCCACGACAAGAAGCTTCTGGCTCATGCTACGCGCTCTCCCGGCCGAGCCGAACGTCTCGCAATCGGGAACCATGCACGACGCTCAGTTCCACGATATCGGCCTTGTCCTTTTGGAGATAGTCGCGCGCCTGATCCAGCGTGAAAATCATCGCACCGTCGATCGCGACTACGGAATCCCCCACCGTCACGCCTTCCTGCGCGGCTTCACTCCCGGATCGTATGCTGGTGATGACCAGGCCTCCAGCAGTGGAAGGCGAGGGATTTTCAACTGTGATGCCGGGCAGCAGCGCGGCCGTCTTCGGCCGCATCATCTCCCGGTCCAGCCAGGCACGGCCATGGGGAGAGACAAGCAGCAAAGTGGCGACAACCGGCGCGAAAGGCAGGAACGCGGGCCAGGGAAGCCAACGCGCCCTGCGCTGTGATCTGCCGGTGTCGCCCATCCTTTGTCCATCGGTTGATCTCGCTGCGGGAGCGCATGATGCGCTCCCGCCAGGAAAGGTGAGGTGATCAGCCGGGCTGCTTGCTTGTGGAGGACTTCTTCGCAGCCACATGCCTGGCGGCGGGCTTGACCACATGTTTCGGCTTGGCGGTCTGCGTCTTGGCGGCGGGGGCCGGGGTAGCGGCATTGGCGACGCCGGCGCCGCCCAGCGTCAGCGCGGCAAGGATCGCGATCGTCTTCTTGTTCATGGTAGGCTTCCTTCGGTTTCGCGGCGATGGTGGCGGGCCGGAACTGACCCCGCATCGCCGGTGCCGAAAATTGTCCCGAACTGTCGTCGGAGCAACTTAACCTTTGGTCATGTGCCGGTAAGGATGCGGCACGCGCGCTGCTTTCGGGGGCCATCATGAATTGGAACAAATCGCCACCTTGCCATGCAGCAGGGTGGAGCAGCACGACTTCGCCAGACCGACGGGAAATCGCCATGCAGTGATCTATGCTGCGCTCGCATCCTGATCGGGACGGTTCGCATGGAAGGAGGATCGCCTAGAACTGCGCCGCGGGCATTCTCAAGACGATACCATCCAGCTCGGCCGTGAGAGTGATCTGGCAGGCCAGCCTGCTGTTGGGCTGCATGCCTTCGGCCAGTTCCAGCAAGGGCACTTCCCTTTCCGGATCGGCGCGGCCCGTGCGATCCAGCCAGTCGGGATCCACGAAGACATGGCAAGTCGCGCAGGCCGCCTGCCCGCCGCAATCTCCGTCGATCCCCGGAACGCCGTTGTTCAGCGCGGCTTCCATCGCGGACATGCCGTCCGGCGCATCGATGGGATATCGCGTCCCGTCCGCCCCGATATAGGTGACTCTGGTCATTCGCGGCTTTCTCCCTCCCCCGATGATCAGGCGTGGATGCGGACCGGCAGATAATCGATGCCGCGCAGGATGTTCGACTTGGCGTAAAGCGCCGGCCCCGTCACTTCGATGCGCGACCAGCCCCGTGCGATGATCTCTTCCCACAACACGCGCAGCTGCATCTCGGCGAGGCGATTGCCCAGGCAGCGATGGATGCCGAAGCCGAAAGACAGATGCTGGCGCGGTCGGGGGCGGTCGATGATGAAGTTTTCGGGATCATCGATCGCGGTCTCGTCGCGATTGCCCGAGATGTACCACATCGCCACCTTGTCGCCCTTGCGGATGGTCTTGCCGCCGATCTCGTAATCCTGCGCCGCCCGCCGCCCCTGATACAGCACGGGCGTGTGCCAGCGGATGATTTCCGGAACAGCGCTGTCGACCAGCGCCGGATTGGCCATCAACTTGGCCCATTGATCGGGAAATCTGTCGAAAGCGATGATGCTCGCCGACATCGAATTGCGGGTGGTGTCGTTCCCGCCCACGATCAGCAGGCCGATATTGCCGACATATTCATCCATGCTCATGCCCAGCGCGGCGGGCGAATGGGCCAGCATGGAAACGAGGTCGGGCGTTTCCGGCTGCCGCCGGCGCTCCTCGCGCAGGAGGATGAACGCCTGCGCCATTTCCTTCAGCTCGGCGTCACGCTGTTCCCAGCTCTCGACGATGCCATCACCCGGCTCGCCCGAGACCATGTCGGACCACCGCTTCAGCCTGGCCATGTCATCGGTCGGGAAATCGAGCAGCGTGGACAGCATCAGCAACGTGAGCTTGATGGCAACCCGATCGACCCAGTCGAATTCCTGGCCGATCGGCAGTTCCTGCAGGACGTCTCTCGTGCGCTGGCGGATGACGCTTTCCAGGCGGGCGAGATTGGTAGGCGCTACGGCAGGGGAGACGATCTTGCGCTGTTGGTCATGCCTGGGCGGGTCGGACGAGATGAACGAGGTGATCGGCGTCGCATCGTCCGTGGCACCGCGCAGCAGCGTCTCGTCGATCGTCGTCGCATTGTCGGACGAGAACGCCTTGTAGTTGGAATCGATCTCGAGAATGTCCTGATAGCGCGTGATCGACCAGAAGGGACCCGCATGGCTTTCCGCCACGTAATGCACCGGATCCTCCTCTCGCAGACGCTTGAAAAGCCGCCAGTGCCGGTTCGTATGGTACAGCATCGGATCGCTGGGGTCCAATGTGTCGAGCGGGACATCGTAAGGGTCGAACTCTCCGGGCGCCTGCGTGGCCATCACCATCTCCCGCTGCTCAGCTCTCTTTGGTCGGCATTCTATCACGGAAAGGCCGGTGCCTCTCCAATCGATTGTCGTCGGCGATCTTCCAGGCCGGACGATCGCACCCGCTTGCCCTCTTCGGTCAGCGGAAACGATAGCTTAGCGAGACACCATAGGTTGCCGGCATCCCCGGGTAACGCGCCGTGGTGTCCAGCGTGCGGACCACATTGGTCCAGTAGAACTCGTTGGCGATGTTCTTCCCATAGACGCTGGCGCGCCAGCTACCGTCGGTACTCTGGATGCCGGCGCGCAGGTCGATCAGCGTGACGGCAGGCAAGCGCGTCACCGGATCGCGGCCGAGCGATGCGTTGGACCTGCTGCTGTGCGCGATGCTCGCGCCCAGGAAAATCTCCGCGCTGGACGAGATGGCGAATTCATAATCCGCTGAACCGGAGAATTGCCATTTGGGCGTGAACGGGAATTTCGAGCCCGTGAAATCCTCCTGCACCCCGACGGCATTGAGCGCCACGAACTCACCGACCTTGGAATCGACATAGGTGCCGGAGCCGACGATCGTGAAACCCGGCGCGGGCGTGATCCGGATCGTGCCTTCGATTCCGAAGACTTCGGATTTCGGTACGTTCTGCAAGGCATCAAGCGGGCCGAAGATATCGTCGGCCAGCTTCGAACGGAGCTGTTTGTTCTTGTAGTCGTAATAGAACACCGCGGATTCGAGCGAGAGCTTGCGATCGAACATGCTCAGCTTCACGCCGAGTTCGTAATCGACCACCGATTCCTGCACCACCGGGAAGAACTGGGTGGATGCCCCGCCGACGACGGTCGGATAGCTGCCCGCCTTGTAGCCCTTCGCGACGTTCGCGTAGATCAGGGCATGCTCGGTCGGCTTGAAGTCGATGCCGACCCGCCAGGACAGATTGTCTTCCGACAGCGTATCCTCGAATGCACCGGGAAGGCCGAAGTTCGGATTTCCGGGCCGCGTCTCGATCGTCAGGCAGCCATCGTCGGGAATAGTGACGGGATGGCCGACGATCGATTCCGACAGACCCCTGTAGAAATCGACGACGCCTTGGCCCCGCTGGCCCGGGCCGGCGATGTTGCAGCCCGAATAGCTGCGTTTGCTGTCGGTGTAGCGGGCACCGGCCTTAACGGTGAATTGGGACGAAACGTCGAATTCGAGATTGCCGAACAGGGCGACGTTGCGCATGTGCTGCGTGTCCTTGCCGCCCGAGATGCCGAAGCCGAACAGTTGCGCGATGGTCGTCTGACCATAGTCGATATATTGGAACGAACGGCTGTTCGCCTTGCTGTAGTTTCCGCCGAAAATATAGCGCAGCCGGTTGTTGCCGCCATTGGCGATCCGGATCTCCTGGAAGAACTCGTCGACATAGGCGCGCAGCGGCGTGACCGAGTTCTGCAACAGGTTGACCCCGCTGGTCGAGAGCGTGTCGTTGCGCTTGAATTTGCCATAGGCGCTGATCGAGGTGACAGTCATATCCTCGCCCACATCCCAGTCACCGCGCAGCGCGATCTGGTAGAACTTCTGGTCCTGTCGGGGCCTTGCGGTTTCCGGCCAATCGGCGGCACGGGCGCTGTCCGGCGCGAAAGGCAGGTTGTCGAGCAGCGGGAAGGGAATGTCGAACTGCTTGTTGATTGCGGAATATTGCGGGACCAGGGGGTCCGACTTGTTGATGAAGCCGTTGACGCTGAGTTCGAAGCGGAGGTTCGAAGCAGGATCCCAATCGAGCAGGAAACGCCCGACGAACTCGTTCTTCTCGCCGATCTCGTCATCACGGGTGAAGGAATGCTGCCAGTCATCCATCGCGCGATACTTGACCGCGACCCGCGCTTTCAGCCCATCGGCGAGCGGCCCGCCGACATAGCCCGTCGCGGTGATCTCGTTGAACCGGCCATAGCCCAGCTCGACGCCGGCATCGAGCGTGTCCTTGGGCTTGCGTGCAATATAATTGATGGCGCCGCCGGTGGAATTCTGCCCGAAGAGGATACCTTGCGGCCCTTTCAGCACTTCGACTCGTTCCACGTCGAAGGCCGCGAAACTCGTCATCGCCGGAAAGGAGAGCGGGACCTGGTCCGTATACACCGTGACCGCCGGGTAAGCCGCGATCGATGTCTCGTAGAAGCCGATGCCGCGCAGGGTATAGACGGGCGTGCCGGTGGCGCTGTCCGAATAGGTCAGGCCCGGCACGACCTTGGGCAGGTCGCTGACGCTGGCGATCCCCCGCCGTTCGAGATCGTCGCCCGAGAACGCCGCGATCGCAAGACCGACACGGTCGATCGCCTCTGCTCTCTTCTGCGCGGTGACGATGATGATGTTGGAATCGAGCGGCGCATCGTCGGCGGCAGGAGGCGCCCTGTCGGCGGACTGCGCATATGCCGGTGCCGAGACCAAGGCCGTGGCCAGAGACATTACCGAGACCTGGATTACCCCCTTGGTGCGCAGGCAAATCATTTCTCTCTCCCGATTTTCAAGCGCCATCCGGCGCCGCGAGCTTATGCTGCTCGTGGTCGGTCCACGGTCACGCGCCGTATTACCTAACAAGAATTAGGATTAGAATATCTCTGCGTTACGCGTCAAGTGGGTTTTGCAGAACGCCGCCGAAGAAGCATTCAAGACATGTAATGCATACGGAAACCGGGATTGGGCGGCCCGGATCGCGATGATCGCTAGCCTTGCTTCAGGCGATCTTGGCCCCGTCGAACACGATCGAGATGATTTCGTCGGACATTTCGCGCGGCGTCAGGTGGTTATCGGGTTCCTGCCAGTTCAGGCCCCATTGGAACCAATCCATGCCCCAGATCGTCCCGCCGACGATCAGCATCCGAAAAATGGCGGGATTGACGTCCGGACGGATCTCGCCCGCTCCGATCGCGCCCTGCACCAGCTCTTCCCACAATTCGGCATAGCGATGGGCCTTGTGCAGATGTCGTTCGCGAATGTCGGCCGGAACCTGATCGATCAACTTCCAATAGGCGACGATGAAGTCGTCCTTCAGCATCATCTGCGAAAAGTGGCAGGTCAGCGCCTCGCGCAGTCTCTCGCGATAGGGCGTGCCTTCGGGCAGGTCGATGCTTGCCCGCACGAGTTCGGTGACACCGGTAGTCCCGTAGGTCAGCACTTCGTCGGCAATCGCGTTCTTGGAATCGAAATGATAGTAGAGGCTGCCGGCGAAAGTGCCGGCTTCCCGGCCGATATCCGCCAGGGATGCTTCGAAATAACCCTTTTCCTTGAATATCTTCGCGGCGGCCACCAAGATCGCCTTACGTTTTTCCTGCGTCTTCTGCGATCTGCGCGAAACGGTCTTGCGCGGCTCTTCCTGGGCTGCGCGCGCGCTCCGCGCCGGCTTGTCGCTGGCCTTCAGCGTCGCTTGCTTGCCCTTGGTCATTCAAGATGTCTTCCCTGTATCTGGGCAACCGACACCCCGATTGCCCGCCGCAGGCTACAGATTTAGCCTGCCAAGCTCAATCTGGTGTGCCGCCTTATCAACGAGCGGCCTGTTCAGGCCATATAGAGACCGCCATTCACATGGACGATCTCGCCATTGATGAAGGAAGCCCAGTCGGAGCACAGGAAGGCGATCGTGGTCGCGACTTCTTCGGGTTGGCCGATCCGCTTGAGCACCGTCTGGTCGACGATTTTCGCATGCGCTTCCGCAAGATTGGCGCGTGAAAGGCGGCTTTCGATATAGCCAGGGGAGATCGCATTGACCCGGATGCGCGGCGCGAGGTCGCGCGCCATTGCACGGGTCAGCGAAAGGACGCCCCCCTTGGACGCGGCGTAATCCGCATGACCGAAGCTTCCGGCATGCGCCGCCATCGACGCGATGTGCACGATCGACCCGCCATCCGGCATGACCGCCGCGCATTCGCGCGAACACAGGAACGCCCCGTCCAGATTGATCCCCAGCGTCCGGCGCCACTGGTCGAGAGGAAGACCGAGCAGCGAGCCGCTCGGATAGATGCCCGCGCCTGTCACGAGATGGTCGATCCGCCCGAAACGCCCGACCGCTGCCGCCACGGCTGCGACCGTCTCCGGCTCCGAACTGACATCATGCCGCGCGGTCATCACCCGGCCGCGCTCGATCTCCAGGCGGTCCGCAAACTCCTCGAGCGCCACATCGTCCACGTCCGTCAGGACGAGCGTAGCGCCCAAGCCCGCGAAAACGGACGCGGCGGCGCGCGGGATGGCCCCGTTCGCACCCGAGATGAACACTACGCGATCATCGAAAGTCATCGGCTGCGGCACGCTTTTTCATCCTCTCACCATCCCCGAGGGGTTATCGTTCGGCGCCGCTCAGTTCCCGCTTGACGAAAGCGACATCCCTTCATAATTCTAATTAGTATTAGTTTTGAGAGTGTCAATCCGGACATGCCGAATGCAGCCGGACAAGCACAGGGGAGCGAGAGGATGGACATCGAGAGTCGGCATCTGGTTGACCCGGAACTCGGGCCGATCGTCGACAAGCTTCCGGATCGCCGCTTCAATCCCGAAACGTTGGAACGAGTCCGCCAGGAAATCGAAAGCTTCTACGGCGTTGCGGCCGACGATCCAGCCATCCATGCCGAACGGATCACGATCACCTCCACATCCGACACCCCACCTTTCGAAGCAATGCTCTATCGCCCGACGCAGACGGCGGCCGAGCCCCGCGCGGCGCTGCTCTTCTTCCACAGCGGCGGTTTCGTCTGCGGATCGGCAGTGATGATGGACAAGATCCATCGCCGGCTGGCTTTGGCGCTCGACGCCATCGTCCTGTCTCCGGAATATCGCCTGGCGCCCGAACATCCCCACCCCGCCTCCTTGCTGGACTGTTATGCCACGCTTGAATGGGCCTCCGCTCAGTCCCGGTCCCTCGGCCTCGATCCGGCGCGGATCGCGCTGTGCGGAAGCAGCGCGGGATCGGGACTGGCAGCGGCGGTTGCCTTGAAAGCCCGTGACGAAAGCGGCCCGCCGATCGCTTTCCAGTATCTCGTCAACCCGATGCTGGACGACCGCACCTGCGCGCCGTCGCATCCGCATCCCCATGCGGGGCAGTTCGTCCTCACGCCCGAGGACAATCACTTCTTCTGGCATTCCTTTCTCGGCCAGGCGCCGGGGAGCGACGGCGTGTCCGAATATGCCGCTCCTTCCCGGGCGGCCGACCTCGCCGGCCTCCCGCCCGCCTTTCTCTCGGTCGGCGCGCTCGACCTCTTCGTCGAAGAGACGATCGAATATGCCCGCAGGCTGATCCGCGCGGGCGTGCCTACCGAATTGCACGTCTATCCCGGCGGCTTTCACGGTTCGGCCGCGCTGGCCCCGGATGCCGCCATATCCCGGGCGGCCGATCGCTCCGGCCTCGAAGCGCTGCAACGCGCGCTCACCGCACCTGCCGCTCTCCAGGAGCCCAGTCGATGAATAGTGAGGCTGTCGACCATACCACCGTCAGGGCAAGAAGCGCGCTTGCCGAAGCGAACCTCAATGCGGTCCGAATGGCGCTTTATCAGCTGACGAAGGATCCGGAACTCGCAGCGATGAAGGTCGTCCACAGTCCGTTGCGCGGAGGGGCCTTCTTTACCTACGCTCTCTCCGAAGAAGACGGTCGCACCGTGACGGAAAAGGCCGTGGCCTATCTGCGGGATCAGGACACCATCGGCGATCTCTCGATACCGTCCCCGGAGGACACGCGCGAGATGATCGCGCTGTTCTGCGGCCAGGCGGCGGATCAGATATCCGAAACCCGGCTCGCTTTCGATTACGAGGAGCTCGCTTACCAGGATTATCCCAGGGACGTGGAATGGCGGAGCGGCCAGCCGCCCGCCTCGGCCAGGCAATTCAGGGTCGCCATCATCGGTGCGGGCATTTCCGGCATCGCCATTGCGATCCAGTTGAAGCGGCTCGGCATTCCGTTCGTCGTGATCGAGCGCCAGGCAGACATCGGCGGCACCTGGATGCTCAATCGCTACCCGGAAGTGCGCGTCGACACGACGAGTTACCTCTACCAGTTCAAGTTCGAGAAGAAGTACCCTTGGCCCGAATATTTCACCTCGGGCGCCAAGACGCACGAATATCTCCAGAAGGTCGTCGCGCGGCACGATATCCTGCCGCATTTCCGGTTCGATCGGGAAGTGATCGACGCCCGCTGGGACGAAACGCGCGGATCGTGGGATCTGGAAATCGCCTGCGAAGGGGGCGGGAAAGAGAACCTTTCGGCCAATGTCGTGGTGAGTGCGAGCGGCCTCTTCAGCACCCCGCAGATACCGGATTTCGAAGGAATGGAGCGCTTCCGGGGGGAAGTCTTCCATACATCGGACTGGAATCGCGGTTTCGACTATCGGGGAAAGCGCGTCGCGCTGATCGGCAACGGCTCCACCGGCGTTCAGCTTGCCCCGGCCCTCGCCCGCGAAGCCTCGCAGATCGCGCTGTTCCAGCGGACGCCCGACTGGATCGTTCCTACCGCGAATTATCGCGCCTCCGTCAGCCCGGATGTCCACTGGCTGTTCGAAGCGTTGCCGTTCTATTGGAACTGGTACTGCTATGCGGTCTACATCGCGCATCTGCAGCTGCAGGACGTGCAGGTCTATGACCAGGAATGGCAGGCGGCCGGCGGGTTGATCAACAGGAAGCACAGCCTCTTCAAGAGCTTCCTGGAAGGCTATATCTCCGAACAGCTCGGTGACCGGCCCGATCTGATCGAGAAGGTCACTCCTCGCCATCTTCCGATGGTGCGCCGGCTCATCGTCGACAACGGCTATTACCAGGTCATGAAGCAGCCCAATGCGGAGCTGGTCACGACCCCGATCGAAGCGTTCACCGAAACGGGCATCCGAACCAGCGACGGCGTGGAGCGGGATTTCGACCTGATCGTTTGTGCAACCGGCTTCAAGCCGACGCAGTATTTCGCGCCGGTCAATTATGTCGGCACCGGTGGCCGCACGCTGCACGAAGCGTGGAAGAAGGACGGCGCGCGTGCCTATCTCGGCATCACGATCCCCGGCTTCCCCAATCTCTTCAGCCTTTACGGCCCCAACGCGCAGCCCCGCGCGGGCGGACTGTATTCCTTCGCGGAGATCTGGGCGCGCTATATTGGCCAGGCGATCGTCGAGTTGATCGAAAGCGGGGCGAAGAGCATCGATGTCCGCGAAGACGTGTTCGACGAATACAACCGCCGGGTGGACGCGGAGAACAAGAAGATCGTCTGGGAAGCCGAAGGCGCCGGATACTACGTCAACGATCACGGCCGGTCGGCGGTCAACATGCCGTGGACCACCTACGACTACTACCGGATGACGCGGCATTTCGACCCCGTCGACTACAACATAAACTGAACCGAGGATGCCTGAGCATGGCCTATGATCTCGATGGTCCGGAATTTCCGGAAGGATGCGCAATCATTTTCGGCGGATCGGGGGGAATCGGCCAGGCCATCGCGGGCCTGCTGGCCAGCCGGGGCGTCGATGTGGTGGTGACCTATCGCCGGGGGCAGGACAAGCTTGCCGAGCTGAGCCGCAATGTCGAGACCATGGGCCGCAGGATCTTGCTGGTCCAGTGCGATGCGGCCGATCGCGCGAGCGTGGAACTCGTCTTCGCCGAGGCTAAGCAACTGGGCCGCGTCCACACCGTGGTCTCGGCGACCGGTCTGCTGTTCGATGTGGGGCCCCTGGCGGATTTTCCGGCGGAGGATTTCCGCGACGTCATCGAAACCGATGTGATCGGCTTCTTCAACATCGCGCAGGCATCGATCAAGGCGATGCGGGATAAGGGCGGCGGATCGATCACGGCGGTCACCACCACCGCCGTCGGCAAGCTGATGCCGACAGATGCGCTGTCATCCGTCCCGAAGTCCGCCGTCTCCATGATGGTGCGCCACATAGCGGCGGAGGAAGGCCCCCACGGCATCCGTGCCAATGCAGTAGGGCCTGGCCTGATCAATACCGGGATCACCCTGACCATGCGGGTCGGCCCAGCGAAATATCTGTTCGATCAGGCTGCGGACTACACGCCGCTGCGCCGCGACGGGGAAGCCCATGAAGTGGCCCAGCTGGTCGCCTTCCTGGCCTCTGGCCGGGCATCTTTCGTCAGTGGCCAACTCGTCTATTGCGATGGCGGACTGGCCGCCTGACCGGGCGATTTTTCGCCCCGATATCCCGCCTCCGACGTCCAAAACCGATTGACAGGAAAGAGCCTTAGT
>CAMLQG010000018.1 GCA_946482075.1 uncultured Erythrobacteraceae bacterium
GAAGGCCGCGCCGAACAGGTCGGTCTCGGCAGGCACGTAGCCCGACACCACGTTGAGCCCGAAGCGGCCGCCGCTGACATGGTCGATCGTCGCGCCCTGCTTGGCCATCAGCACCGGATGGATCGTGGCGACATGGACGGTCGAGAAGATCGAGATGTTCTTCGTGATCGCGGCCAGCGCGGCTGCCCAGGCGTTCGTATCGAAGCAGCGGCCATTGTGATTGGAAGGCCCGCCGAAGGTCTTCCAGCGCGCGATCGGGATCATCGCATCCAGGCCCAGCCGGTCGGCCGTCTGCGCCAGCCGCAGCGATTCCTCCCAGGTGACCTGAATCTTCTTGGGATAGGTCGAAACGCTGATCCCGCCAAAGACGTTCGCGGCGAAGACCGCGAGCTTGAAGGGATTGGGATTGTTGAGAAGGTTGATCATCGCTTGCTCTTCATGACGTTCCCTCGCGTAGATCGCCGAAGTTCGAGCCGTAAATCGTGATCGCTCCGCTCATTTGATACTGGAGGCGAGACACTCAAATTTTTCAGTCGCCCGTGCCTTTGCCTACCTCCTCTGCCGATCGGATCAGCTCGGTCATCCGGCTGGTGATGAAGTGGAGATATTGGAGGCCGAAGACGGCGAGCGCGATTGCCGCGCCGCGGTTCTCTTCGATCCGGCGCAGCACGGCGAGCGCGCAGATCGCCATCTTCACGCTGTGATAGACGTCGAAATAGCGCAGGCGATATTCGCTTACCGGCCTGCCGCCGGCCTCATGATACCAGCGGAAGAAATCCTCTGGCGCGATCACGCTCGACGTCGCGGTGAGGAAATTGGTGATGTCCTCCGTCCGGTCGCCGATGCGGGAGATCTCCCAGTCCAGGATCGCGCTGACCTTGCCCTCGTCGAGCAGCATGTTGTGCAGGCCGATATCGCCATGCAGCAGCACCGGCGCGTCGTCTTCTGCATGGGCGGGCACGTTGCGCGCAAGCCAGTCGAGCGCGCGGCGGACGAGCGGGGAAGGGCCGATCCGGCTGATCTCTGCCCGTTCGCGCCAATAACCCATGAAAGCGGCGGTGTTATCTGGCAGCTTGGCAAGGCCGGCCCAGCGGCCCAAATGCGACGCCTGGAGGAGATCGGGATATCGGCGGTAATCCACGTCGTGCAGGCGCGCGAGCACGCTCGCCACTTCGCGGCCGGTCGCTTCCGGCAGCGAAGCGCCCGCTTCCCGCACAGTGCCGTGCACGTCGCCGGCGGCCTTCCGCGACAGCATGAAGCGGGTGCCGAAATACGAAGTGTCCGTTTCCAGCCACAGCGGTTCGGCGACAGGAACGTCCGCGGCATGGACCAGCTGGACTACCGGGAACTCGCTTGCGATGTCGGCCCCTTCCAGTTCCATGAACGGCACGGGCGGTTCGGCCCGGATCGCGAGGGATTGCCGCCCATTCACATCGTCTTGCGTCTCGAACAGCACCGTGATCTTGGAAAAGCCGCCCGGAATGATCGCGACCTCGACGACCTCGAGATTGGGCCAGTCGGGCCGCTTCTTCGCGAAATAGGCTGCGATCGCTTCGGCCGAGAAGGCGGCGCGGGCGTCGGGCAGGCGACCGTCATCCTCCGCGCTGGTCATGCGATAGGCGTAGAGGCTGTCTTCCCAGGCGACGATCCGGTCGAGAAGGTCCTGTGCAGCCGGCCTTTCATCGGCGCCCAGAGCGATCACGATGTCTTCGAGCTGCTGGCTGACCGTGAAGATCGCCGTATCGAGCTCCTGATCGTCGAGATCCGCAGGGTTTGCCGCGTGCGGCATGGCCGACTTTCCCAGAAGTGCGGTCCCGGCGTCGGCAAGCGCGCAGCCCCGCAGCAGATAATCCTCGAAGAACCCGCGATCCTTGCGCAGGATCAGCTCGTTCAGGACGATATCGATGCTGTCGACCAGGTTCTGCGCTTCGGCGGATGGGGCCAGTGCCTTGAGCCGCTGTCCGGCAAGGCGCGCGGTGCCGATGAGGCGGATGTCTCCGGGAGTCATGCGGGCATTCTCACGCTTTCTCCCGGCATCTTGTGGAAGGCATGGATAAAATCGGTCCATTGCGCTTCCTGGATGTCGCCATAGCCGATCCGGCCGTTGCATTCCCAGCGCGCCAGGCAGATCGGCACGCGCAGATTGTGCCAGGTGTTGAACGGGAGCGCGGCCTGCACCGTGCCTACGATGTCGAACCGGCGGCCTTTCATGTCATGGACTTCCATCTCGATCCGCGCCGGCATCAGCGTCAGCGGGTCATATTCGGTGCGCTTGACCGTGCGTTCGATGACGACCGGCTCGCCGTCCACGATCATCCAGCCGAACTTGCTGACCTTGGCCGGATCGACCGCGAACACATCCTTCCACAGCGGATCGCGATCCGGATGATCGATCGCGGTGATGTTGAAGGCGAAATCCTCGCCGAAGGTGCTCGTCATCCAGCAGGCCGGCGGGCCGGGATTGGGATCTTCCAGCCGGGCTTCGCCCCAGGACCGGTCCCGGATGTTGAACCCGTCCACGCGGTAGTCCCGCCCCCGCAGCATGAGATCCCCTTCGACGCGCATCACTTGTTCGTAGTGGCGGCTGGACGGCCACATCATGGGATCGGACACCGCGGTGTAGAGGAGATCATAGCGGTTTTCCCGCGCCGGATCGTCATAGCGCAGGCGGAAGACCTTGCCCGGTTCCAGCATCTCCACCTGATAGCCGTTGTCGAGCCGGTAGTTGGTGAGATCGCCGCTGAACTGGCTGTCGGGCAGATAGCCGCGATAGTCGAGCAGCTCCGCGCCAAGCTGGATCGTCTTCGTCCCCTGGAACACGATCGGGCCCGCGCCCATCACGTTCAGATTGGGATGATACCAGAGGTAGAGGAAGGCATGGATGTCATGCTCGGGAATGGAGAAGCCGAAAAACTGCGTCTCCGTCAGGCCATAATGGGGCTGCAACTCGCGATACTGGAGCTGCATCTGCTCGTGACCAGTTTCGTACGTGCCGAAACTCGTCGCGAAGTTCTGCATGAAATAGGCTTCGTTCTTCGTCATTTGCCGTCCTTGCCGGCCGCCGGGCGCGTGGCCTCGATCGTCGCCTTCATGAAGATCGTGATGAATTGCGATCCCAAGGGGATCATGCGGATGTCGTTATAGCCCTGGGGAATCCGCGCGGCGCCGATATTGCTGCCGAAGTAGTTCCGGAAATTGAGCAGGCACTTGTAGTAGTCGAGGCTCGTTTCATCGATCTCCGGCCCCCCACTGGCGCGATAATGGGCGAGGAACCGGTTCCAATCCATGTGCTGGCTGACCTGGTCCTTCACATAGGCGAGATCTTCCGCCGGATCACCGAGATGCGATGCTTCCCAGTCCACCACCGTCTCGATCTCATCGTCCTTGACCAGGAAATTGTGCACGAAGCAGTCGGTGTGGACGATCGACGGCATGTTGGTGTTGTCAGGCACGTTGCGCAGCAGCCAGTCGATGGTGAAGGCTTCTCCAGGCGAAGGAAGGCGCGGGCCTTTCTCCCATACCGCCCGCATCGATTCGACATTGCGGCGGACAGCTTCCTTCACCGTGTCGCCGGGGCGCGTGGGGAGCTTGCCGGTCGCCAGATAGTCCGCGAAGTTCGCGGCGGGGATGGCATGCAGGCCAGCAAGGAACTCTGCCAGGCTGAACAGCAGCTTTTCCGGCAGCGCTTCGTGCGCACCGGCGAGCGTGCCGACCATGCGGCCCTTGCCCTTGCTCATCACGTAATAGGCGCCGTCCACGTCCGGCATCCCGGTGAACAGCCATAGGGGGCGGGGCACCGGCAGGCCGGCGTCCGCCACGATGGAAAGGATGCGATATTCCTCCGCCGCATCATGCGCCCAATGGCTGAAGAACGGCCATGGCGCGTTCTTGCGGACCACGAGTTCCTCGGGCGCATGGCCATCGCTTTCGAGCGTGAAGAAATAGGTCTCGTTGGAAAACCCGCCGGCGATAGGGACGAAATCCGTTACGCGCAGGCCGGTGCGGTCCGCCAGTCGTTCCTGCAGATGCGCTTCCAGCTTTTCGCGTGTCAGCGGCTGGAAGTGCTTCGCGCCTTCGCCTGGATCGGGCGCAGGGGCTTCGGCGAAGCCCTGGTAATAGGCCAGTTCCCACTCGGCCACGTCACGCAGCCACTCCGATGCGGCGTCGGATGCTCCGGTGGGACCCAGCAGCGCTCTGGCGGCGCGGTCGAGCAATTCGAGCAGCGACTGCCATACCGCGGTGTCGAACGGCGGGGTAGCGAGCCGATCGCCCATTGCCGAGAATTCGGAACTTTCCATGCCGGCCGGGGCCAGGTCGCCGAGACGCGCGAGCAGGGCTTGGGCGCGGGGCGCCAGTCGTTCGCGCAGGGCAGGCAGTACGTGATCGCGCTTGCGCAATTCCGCCAGCGCACCTTCAACGACGCCGCCGAGCCCCTGCTCGGCCCTGCCATCCAGTTGCGGCAGGATGTGATCGGACAGCGCACGCGCGGCAAGCCTCAGGTAATCGTCGCGCGACAGCAGCAAGGGCCTCTCCATCTGGAATCCGGTTTCGGCTTCTATGCATCTTACGGCGGCGGCCAGGTTCTTTCGAGAGCATTAAAACTGTCGGTGAAGCGCAAAGGCGGCGGAGCGGAAAAAGGCGCTGTCCGATTATCGAAATGTGCATCGGAATTTGCCTGATCGGTCAGCCTGGCAGGTGCTGCTTCCGTCGTGGGAAATCGCCTCTATCGTAGAAACCAGCCGGGCGAGGGGCTTCGGCCGGGCCAAGCGCCCGGCATGGCGAGCCGCCTTGCCCAATGCCTGCAATTTGGAGAGGATTGCACGAATGGACAAGCCGACCACGCTGCCGCGGGGTGAAGCCGAAGAGCCTCCCGAAACCTTCTACGGCAAGAATTACGGCAAGGTGCCCACCGGCGCGCCGAAGCATCCGATCATGTCCTATGCCGAAATGCTGGAAGCCGATCCGGGCGAGATACCGGCGGCTGCCGGGCAGCCGGGCAATTATCGGCCCAAGCCGCGGCGCGTCACCTATGACCGCTATTACGATCCCGAGATCGCGAAGCTCGAGGACGAGCATATCTGGAGCAAGTACTGGCTCGCAGCCTGCCGGGAAGAGGACATTCCCGAAGTGGGCGACCGGATCACTTTCGACATCCGCGACCGGTCCTACCTGATCGTCCGCAAGAGCGAGACCGAGATCAAGGCATTCCGCAACACCTGCCTCCACCGCGGCCGCGCGCTGTGCGATCACAAGGGCAGCGGGCCCGAAATCCGCTGTCCGTTCCACGCCTGGACCTACGATCTCGACGGCAAGGTGATCTGGATTCCGAGCGAAGAGGATTTCCCGCTCAAGAATGCCGGCCAGCTTAAGCTCAGCGAGGTGAAATGCGACAGCTGGGGCGGCCATGTATTCGTCAATGCCGATCCGGAGAGCCCGCCTCTGCTCGAAGCGCTCGGGCCGCTGCCGGAGATGTTCAAGGACTTCCCGCTGGAGGATCGCTACACCGTGTTGTGGCTCCAGCTCAAGGTGCGGGCGAACTGGAAGACGGTGCAGGAGATTTTCCAGGAAGGCTATCACGTCATCGAGACGCATTGGGATTCCCTCGCGATCTTCGGCGAGACGGAAACTTCCTACGATTGCTGGAACAATGACGATTTCAGCCATGTCAGCCGGCTGGTCACGCCCACCGGCGTGCCCAGCGGCTATTTCTTCGATCGGGTCACGATCAAGCAGGTGGTGGATCAGTATGTCCGCCTCTACTGCAATCGCGAGCCCGATCCGGACCGCGGCGTCGATCTGACCGATGCGCGGACCTATCTCGCGGACATCAAGCGCGAGACGCTGAGCAACGAATATGGCGTGCAGGTGCCGGAAGGCGACAATGCCCGGCTGCTCGATTTCGTGAAGTTCTTCATGTTCCCGAACTTCCACCCGTGGTGGGGCGAGCAATGGCCGATCAGCTATCGCTTCAATCCGATCGGGCTGAATGCGGAAGAGACGCTGATGGAAATCCGCCTCACCGCGCCGATTCCGCCGGGCAAGGAACGGCCGAAATCGGTCGAGCCGCTGGTGCTCGATTTCGGGGAGGATTGCTCGCCCTATCCGGACCTCGCCTATACCGGCCACATCGTGAACCAGGACGCGGCGCATATGGAACAGCTCCAGCGCGGCATGCGTTCCGCGGCGAAGGATCGTTCGCATTCGATCCTGGCGAACTACCAGGAACAGCAGATCACCTATTTCCACGAGACCTACGATCGCGTCCTCGGGCTCGACAAGCGCAACCAGGATTGAGCGGGACCCAATGGGAGGAACTCTCGAAGGCAGGGTCGCGATCGTCACCGGAGCCAGCCGCGGCATCGGGCGCGGCATCGCCCTGGCCTTTGCCGATGCGGGGGCCACGGTGATCGTCGTCTCGCGCGGGCAGGACGGCATCGATGCAGTAGTGCATGAGATCGAGGAGCGCGGCGGCAAGGCCACCGGCATCACCTGCAATGTGGCCGACCGCGCTGCGATCTACGCCACGGTGGCGAAGACGGCCGAACTGCATGGCCGTATCGATATCCTGGTGAACAATGCGCAGGGCTGCGGATCGGCGGCGAAGCCGGCCGGCAGCACGGTGCTGCGGCCGCTGGAGGACCTGCCGGAGGATGAGTGGGACTACAATCTCCTCACCGGCGCCACGGCATCGTTGCGTTTCATGCAGGCGGCTTTCCCCCATCTCAAGGCGAGCGGAGCGGGCCGTGTGATCAATTTCGGATCGATGTGGGGCCAGATCGGCTATGAAGGGGCGGCCGCCTACAATGCCACGAAGGAAGCCATCCGGGCGTTGAGCCGCACGGCGGCGCGCGAATGGGGCAAGCACGGTATCACGGTGAACGTGATCAACCCGGTGATCTACACCGATCTGATGGCCAATTTCGAGAAAGTCGCGCCCGAGGCGGTCGCGTCCATGATCGAACAGATCCCGATGCGGCGCGTGGGCGATCCGCTGAAGGACGCGGGCGGTGTCGCCGTGTTCATCGCCGGGCCGGATGCGGGCTATCTCACGGGGATGACCTTCCAGGTCGATGGCGGTTTCCTGATGGTGCCCTAATCATGCGGCTCACGCTGATGGCCGGCTGCGTGGCGCGCACGCCGTTCCGTACCCAGGTCGAAGCCGCGTCGCGCGCCGGCTTTGCCGGCATCACCACCTGGCCCAACATCTGGCGGCATGCGCGCGAAAAGGGAGGGCTTACGCTCCGCGACATGCGGCGGATGCTGGAGGATCACGGGCTCGTGCTCGAACAGGTCGAAGCGGTGCCCGAATGGCCGCCGAGCGAAGAGACGATCGCCATCTGCACGGAGTTGGGCGGCGGCATGGTCGTCGGGATGCGGCTCGCGACCGGTCCGCTTGATCTCGGGAAAGAGGCGGATGCGGTAGCCCGTTTCGTGGAACTGGCCGCGACCTACTCGGTGAGCGCCGCGATCGAATTCGTTGCGTTCAGCAGCATTCCGGATGCCGCCACCGCGTGGAACCTAATCGAACGATCGGGCAGCGATGCGGCCCTGGTGGTCGATCTATGCCATCATCGGCGTGGCGGGGGGCAGGATGCGGCGCTGCTGGCGGTTCCGCCGGGACGGATCGCATCGGTCCAGCTGGCGGATGGACCGATGCGAGTTCCCGATGATCTCCTGCACGAAGCCAGCATGGGGCGGCAATGGCCGGGCGAAGGCGATCTGGGCGTTGCCGGGTTCGTGGACCTCCTCAAGGCCCATGGCGTGAATGGCAATCTCGGGCTGGAACTTCATCGGCCGGAGTTTTCGGATTGGGAGACAGGCCGTCTGATCGCTCGGCTCGCGGAAGCGACGCGACCATTTTTATAGGGGTTCTTTGCCTAAATGTGCTGTGCAGGCCATGATGGCGGCGACAAGGCAAAGGGAATGGGCGAACAACGATTCGTTGCGAGAGGATGGGCTGGGGTCGCGTGATGCCGGAGGTGTTTTTCAGCTTTCATCAGGCCGGCAAGTCTCCCTGCGAGTTGAAGCAATGGTCGAAGATGGTCGCCGATCTCCAGACCGCGACCGCGCATGAATTCTACCGCGCCAATATCGAAGTGGAGATACCGCCGGGCGAGGACACGATCACGCTCGCGCGAACCGCGCTGGGCACGATCCGGATCGTGCAGTTCCATTCCCCCGGCATTTCCCGGACCAACCGCACCGCGGCGCATATCAAGGAAGACGGAACGCAGGATTACATCATCTGGCTTGTCACCTGCGGCGCATTGCAGGTTACTCAGAACGGCAGGACCGTCACAGGAAAGCAGGGCCAGTTCGTCATTACCGAGGCGGGACGTCCCTTCCGCATCAGAACCTTGTCGGATCATTCGGACTATCACGAATCCTACCAGATCATCGTGCCGCAGCATTCGATGGCGCGTTTCATCCCGGATGTGGGCCGCTTCTCGGTCCGTCCGTTCGACATCGCGCCCGGGCCGTCCAAGCTTGCCTATGAGATATTCTCGTCGCTGTTCGACAATGCCGACAAGCTGCCGATCGAAAATGCGAACGACACGGCCGAACAGGCCCTGCGGCTGATCGCCATCGCGATCGCAGGCGCGGCACCGACTACTCACGGAGATGCAGGCGATCCGGTGAAGGAACGGATCGAGCGCTTCATCCTTGCTCATTTCGCCGAACCCGGACTGACGGCGGCCAAGGTGGCGGAAGCCTGCAACGTGTCGCTGCGCCTGCTGCACAACACGTTCAAGGGAGAGGACAGCTTCCACAGCCGGATCCTGGCCATGCGCCTGGAAATGGCACGTGACCTGTTGCGCGATCCGGCAACCCGCTCGCTCAGCATCTCGGAAGTCGGCTATATGTGTGGCTTCGTGAGCAATGCGCATTTCAGCCGGGTCTTTCGCAACCGGTTCGACTGCGCGCCGCGCGAATACCGTCGGCAAGCGGATGTCGCATCTGACGGGGATACTGCCGACCGCCACGATTGAGGCCTGCCTTCAAAGCCGGCGTTTGCCATCTCGCCGCCGGTTCGCCATAGGCGCGCCTGCCCGCTCGCTCGCGGCTGCCACATGGTTGACCTGAATTTTGCTGCAATCCCTGATTTCGCGATCCGCATCCCTCGTCCCGCAGGGGGCCGTCGGCCATCTCGGCTGGCTGCGCGGCGCTATGGGCGCGGGGGCGGCGATCCTCTGCGCCGGCGCGATCACCACGCTGCTGCTCGGCGGAATCGATCCGGGCCTGCCCTGGCTGGTCGCGCCGCTGGGTGCGTCGGCAGTGCTGGTCTTTTCGGTTCCGGCCAGTCCGCTTGCGCAGCCCTGGCCGGTCGTGGGCGGCAATCTGGTGTCGGGCTTTGTGGGGATTGCTCTCGGGAAATTGGTGGGCGTGCCGCTTCTCGCCGCCGGTTTCGCGGTTGCCGGCGCCATTGCGCTGATGTCGCTGACGCGTTCCCTGCATCCGCCCGGCGGGGCCTGCGCTCTGTTCTGTGCGCTAGGCGCGACCGGGCCGGACGCCTGGGGCTGGATGTATCTGGTTGCGATCGCCTGCAACCTCTTCATCCTCGCGATGGTGGGTTGGCTGTTCAACAATCTGACCGGTCACCCCTGGCCGCACTACACGATCCTGCCGGCAAAGCCTGCGCTGCCGCCCGCGCTCGATTTCACGCATCAGGATATCGAGGCCGTTCTGGCTGATTGGAACGAGTTGCTCGACGTCGATCCGGACGATCTCGATGCGTTGTTCCAGGCGCTCGGGCGGCGCATCGCCGCCAAGCAGGAGATACTACGGGAGATACAGAAGGCGCCCAGGGAATTGCAGATGGCTGTCAGCGATCCCAGCGGGCGATGACTTCGGCGAGGAAGTCAACGTGTTCCTGCGCCGTGCGATAGCCTTTGCGCATCGTGTCGATGCTGGCATGCGTGCCGCCCATGTCCCGCCAGCGGTTCAAGGTCTCGATCGCTTCCTCCACGCTCAGGCCGACGCCCTTGGGGTTCTGCAGGATCAGGTGATTGCCGAAACTGGCTGCGTCACGCCCGTTTTCCGCCAGAAGTTCCCGGATGCGGGCAAGGCCGGGTACCGCGAACTGTTCGAACCCGCCGGCATGGATGAAGCCATCCGCCATCTTCGCCGCGCGCTTCCACGGCGCTTCGCCGAAGCCGCCGCAGAAGATCGGAATCTGGCGCTGGGGACGCGGTATGATGTTGCCGCGCTCGATCCGGTGAAAGCTGCCCTCGAAGCTGACCAGCGGTTCTCCCCACAGGCGGCGGAGATAGGGGATCTGTTCGTCCATCTTCTTTCCGCGTGTATGGAAGTCTTCGCCCAGCGCGTCATATTCGACGTAGTTCCAGCCCGTGCCCACGCCCAGCGTCAGCCTTTGGCGGGAAACGAGATCGAGATCGGCTGCCTGCTTGGCCACGAGCACCGTCTGGCGCTGCGGCAGGATCAGGACGCCGGTGATGAATTCTATCCGGCTGGTCTTGCCCGCGAGATAGCCGAACGCGACGAAGGGATCATGGAAGGGATCGTTCTCCGTATAGGGGCCCCACAGCTTGGGATCGCGGTCCGCATGTTCGGCGCCGACCACGTGATCGTATATCAGCAGGGAATCGTAGCCCAGTTCTTCGATCCCCAGGCCGATCAGGTCCAGCCGGTCCGGATCGCCCGCGCTTTCGATCTGGGGGTATACGGCGCCCAACTTCATGATCCGGCTCTCCTGCTGCATTCGGTGTCTGCCCTTCGTTAGAGCGCCGGCCGGAAGTGGGCAATGTCGCTTTTCGAAGCGAAGGAACTCACGGCTCGTCTCAAGGGTTTAGCCATTCATGGCAGATGCTGGCATCATGGTTGATCATGGCGCGTCAGAAGCGGCGCCAGACGGTGCGGAAACCGCCAGGCCCGGCTTGTTGCACCGCATTCGCCAGGCGTGGAACGACGTTGCCGCCCCCGTGCGCTGGGCGGTCTACACGATCTTCACCGTCATCTTGCTGATCTTTCTCGCATGGCTCATCCTGTTTATCACTCATGGGCGGTTCCTGAAGCATTCGTTTGAAAACATTGCCAGTCGTTCGCTTGATCGCGAAGTGAAAGTCGACGGGGACTTCGAGCTCTATTTCGCTCCGATCCAGGTGAAGTTCGTTGCCGAGAAGATGCGCATCGCCAACCCGAAATGGGCGAGCAAAGCTTCCCTGTTCGCGGCGGATCGCATCGACACCCGCATTTCCACCTGGCGTCTGATATTCGGCGATGTGCATTTCCGCCGCCTGCTGCTCGACGGTGGCGCGGCCGATCTCGAATGGTCGCAGGATGGCAAGACCAATACCTGGACGTTCGCCAAGGAGGAGCCGGCCAAGCCTTTCGAGATGCCGTTCATCGGACAGGCCCGGATAAGGGATACCACGCTGAGATACCGCGACCCGCGGCTCCAGCTCGCGACCGATATCGTTATCGATACGGTGCACGCTCGCGATACGCGCTTCGCCGACGACATACGCTTTCATGGCGATGGCCGGATGCGTGTGCATCCCTTCACCCTGTCGGGCAGTCTGATGTCGCCCAATGAAACGCTGGCAGGGGGCAGGAACAAGCTTTCCCTGAATGCGGCCTCCGGCGGCACGCAGATGTCTGTTTCGGGCACGCTTCCGGGCGCGACCGAGATCGAGGGGGCCGACCTCGCGATGGATGTGCGCGGACCTAATCTGAGCCTGCTGTTCGATTTCCTCGGCGTCGCGATTCCCGATACGAGGACCTACCGCATCCGCTCCAGCCTGACCTATGAGGACAAGGCGTGGAAGTTCACCGGGCTCAAGGGCATCTTCGGCGCAAGCGACCTTGCGGGGCGGATGACGATCTCGATGCCGAAGGATCGCCTCCGGCTGGACGCGGATCTTGCAACGAACACGCTCGATATCATCGATATCGGCCCCTTCGTCGGCTACGAGCCGAACAGGCTCGCCACGAACGGGTTCCAGGCGGCCGTGTCGCAGCCCGGCGGCAATCCCCGTATCCTGCCAGACGCGCCGTTGCGGATCGAGGCGCTCAGGCGCTTCGATGCGAACGTCGATTATTCGGTGAGGCGCGTGCGGGCGGAAAGCTTCCCGGTTTCCGATATCGCGCTGACGATGAAGCTCGACCATTCCCTGCTTACGCTCGATCCGCTGACTTTCACCATGGCCGGCGGGAAGGTCGCGTCCGACATTTCCATCGATGCGCGCGAGCCCGCCGTGGTGACGCAGTATAATATCCGTCTGTCTTCCACCCCGATGGGCACGCTGCTCGCCCGCTGGGGCGTGGAGAAAAGCGGAACGACCGGCACGCTCAAGGCGCATGTCCAGATGACCGGGACAGGCGATTCCGTGCGCAAGTCGCTCGCCTCTTCAAATGGCCGCATCGCGGTGATCATGCCGGCGGGCACGATGTGGGCTCGCAACATCCAGTTGTCCGAACTCGATATCGGCGTGTTCATCCAGAAGATGTTCGAGAAGAAGCTGAAGACCCCGGTTGAGATCAATTGCGGCCTAGTCGCCTTCACGGTGCGTGACGGGATCGCGACGGCCGATCCGATCCTGATCGACACGAAGAAGAACGTGATGCTTGGGACGGGCGGCTTCAGCTTCAGGGATGAAAGCCTTGATCTCAAGATACGCGCGGACGGCAAGAAGTTCAGCCTGTTTTCGGGCCAGTCGCCGATCGGTGTGGACGGGTCGTTCGCTCAGCCCAAGGTCGATCCGATCAGCCCGGAATTGCTGACTCGCGCGGGTGTGGGTGTCGGTCTCGGTGCGGCGCTGACGCCGCTCGCCGCGGTTCTGGCCTTCGTCGATTTCGGCGATGCCAAGTCCGCCGCCTGCGGACCGGTCTTGTCCGGTGCGCGCGCCGTTTCGCAGACCACGAAGTCGGGCAAGCCGCGTGACGACGTCGGCAATGGCGGCGCGAGGAGGGCGAAGAAGAAGGGCTGACCCGGCATGAAGCGGCGGTTCGTCGGGATGTCGCCACTGCCTGTCGCTTGGCGCCGAACCGCCGCTTCCAGTTCACTCGCCAGACAGGAATGACGCTGAATCGGCGAAAGCCTGACCCAGGGACCACGATTACATGTCATTCAGGAGTTTTCTTTCGGCCGGAACGGCCGACCTCGCCATCGATCTCGGAACGGCGAACACGGTGGTCTATCTGCGCGGGCACGGGATCGTTCTGGCGGAACCGTCGGTCGTGACCATGGAGACGATCGATGGCGTGCGCCGGGTGCGCGCGGTGGGCGACGATGCCAAGCTGATGATGGGCAAGACGCCGGTCAACGTCCAGACGATCCGTCCCTTGCGCAACGGCGTGATCGCCGATCTCGACGTGGCCGAGCAGATGATCAAGCATTTCATTCGCAAGGCGCGCACCAATGTCAGCGTCACCCAGCGCCGGTCTCCCGAAATCGTGCTCTGCGTGCCGTCCGGCTCCACCCAGGTGGAACGCCGCGCGATACGCGAGGCAGCGCTCAATGCCGGTGCCCGCAAGGTCTGGCTGATCGACGAGCCGATGGCGGCCGCGATCGGGGCGGACATTCCGGTGGCGAAACCGATCGGTTCCATGGTGGTCGATATCGGCGGCGGCTCCACGGAGGTCGGGGTGATCTCGGTCGGCGGGCTCAGCCTCAGCATGTCGGCGCGGATCGGAGGAGATCGGATGGACGAAGTGATCACTTCCTATGTCCGACGCTATCACGATCTCCTGATCGGCGAGGCGACGGCGGAGCGGGTGAAGAAGGAATATGGCACCGCGCTCGCCAAGAAAGGCGATACGAATGACAAGGTGCTGATCAAGGGACGCCACATCGTGCGCGGCGTGCCGGCGGAGATCACGATCAGCCAGGCGGAGATTTGCGAAGCCCTTTCGGAACCGGTCGCATTGATAGTCGAAGCCGTGCGCAAGGCGCTGGAAGCCACGGCGCCGGAAATCGCGGCCGACATCATCGATGGCGGCATCGTGATGACAGGCGGCGGATCGCTCCTCTCGCAGATCGACGTGGTCCTCTCGCGTGAGACGGGGTTGCCCGTCACGATCGCCCACGATCCGCTGAACTGCGTGGCGCTGGGCGCGGGTCGCGCGCTGGAGGAAGGCGAATTCCGTGGCGTCCTGCATGCAATCTGACAGGATTTTGCATCTTAGGTGATTATCGGTTCCCGCACTAACCCCCCGTTAACTTCTGCCCTCCAGCGTCGGTTATCCAGTCGGAGATCACGCATGGCCATTTCTGCCCACCTCGAAGAAACCGAGAACCCGTTGGGGGAGCCGCGCCAGCCGCGCCGCAAGCTCTATCTGGAAGCGCAGGGCGCGATTCAGTCGGGCGGAGCGGCAGACGTGCTGATCCACAACATCTCGGCCACCGGCCTGCTGCTCGAAAGCCAGGCGGGGCTGTCGGTCGACGAACGCATCGAGATCGAGCTTCCCCAGGCCGGCGCCACGCGGGCACGGATCGTCTGGGCGAGCGGACAGCTCTTCGGTTGCGAGTTCGATATGCCGATCTCCGCCGCTACGCTGAGCGCTGCGCAACTGCGCAGCGCGGTGGGCCATGGCGTGGAGATCGGTCCACGGGGCGAAGTGCCGTTCGACGAGGCTTTCGGTGTTCGGCTCCAGCGCCTGCGCAAGGCGCGCGGACTGACCCTGTCGCAGATCGCGAACGAGCTGGGCGTCAGCAAGCCGACCGTCTGGGCGTGGGAACAAGGCAAGGCACGGCCGGTGGAAAGCCGGATCGGCGCGCTGGCGAGCGTGCTGGGCGTAGGGGGCGACGAGCTGCTTTCCGGTACGCATGCCACCGGCCTGCGCGACCTGCTGGCCCGGACGCGCGAGGAGATCGCTCGGGCTTTCGGAACGAGCCGCGACAAGGTCCGGATCATGGTGGAGCTCTGACGCGTTAGTCGCGCCTGCGAATCGGCAGGGACGCATCCTGTCGCGCGCGAGGTGACGAAACACATGCACGGTGAGGGCCTTTGGCGGGGGTCGGATGCGGCGGAACGGGCCGGATTTGCGGCCTGAAGAGGTGCGCGCCGGATTCATCTTTTCCTGAACCTGCCTGGATGGTAAATAAAAGGACAAGATTTTCAGGGCGTTATTCAATATTAGCTAACTGGATTTACGCTCTTTGAGCTAAGTAAAGTTGCGTTTGTTACGAAGGTCGAATTTCGCTGGTCTCGGCATCCAGGGGGCGTGTCGTGACCGTTAGTATGTCTTTTCGTCACGCCGGGGAGCAAAGCGAAGATGGGAGTTGAATTCACACCGAGTGAAAATTCCGCACTCTATGCCCTGCTCGCGGAAAACACGACGGACATCATCCTCAAGACGGATCTGAAGGGCTTCATCCTCCACGCGTCTCCGGCCATCGAAGGGCTGGGCACGCGCCCGTCCGACGGGGTGGGCAGCCCGCACCTGCTGGATCTGGTCCATCCATCGCATATCGATGCGATCAGTGCCGCGCATGAGGCGGTGGTGAGCGGCGGGCGCGAGCAGGTCAGCCTCGAATTTCCCGCGATCACTGCAGATGCGGGCCAGAAATGGTTCTCCATCCAGATGCGCCGGCTGGTGGACGAGCGCGGCGAGACCTACGGTGCGCTGGGCATCATGCAGAGCATCGAACAGCGCCGGACGCTGGAGGAGAAGCTCTTCGCTGCCGAAATGACGGACTCTTTGACCGGTCTCACCAACCGCAAGGCGTTCATTTCCATGCTGGAGCATCTCGTGGCCGAGCGTGCGGGCGGTTGCGTGGCGATCTTCGCGATCGATTATTTCAAGGCCCTCAACATGCGATACGGTCAGTCCTTCGGTGATGAGGTGCTGGTGGTGTTTACAGGCATTCTCCGCAGCTTGCTGCGCGCGCAGGACATCGTTTCTCGCATCGGCGGGGAGAGAGTGTGCGTGTTGCTGCCCGGTTCGACGGCGGCACAGAGCGAAGCCGTGTGCCAGCGCGTCATCCTGACGCTGACCGAAATCCACAAGGCCGCTGGCGAAAACGGCATTCCGATCACTGCCAGCGTCGGGGTGGCGCGCATCGGCAAGTCGGTGGACGCCACTTTGAAGAAGGCGGAACTTGCCCTGTTCCTCGCCAAGGCCAAGGGCCGCAATCGGCTGGAAATGGCGCGCGGACGGGGCTTTCCGATCGGTTGATGATCGTCATCCCAGCGAAGGCTGGGATCTCTGTGATCTTGGTCTGTTCACGAAAGCGATCCCAGCCTTCGCTGGGATGACGATTTCGCTGGAATGACAGATATGTGCTGGGGTGCGGACCCTCCCATTCACTCGACCTATCTCCAAGCTGAACACGCCTGCCACTACC
This sequence comes from uncultured Erythrobacteraceae bacterium, assembly GCA_946482075.1. Next base: position 16,307 of record CAMLQG010000018.1, read on the forward strand.
CGTTCATTCGCCGGGAGCCATACCGTCCCCGCTGCATTGACATGGGGCAGGGGGACGATGGCTGAAGGAGACCGTCATGGCCGGAAACGTTCGCAAGAACCTGCGATTGGGCGGTATGCTCGGCGCGCTCGCGCTGCTGGCCGCCTGTGGCGGCGACGATAGCGAGACTTCGCAAGGCGGAACCTTCCCGCTGGCGGGCTCCTCGTCCCAATTCAATTGGCCAATGGAAGACCCGAGCTTTCTGGAAAGCGGCGATTACGTGGCTGACGGCGGCTACGGCGGTGGATCGGTGCCGGCCAACTGGCAACCTTTGCCCGCCGCGCGTCCGATGAGCAATTATGCCGGCCCGCGCTACGATTATGCGCCATCCTATGATTATTACGATGACGGCCCCGTCTATTATGACGATGAGCCAAGCGACAACAGCTATGCCTGGCTCGCGCTGGCGGCCATGTTGGGGTACACTCTCGCGGATTCCCCGCCCGATTATTATTTCGACTATGGCGATGTGGAGCCGTGGGTCTGGGAAACAGAGGACCATTATATCCGCTATGCCGAGCCGCTCGATGACGGATACCGCTATTACTATTACGAACCCTACGCCACGCGGCCCTTCCTGATCCGCGATCCCGATTACGCCTATGGCTATCGCGACGACCGGCTGGTGGTGATCTATGACGATTACGGCCGGGTGCTCGACGGCCGCCGGGCTTGGGACCAGCGGCGTGCTGCGGCGAATTACTATGCACGGGCGCGCAGCCTGCACCAGCACTGGGACGATCGCCCGCGTTATGGGGTTTCTGCTCCGCGCTGGGATTCCCGCCGCGCGATCTTCGCGCGTGAACAGAACCGGTGGGATCGCGCGCGTGAAGGCCGACAGGCTTGGCGCAACTGGGATGAACGCAACGACGGCGCGATCCGCTCGCGCTGGGTGAGCGAACATGCTGCCCGCCAATATGCCGGCCAGCGTTTCGACACTTGGCGGCGTGACGATTTCCGGGGGGATGCACCTCGCTTCAACCAGGAAGCCAGGCGCGAAGCGCGGGTTCAACAGGCGGCGCTTCGCCAGCAGGCGGTCCTGCGTCAGGATGCGATCCGCGACATGCGCGAACGAGCGCGGTCCGGACAGTTCGCCCAGCGCGGCGATCGTGAGTTCCGGCGGGATTTCGGCAATTCGCCGCGCGCGGCGATCCTGGCGGGGCGGCGCGACGAGCAACGGCGCCAGGCGTTCTTCGAACGCGTATCGAACCAGCGCGAGGAACGCAGCCAGCAACGCCAGGACCGCTTCGCCGGTATGCGCGACATGCGCCAGGCCGAATTGCGCCAGCGGATGGCGGAGCGCGGCAATGCGTTCCAGCGGCGCAACGATCAGCCCGGCGCGTCGTTCGCCAACCGGACGGACCGCCAGCGCGAGCGTGCGGCCCAGGACCGCGGCAATATGCGCGAAAGGCTGCTTGCCCAGCGCCAGTTGGCCGGGCGTGATCGGGACAATAACCGGCAGTTGCAACAGCAGCGGCAGACGGAAGCGCGCCAGTCGGCTCTCGCGGAGCGTCGCGCCGATGCCCAGCAGCAACGCCAGCAGCGTTTCCAGCAGGGGGCCGATCGCAACCGCATGATCGAGCAGCGCCAGGCACAGATGCGTCATCGCGCTTCGCAGCAGCAGGCCGAGCGTCAATCCGAAAGCCGGCAGCGGATGATGGAACAGCGCCAGCAGCAGATGCAGCAACGCCGTCAGGAAGCGCAGCAGCGGGCATCCCAGCGGCAGGCGGAAGGGCGCCAGCGCATGATCGCGCAACGCCAGCAACAGGCGCAACAGCGCCAGGCTGAAGGCCGTCAGCGGATGATGGAGCAACGCCAGGCTCAGATGCAACAGCGTCGCCAGGAAGCGCAGCAGCAGGCGGCCCAACGGCAGGCCGAAGGACGCCAGCGCATGATGGAGCAGCGCCAGCGGCAAGCGCAACAGCGCCAGGCCGAAGGCCGTCAGCGGATGATGGAGCAACGTCAGGCTCAGATGCAGCAGCGTCGCCAGGAAGCGCAGCAGCAGGCGGCCCAACGGCAGGCCGAAGGACGCCAGCGTATGATGGAACAGCGCCAGCAGCAAGCACAGCAGCGCCAGGCCGAGATGCAGCAGCGCAGGGAAGCGCGGCGCAGCGAAGGCGGCAATCGCGGCTGGGATCGTTCGGCTTCGTTCCGGTAAGCGTTAAATCTGGTCCCGTTCGCTCTCAGCTTGTCGCAGGACCGCTTTCCCTTCGACAAGCTCAGGGCGAAGGGATCTTTGAGGTTTTTCCGGGCATCAGGAACACCACATACCCCCGGAACCGTGGATCATCTCGCAGCCCCTTGGGCTCGCGCCATAGACCGCCTTCGACCAGCCCAACCCGATAAGGCATCGGCAGGCGCTTCAGCCCCGCCAGATAGCGTTCATAGCCGGGAATCGTCTCGCGGCCCTGATAGGTTTGGATCACCACCTCATCCACCACCTCGCCCAGCGCTGCGAGCGCCGCCGGATCGCCCCCGGCGCTCCAGTCCATCAGCCCGGTCACGGACAGGCGGTAGTGCCGGGGCAGGCGATGGCGGATGTCGCGCAGGAAGGCGGCGTAACCGGCCAGCCCGCGCGTGTTCGCGTCGAAATCGAGCTGCAGCCCTGCAAGGCGGATGCCCGCGCGGTCCCATTTCGCAAGATCGGCGAGCACCTGGCGATAGACACCGTCCTGCCAGTCCAACCGTTCCAGCCGCACGACCATCCAAATCTCGACATGGTGCGCGCGCGGAGGCTGGGGGCGCAGAGGCACCATGCGCGCCGGGTCCTTGTTGCGCACCTCGCCCGCCAGCAAATAGACGCGCCTGGCCTTGCCAAGCACGTCCGGCGCCGGGACGCCCGCCCAGAGAAAGAAGCTGTCATGATCCCGGGGATCGACGCGCATTTCCGCAGGCTGCTGTGCGCAGGCGCCCAGAGCCAACGCGAGCAGGATGGCGAGGCGTCTCACCAATAGATGGTCATGCTCTTGGCCCAGCGGCTGGCGGGGTAATCCTTCTTCAGCCGCTGGAACCAGGCGCGCCGCTGGGAGAGGTCCACGTCTTCGCCGCCGCAATCATTGTTGCCGCTGGGGGCGTAGCAATAGACCGCGCGGTAGAGCGCATAGGCCTTTTCCTCCGGCCCTGCCTTGGGATCGGCGATCACCGCATTGTAGATCGCCGCGCGAGTGGTGCGTTTGCCGGGGAACTGGCCGGGCGCGCCGCCCAGCACGCCGGGGTCTTCCATCGGGTCCAGCGCTTCGAACCAGTCGAACCCGTTCAGCCGCCAGAATTCGCCCAGGCAGAGTCTGCCCTTGGAATCGGCGGGATTGCGGGCCAGCGCGGCGGCCGTATCGGCCAGGGCGGGGCAGGCATAGCCTTCGCTGAAGCGGCCGGACGTGAACAGGCCGAGCGGAATGCTTTCCATCTGGCCGATGTCCCACAGCCCCTGGTCCTTCGGCGCGCCGGGAGGGACCATCGCTCGGTCGCGAACGAAATCGGCATAGCGGCCGGTCTGCAGTTCCTTCTGCAGGAGCGTCAGCAGAGCCACGTCGCGTTGGCGCTGGGCCATGCTGCGATCCCTGGTGATCTTGCGCAGCAGATCGGGCCCGGCGGTGCGCGCCAGCAGGATGTCGCGGATCATCCCGTCGCGAATCGGAGAACCGGCCGCGAACACATCCGCCAGCCGGTCGGCCTTCTGCAGCATCAGCGCCAAACCGAGTTCGGCCGCTTCGCGCTGATAGGGGGCCCGGACCCGCTCGATCAGGCTCCGCCAATGCGCTTCCTCGCCGGGATCGCCCGTCTGGCCGAGCGCCATGCCGCGCAGGAGCTGGCGGCTGAATGCCAGTGGCGCGAGGCTGCCCGAGCCCTTTTCCGCAGGCAGCAGGGACAGCGCTTGCTTGCCATCCTTGCCGACATAGAAGGCATGCGCGGCCTGGAGATAGGCGTAGAGCTCGGGCTGGCCGACGAACCAGATCTTCTGCGCGTCGAGATCGGCGGCGGTCAGGACCGGCCGGCTTTCGTCGCCATCCTGGCGCATGCGCATCAGGTCCCACGCGGCGAGCAGTTGCGGAGTGCGGATCGCAGCGGCCGCATCGTCCTTGAACAGCAGTTTGTTGTCGATCTCCTGGATCAGCGAGACGCTTTGCGCGCTGCCGGGCGCGAGGGTGGCGAGCAGCCCTTCATACTGCCCGGCAAGCCCCGCGGTATCGCCGCCGAGCCAGAACACCCGTCGCTTCAGCCCTTGGGCGGAGGCGGCGTAGCGGCCTTCCGGATAGCGCTTGAGATAGGCGTCGATCGCGCTCCCCGCCCTGCGCGTGGCGGCGGCGTCTGTCGCGGATGCGCCCTGGAAATCGCCCCATTCGTCGAACGCGTTCTCCTGCGCGGCGTTCAGCTCCACGCGGATCAGCATGTATGCGGCAGTTTCCGCCACCCAGGGATCGGCGGCTTTCCGCAGGTCCCGGAACCCGCCTCGCGCCGTATCCCAGCTACCGGCGTAGAACGCGTCCGCCGCCTGGAGATAAGTGAGGAACGCCTTGCCCGGTGCGCTCGAGACGGACGGCCAGTTTGGCGGTTCGGTGCCGCCGGCGCACCGCGCGGCGAGGTTCCCGCGCGCTCGGACCAGCACGTCGCGTTCGGTCTCCGACAGGCGCGTATTCGCGGCCAGCGCCTCACCGAACACGTTTTCCGAACGGGTCACGCTGTCGCAGCGCGATCCGCCGGCGATGTCGCGATCGGGCAGGCCGCCGGCATAGACCGCGGCGAGCGAGCCCCAGCTGAAGAAGCTGCGGCCGAAGGTGCGGATCTCCCATTCGTCCACCGCGGCGGGGCGGGGGCTTTCCACGGGCGTCGCCTTGCCCGCGCGCATCAGGAAGAACATGTTCGAACGTGTGTCGTTGCCGGGCGAAAGCGCCGCCTTGTCGCCGCATTCGAGCCCGCCGAACACCGCGAGCTTCCAGACCGGGGAGCAGGAGTAATCCCCACTTGCCAGCGCTGGTCCTGCGGCGAAGCCGATGGCTGCGGCGGCGATCGCCAGACGGGCCTTGTGCTTCATGGCTGCGCTCCCTCGCTCTGTTTGAGAGCATAGGGCGGATTGCTCCGCGCGAACAAGTGCCGGCAGGGGTGCAGCGACACGGGATTGGTGAATCACGCTTCATAAATTGTCCCTGGTGGAGTAATCGCCCCGCTTTCCCTTGATCGTGTCTTGAACCCCGGTTGCTTTCGACGCGCAGCCTCGTCCATTATCCGGTATCCATCGTCAGCCGAGCAGTTTTGAAGGATCGAGATCTGGAACAGGCCATCATCAAGCCCACGCGGTCTGCCGCCACGCGCGAGAAGCTGATCCTCGCCGCGGAAGCCATGTTCGGTGAGGAAGGGTTCGACGCCGTCGCGCTGCGCTCGATCGTGGCCGTGGCCGAACAGCGCAACAGCAACGTCGTGCAGTATCATTTCGGCGACAAGTTCGGCCTGCTCGATGCGATCTTCGAATATCGCGCCGCCCAGATCGCGCCGGTGCGCCGGCGGATGCTGCAGGAAGCGCACGAGACCGGCCGGGCGGACGACGTGAAGACGCTGCTGCGTTGCGCGATGGCTCCGGAATTCGAGATCTGGCGGCAGGAAGGCACGCTCAACTACATTCGCCTGACCGTCTATTACATGCTCTATCTGAGGCCGCGGGGGATCGATCATCCCTATGATCGCAACAGCGCGGTCACGTCCACATTGCATGAAGTGATGCTTCTGCTCAGCAGACGGCTGTCTCACATGTCGGAGGATCGTCTTACCTATCGCGCGGAAACCGTCACCACCGCGCTGATGATCGCCATGCTGACGATCACGCAGCGCGAGAAGTGCGGCGAGCCGATGGACATCCTGATCGAGGACGCGCTCGAAATGATGACGGCCGCCATGTGCGCGCCGCCTTGGAACAATTCGACCTCCCGCTAGCGAAAGGCCGCGATCACTTCACGATCGCGGGATCCCATTCCAGCGTATATTCGAAGACGTGCGGCGTGATGCCGGCCTGATATTTCAGCTCCGTCTTCTCCTTGATGTGGAATTCGGGAATGCGCTTGAACCATTCCTCGAAGGCGATCTGCAGTTCCAGCCGAGCCAGCGGCGCGCCGACGCAGCGATGCGAACCCGCGCCGAAAGTCAGGTGTGAACGGTTCTTACGGTCGAGATCGAAGGCCTTCGGATCGTCGTTCTTCTGGTCGTCCGTGCCCGCCAGGCAATTGGGCATCACGATCATTTCCCCCGCCTTCAGCGTCGCGCCGCCCAGCTCGGTATCCTGCACGATCTCGCGCACATTCATCACCAGCGGATAACGGCGCAGCATCTCTTCCATGAAATCGGCGATTCGCGACGGATCGGCAGCGATCGCCTTACGAACCTGGGGATACTTGTCGAGCGCGACGAAAGAAAAGCTCAGGGCCTGCGCCACCGTGTCCACGCCCGCCTGGAGAATCTGCGAAACGACCTTGAGCGCTTCGTCATGCGTTATCGGGCGGCCACCCATGTCGCCATTGGCCACCAGCGAGATCATGTCTTCGCCGGGATTTTCCATCCGCTCCGCCACGACCGGACTGAGATAGGTATAGAAGCAGTCGACTGCTTCCTGGATCGTCATGTCGCCCAGATTGCGGGTCATCTGCTCGGCCCAGAACTTGAACTTGGGAACGTCCGCCATGGGCAGGTCCATCAGATCCATCAGCAGCGCGATCGGCATCGGTTCCGCGAACTGCTCGCGGAAGTTGCAATGGCCGTCATGCTTGAAGCCGTCGATGAGATCGCAGATGATCCGCCGGATCGCAGCCTCGTATCCTTTCACGCGCTTGGGCGAGAAGCCTTCCTGCATGACCTTGCGGAACGGCCGGTTGCGCGGCGGATCGTAAGTGGTCGGCGCCATGTCGAACGCTTCGCCATTCTCCTTGGGCACCAGCAGCACGCGGCTCGAAAAGCGCGTGTAGTCCTCATAGGCTTCCTGCATCGGATCGGTGCGGGTGATGATCCAGTGTCCCCCATTATAAGGCGTCCAGACGACCGGCGGGCCCGCATGCAATGCTTCCCAGGCGGCGTGGATATCCTCGGTTCCGCCCGGCGGAGACCAGACGTCGAAATCCACCACCCGGTCGGGCGTCACATGCGCTGGGCGTTCAACGGTCGCGGTGGTCATCGGCCTCTCCGAAGGAATTTCCATTGATGTTCTTGCGTCGATCTTAATGCGAGTGAATTATCCCGGTCAAGCAGCACGGAAATGCTGTAAGTGCAATCAACCGGAATATGGGAGAGACAGGACATGGCCACCCGCCACATGACGCCGATCGAGCTGTTCGGCGCGCTTGCCGAGGAATATGAGAACATCACGGCTGAAGGCGTGAGTCGCATCGTTCACGATGATTGCGTGATCCACGAAGCCAGGGGCTTGCCGGAAATCGGCAAGGACTGGGTCGGGCCGCAGGGCTTCGTCGATCTGATGGCGGCGGTGCAGGCCGCGTTCCGCGGATTCAAGTTCACCCTTGTCCATCTGATCGAAGACGCGAACACGCTGGTCATCCGCGGCAATCTATCCTTCGACCTGCCCGCGGGCAGCTTCTCCATCCCGATCGTCGAATATTGGGAATTCAGGGACGGCAAGGCGATCGACATCCTGCCGGTCTGGCACGACACGAAGCTGGTGGCGGAGATGTATGCGAAGAGCTATCCGAATGGGCGGGTTTGAGGCCGTTTACTGAGCAAAAAAGATCCGTTCGTCCTGAGCCTGTCGAAGGGCTGCTTTTCTTCTTGCTTGGCTCGAGAGAAAAGGCGGCGCTTCGACAGGCTCAGCACGAACGGTTTTACGTGTTTGGCCTGCGACTCAAGCCGCCAGCAACACGTCGCGCGCGTCGATCTCGTCCAGCAGCGCGATCAGCGCGCGTTCCTCGCGGCTGAGCCACTTGGTGCGGCGCGGCAGGCTGATGGTTTCGCGCAAGGCCTGCTGCGCCTCGCGATCCCCGCAGAAGGCCAGGATGGCGGGATGGATATAGGATTTCCGCGCCACGGCGGGCGTGTTGCCCAGCCGTTCGGCCACGATGACGCCGAGATCCTTGGCCGACAGATGGCGGTCGCTTTCCAGCAATGCTTCGAAAGCGGTCAGCGTGGCGGCCCAGGTGCGGAAATGCTTAGCGGTGTATTCCTCGCCCATCGCCGTGCGGATGTAATCGTTCACATCGCCGGAATCGACCGGCTGCGCCTCGCCATCCTCGTCGATGAACTGGAACAGGCGCTGGCCGGGCAGGTCCTGCATCGCACGGGCGAAGCGGATCAGCTGCCGGTCGTCGATCTCCAGTTCCTTCTGGCGGCCGCTCTTGCCCTTGAAGCGCAGCCGGAGCCGGTTTCCGTTCAGAGCAGCATGGCGGCGTTGCAGCGTGGTCGCGCCGAAGCTGCGATTGGTCTGTGCGTAATGTTCATTGCCGATGCGCAGGCCTTCCCGGTCGAGCAGGCGGATCACGCAGGCGATCGCGCGCTCCTGGCTCAGCCGGCGGCCGGCAAGATCGGCCTGCACCGCCTTGCGCAGATCGGGCAGCGCCCGGCCGAAGCCTGCGAGGCTGTCATACTTCACGCATTCGCGCGTCCGGCGGAATTCGGGGTGATAGCGATATTGCTTGCGCCCGCGCGTGTCATAGCCGGTTGCGAGGAGGTGACCGTTGGGCTGAGGGCAGAACCAGGCGCGTTCATAGGCCGGCGGGAAAGCGATCGCGTTCAACCGGTCGATCTCCTCGCGATCGGAAATGCGGTTGCCGTCGCAGTCATAATAGGCCCAGCCGTGGCGCAGCTTGCGGCGCGTGATGCCGGGCATGTCGTCATGAACGTAACGGAGTTTCCGGCCCACCTGCCACCTCAATCCTTGGTGAGGGTACTACGCGCCGGGGCGGATTGGTTTCCTTGATCTCTCACTCTTCCCTCGTTACCCCGCTTTCGCGGGGATGACGAATGGGGAAGGGAACAGGTGTGGTCCCCGCCCGTAGAGCAGGATGGCCGAACACACGAAAGGCATTCCCATGCAGAACCCCTATCCGGGCACGCAGCCTGACAAGATCGAACCGCAATCGCCCGACGAAGCGCCACCGATCGAAGTGCCGGAAGAAGCCCCGATGCAGGAGCCGCCGGAGATTTCGCCGCCCCAGCCGGATTACGACGATCCCGATCGCGGCGTGCCCGAAACCCCGCCCATCCCGCACGCGCCGGATTGAAGGATCGCACAGGCGCTTGGCGATTGTATCCTTTGCAAACCACATCCGCTCAGCCTGTCAGGCTGAGCGGATGTGGTGAGGGACAACAGGCAAAAAACGCCAAATAATCAGGCCCCGGCCGTCATCCGACCGGGGCCGTCCTCTCAGCCTGCGGCGTCAGCGCCGATGTCAGATATCGTCGCCGAGCGCGCCCTTGATCCTGCCTTTCAACTGCTGGGCCTTGCCCTTGACCTGTTGCGCACGGCCTGCGTCCCGCTCGCGCGGATCGTTGCTCTGCTGCTTCATCTTGCCGGCGGCTTCGTTGACGTTGCCTTTGACCTTGTCGATGAGTTCACCCATCTGGATTCTCCTCTGATGTCTGCGGCTTCGACAGGGTTCGAAGCCAGCATGCCTTCCTAACGACAGCTTGCTGCACGCGTTCCGTACACAGGGTAACTTTCGACAAAATTTGGATAAGTTCCGCGTCGGGCCGGTTTCCCATCGCGGCGGCGGGAAACAACCGCGCCTCCGCGCGCTGTATCCAGCGGCAAGGAGAAACGCATATGGCCGCACGCGCCTACTGGCAGGGGCAGATCAGGCTCGCGCTCGTCTCGATCCCGGTCGAGATCTATCCCGCGACGAAATCGGGCGCGAAGATCAGCTTCCGCCAGATCCACGAGCCCAGCGGCAAGCCCATCAGTTACGAAAAGATCGTCCAGGGCGTCGGCCCGGTCGATCGCGATGAGATCGTCAAGGGCTACGAGACGGAGAAGGGCCACTTCGTGCTCCTGAAGGACGAGGAGATCGAGGCGCTGAAGGTCGAAAGCAAGAAGACGCTGGAGCTGGTCCAGTTCGTCGACCAGCACGAGATCGACGTCTTCTATTTCGAGAAGCCCTATTATGTGGTCCCGGCGGATGATCTGGCGGAAGAGGCCTATATCGTCCTGCGCGAGGCGCTTTCGCAGGCGAAGAAGGTCGCGCTGGGGCAACTGTCCGTGCGCGGGCGCGAACAGCTCGTTTCGTTGAAGCCGTGCGGCAAGGGCATCATCCTGGAGACGCTGCGCTATGCCGACGAAGTGCGCCAGGCGCGCAGCTATTTCTCCGAGATCGGCAATGACAAGCCGGCGCCCGAACTGCTCGATCTGGCCACCACGCTGATCGAGAGGAAAAGCGCCCCATTCGACGCCAAGCAGTTCCACGACAATTACATCGAAGCCGTGATGCGGCTGATCGACCGCAAGGCGAAGAGCAAGGGCAAGACCAAGACGATCATCGAGGAAGCGGACCAGCCCGCATCGCGCGGCTCCAACGTGATCGATCTGATGGCCGCGCTGAAGAAGTCGATCGACGAGAAGAAGGCGCCGGCGAAAAAGGCGACCGCCGGCAAGGCGCCTCCGGCGCGGCGCAAGCGGGCCTAGGTCATGGCCACGAAATCAGATCCGCTCGCCGCCTACAATGCCAAGCGGGACTTCAAGAAGACCAGCGAGCCCGCGGGTAAGCGGGCGAAGGGCGGAGATACGCATCGCTTCATCGTCCAGAAGCACGATGCGAGCCGTCTGCACTGGGATTTCCGACTGGAACTGGACGGCGTGCTGAAGAGCTGGGCGGTGACCAAGGGCCCGTCGGCCGATCCGGAGATCAAGCGGCTGGCGGTCCGCACCGAGGATCACCCGTTGTCCTATGCCGAGTTCGAAGGCGGCATTCCCAAGGGCGAATATGGCGGCGGCACGGTGATGTTGTGGGATAAGGGCAGTTGGACCCCGATCCCCGGCAAGAGCGCGAAGGACCTCGAGAAAGGCCATCTCCACTTCACCCTCGATGGCGAGCGGATGAAGGGCGAGTGGCTGCTCATCCGCCTGAAACCGCGCCCCGGCGAGAAGCGCGAGAACTGGCTGCTGCGCAAGGTGCAGGACAATTATGCGGAACCGGGTGAGACGCTTGTCCGCGAGGGGCTGACCAGCGTGCTGACCGGCCGCTCCATGGCGGAGATCGCATCGGACAAGGGCGGCGTCCACGCGCTCGCCGGCAAGAAGGGGAAGGCTTTCGCGGCCGAGATGGAGAAGGCGGCGAAGCACAATACCGGCCGGGCCCGTAAGCGTGCCGCGCCGGCCGGACTGCCCAAGTTCCGGAAACCTCAACTTGCCACGCTGGTCGATGCCGTGCCCACCGGCAATGGCTGGATGCACGAGATCAAGTTCGACGGATATCGCGCGCTGATCGCGGCGGCGGGCGAGAAGGTCGTGATTTACACCCGCAGCGGGCAGGACTGGACCGAGAAGTTCGCGCCGCTGGTGGCGAAACTCGCCGCGCTGGATCTGCCTGCCTGCCTGATCGATGGCGAGATCGTGGCGAACGGGAAGGACGGCAATCCCGATTTCTCCGTGCTGCAGGCGGTGCTGAAGCGTGGCCATGGCTCGCAAGGCGCGAAAGATCGCCTGTTCTTTCACGCCTTCGACCTGCTGGAACTGGACGGCGCCGATCTTGCAACATTGTCGAATATCGAGCGCAAGGAACGGCTGGAAGCGCTGCTTGCGGATGCGGAAAGCCCGATCCTCGTGGCCGACCATGTGATCGGGGTGGGCGAGAAACTCTATTCCGCCCTGTGCGGCGCGGGGCAGGAAGGCATCATCTCCAAGCGGATCGATGCACCCTATTCCGGGCGGCGCGGGCGATCCTGGGTGAAAGTCAAATGCGCACGGCGAGAGGAATTCGTGATCGTGGGCTACAGCAAGTCGAGCGCGAAAGGGCGACCGTTCCGCTCGCTCCTTCTTGCCCAGCACGAGGATGGTGCGTTGGTCTACAAGGGCAAGGTCGGCACTGGCTTCGACGCCGATCTAATGGCCGATCTCGCCGCGAAGTTCGCCAAGCTCACGCGCAAATCAGCGCCGCTGGAAGTGGAGCGCGCCGAAGCGCGCGGGGCGGTGTGGCTTAAGCCGAAACTGGTCGCGGAAGTCGCCTTCGCGGAATTCACTTCCGAGGGCCGCATTCGGCATGGCAGCTTCCTGGGGCTGCGCAGCGACAAACCGGCTAAGGATGTGGAACCCGAAAGAGCGCAGAACGCGCCCGAGCCGGAGAGCGACGTGAAAATCTCCAACCGCGACCGCGTGATCTTCCCCGAGACCGGCCGGACCAAGGGCGATCTCGCGGATTACTACGCCGCCATCGCACCGCTGATGCTGCCTTTCGCCGCGCGCAGGCCGGTCAGCCTGGTGCGCTGTCCGCAGGGACGTGCAAAACACTGTTTCTTCCAGAAGCACGACAGCGGTGGTTTCGGCGATCATGTGTTCCACGTGCCCATCACGGAGAAGGATGGCGGGACGGAGGACTACCTCTATGTGGAGGATGCGGAAGGACTGCTCGCCTGCGTCCAGATGGGCACGATCGAATTCCATGGATGGGGCGCGCGGGCGGATGAGGTGGAAGCGCCCGATAGGATGATCTTCGATCTCGATCCGGATGAAGGCCTGGATTTCGGCGATGTGGTGAAAGCGGCGGAGGATATTCGCGGCCGGCTGGAGGAACTGGGCCTGATCAGCTTCGCGATGCTGTCGGGCGGGAAGGGCGTGCATGTGGTGGTGCCGCTCACGCCGGACCATGGTTGGGAAACGCATAAGGACTTCGCCCGCCGCTTCGCCGAGGCGCTCGCTTTGGCCGAGCCCGATCGCTTCACCGCGACGATGAGCAAGGCCAAGCGCAAGGGAAAGATCTTCATCGACTGGCTGCGCAACCAGCGCGGCGCGACCGCGATCGTGCCCTATTCCGCCCGCGCGCGCGATGGCGCGCCCGTGGCAGTGCCGATCACCTGGGAAGAACTGCGGAAGGCGAAAAACGCGCATCCCTTCTCGATCGGGGACGCGCGCGCATTGCTGAAGCGGGCGGAAGGCAAAGCTCTGTCCGGCTGGGGCTTCGCGGCGCAGAAATTGCCGGTGGTTTAGTTCGTCATCCCAGCGAAGGCTGGGATCTCAGGCGAATTTGCCCTTGTGGCCCGAGATGCCAGCCTGCGCTGGCATGACGATATTACACCAGGCCGCGCTCGTGCTCGCCCATCTCGGACGTCTTCACCGCTTGGCCGGTCAGCATCTTGAACGTGCCGATGATGCCCATGTCGGCGGTCCAGACTTCCGCATCGTCGATCTCGAAGCGCAGCATCAGCAGGTCGGGATCGTTCTTGCCGCCGGGGAACCAGCTTTCCACCATGTGCGACCAGTGCTTGTCGCGAATGGCGGGGTTGGCCTCCACCGAAAGCGAGCCCGAGAGGCAGGCGAAGACATCGTGCCCCTTGGCCGCAAACTGGGCCATGGCGCGGCCGCCTCCAGCAATGCGATTCTGCTTGGATGTGAAGAACCAGATCGTGTGACGCGCGTCGCGATCGAGCAGCGCGGTCATCGGCTCGGCATGGACGGTGCCCGTCCCCCGCAGGCTGATCATGACATAGGGGCTGCGTTCCATGGCATGCCAGAATTCTTCTCTAATTTCGGTCTTCATGGCGTTCTCCTGCGTGTTCAGGCATGCGCCGACGGCGCATTCTACCTTGCGTTACAATGTCTTGATTTATGCCCCTCCAACGCGGTGTTTGGGTCAAGGTTCCTCTGTATCGGCGGAACGCTTTGAGTGCGGGAACCGTTACGCGGGCATTCTGTTGACAGGGCGATGAGGTTGCCTGTCCTAGCTGCGCTGAGCCTTCTCGCTGCCTGCGACACGCTTCCCCGTGATCCCGAAGGCACGCAGCAGGCCATCGAACGGTCCCGCACATTCTCCGTCGCCCCGGCCGACGGGACGGCGATCCGCAGTGATCCCCAGGTGGCGGCCCTGATCGTCGAATTGGAACGCCGGACTGGAGCTGTGGCGCAATGGCGGCAGGGCTCGGGCGAAATGGCGATCCAGCAACTGAGCGACGGCAAACTCGATCTCGTGATCGGCCGCTTCCACCGGGAAAGCCCATGGCAGGCGGAAGTGGCCTTCGGTCCGCCGCTGTCGATCGGCGGGACAAGGGACGATCCGATCGAATTGAAGCCCGCGATGCGCAATGGCGAGAACCGCTGGGTGATGACGGTCGAGCGCGCGGCGCGTGCCGTGTCGGCCACCGCGAGGGCGCAATGAGCGCGGGCAGCTTTCCGCAGGAACTCGACGCTACCATGCGCAAGGCGATCCGCCTGGAATGGTGGAACGTGTTCTGGACCCTCACGATTATCTGCGCGATGGGCCTGGTGCTGGGCCAGAGCCAGACGATGAAGACCGCCTGGGTCGAAGACACGCTCGGCCTGGTGCCGCCGATCATGTTCCTGATCGCTGCGCGGATGGAGCGCAAGGGCAGACGGTCGGACCGGTTTCCCTTCGGCTATGAGCGGGTGAACGGCCTCGGTTTCTTCGTCGCGGCCGTGGCGTTGAGCGCGGTCGGCGCGCTGTTGCTGTGGAATGCCGCCATGGCGCTGTGGAGCGCGGAACATGCGACGGTCGGCTCGATCGTGATCCTGGGCCAGGATATCTGGCTGGGCTGGTTGATGATCGCAGCCCAGCTTTATTCGCTGGTCCCGCCGATGATCATCGGCCGCAGGGAACTGCCGCTGGCGGAAGACCTGAACGACAAGCTGCTCCATACCGATGCGCTGATGAACAAGGCCAACTGGCTGACCGGCGCAGCCGGCCTCGCGGGAGTGATCGGGCTTGGCCTGGGCTGGTGGTGGGCCGATGCGCTGGCGGCGGCCGTGATCTCGATCGACGTGCTGAAAGACGGGATCAAGGCGTTGCGATCCGCCACTGCTGAACTGGTGGACGGCGCGCCGCGTGCACTCTCAAGCGTGGAACTGTCGAAGGATGGCGAGGAGCTGTGTGAGCATCTGCGCGCGTTGTTTCCCGGCGCGACCGTCCGCCTGCGAGAGACGGGCCGCCTGATCCGTGCGGAGATCCACGAGGCTCATCCACCATCCGAGAAGCGCCATCCGCGCGATTATTGGCCAGGCGACGCGGACAAGGCCTGGCGCCTGGCGCAGGTCAGCTTCATTCCGCCGACCGGTGAAGGGCCGACCGTGACGGTGGAGAACGACGATTAGCTAATCCAGCCCGTTTGCCTCCCGACTACGTTCGAGATGAACGGAACGTGCTTGAACCAAGTCTGCGACAAACTAGTTATCGCAGATCGAGGAGAGCGCTGCCCATGTCCACATTGTCATTCCTCCTTCTTGCCGGCGCCGCCGTCACTGCCGCGACGCCGATCGAGGCCAATAAGTGGTTCACCAGCCAGGAAAACCCGAAGACCGCGCTGCAGGTCGCCGAGCGCGGGCATGTCGCCTACGCGATCGACGTCGCGCCTGACGGCACGGCGATCCGCTGCACTCCGCAGGGTTCCACCGATCTCGAGCGCAAGGTCTGCGAACTGGTGATGAAGAAAGCCCGCTTCTCGGCTGCCAAGGACGATCAGGGGCGCGCCGCCTATGGTCTCTATGACGGCGTGGCGAGCTTTCTGATGCCCGGAAAGAATTCGCGCTGGCCGGACCGGGCGAAACTGGCGGTCACGGTGGATGCGCTGCCGGAAGGTGCAGCGAGCCCGGCCTATGCCAGGGTGGCGTTCCTGGTGGATGGCGCGGGCGCGATCAGCCAATGCGCTTCGATGCCGGGTGAACGCCGTCGCTTCATGCAGACCACCGAAGCTCTGGGGCCGGCGGCGTGCGAGCATCTCGCAAAGGACTACCGCGCGACACCGGCCCGCAATCAAGCGGGCGCAGCGGTCGCCTCCGTCCAGAGCCTGATGGTCCGCTTCGAAACGCGGCAGGTGCCGCGAACTCCCTGATCTCACGCGGAGACGCGGAGCTATCCCGAACCTCGCCCTTCCTGTGAAAAGGGGACCCGGTGTACGGGCTTCCTGCGCAGAAGTTCTGCCTGCGGTTTCGCAGGAAAGTCGAAAAAAGGAGCGGATGTCCGCTTCCCACCCCAAGCGGACGTTCCCATGGTTCGTTATCCCGCCCACTCATCATCCCAGCGCAGGCTGGGATCGCTGGGGAAGGGGGGCACCATTTAGCCGCACGAGATGCCAGCCTTCGCTGGCATGACGAGATTGGGATGGAATGTCTGCTTCCCACCCAAACCGGTCCGGCCCCTAGAATGTGGCCGTAAGACCAGTCGAGAGATAGTGCGTGTCTCCCGTGGGCGGCGCGTTCGGCGCCGTGTGGAGGAAGCGGCCCTTTGCCAGCCAAACGGCGTTGATCTCCGCCCGCAGGAACCCTGGCAAAATCCAATAGCGCATGCGTGCTTCCAACTGGTGCCCGGCGAAGCTGCCGCTTTGGCCCGAAGGGTCTCTGACACCTGTGGTCGAGAAGGCGTCGGTTCGATTCGCCAGCCACATGGGCCGATAGACCGCGAACGCATCGAAACGCTTGCCCGGCGCGATCTCGGCTCGCAGCCCCGGCGTGCTGATATTGGCGCGGCCGATGGCGTTGTAGATTCCGGATGGGGCGAGATCCGCCCGGCGCATGCCGAACAGAGTATCGAACCGTCCATATTTCCCGCCCGGACCGTCGCCGCTCGCATAGTCGTATTCCGCCGACAGCCTTAGCTTGAGCGGTCCGGGAAAGGTGTAGCCCGCATCCACATGGAGGAACCACGCGGAAACTTTCAGCTCGGCCGCTGTGTCCGCAAGACCTGCGCGAATATGGCCGAACTGGTAGATGCCTTCGGCTTCGAAATCCCATTCGCCCGGCTTCGGCTCACGGATGATACGGCTGCTGATCGTGTGCAGATTCCGGTTGCGGGTCGGGCGCCCCGGACTGTCGAATTCCTGGAGGCGGAAATAACCGAGCTCCGCCGTTGCCCCTGCAACCAGCTTGGGCTTGGCGACAAGCCCGCCCCACAAGCGCAGGTCGAAGCTCTCGCGGTCCCACTGGACCTTCTCCCTCTGCACCGAGGGCAGATCGTCCGGGAGCCTGACATGCGGGAGAGTGTAGATGAACGTAGCTGTCATCCCGCCGCTGGTCTTCAAATCCGCGCGCAGGCCGGTATAGCCATTGGTGGTGTTGCGATAATCATCGGCCGCGACCAGGCGCCGCGAACCGAGATTGAGCGTCATGCGGCCCATCTGCAGTTGCAGGGAAGAACCTTTGCCGAGCGCGGCACCGAGATCCGCTCCGACATAGGCTTGCACCAGCTCCAGTGTATTCACCTCGTTGGCGCTGATCGCACTGCCGGGCCGGTCGAGATAGGCGCGGCTGTCATACAACTCGCCTCCGATCCGGAACCCGTCCTTGTGATATTCGGCAAAGATCGTGGTTCGCAGGGCAAGCTGCTCGTCCTCGGGCCGGAAGCCCACACGCGGTTGCCCGTCGAGCGTTTCATAACGCACCCGAACACTGCCGGTGAGCTTGAAATCGTCGGGATCGCCGATCGCGGACTGGAGTGTCGGGCTGTCCGCCAGGGCGGCGGTAGAACAGGTGATAAAGCCGAGAAAGCACGTCAAACGGCCGCAGACGCCAAGCATGGATACGCTCCTTCAACCGGCCTGTTGCCGGAAAAGAAGCAACACTTGAGCGCGCGCTGCACTTGACCGGGAGGTTGCCTCACCCCGATACGAGGCCGCTACCATTGTTTCTGGAGATTGCCAATCGCCTTGGACTGCTGTCCCTGATCTAAGGTGACATCCGCTCCCCATCCATAGCGATCGTTCGCCGCCTTCTCTGTTCCGCGCACAAATCAAGCCGATTGCATTTTCAGGGCATTCCTGTTGCACGGCTTGGAAACCGCCCGCGATACGCCTTGCTAGAAGCCGGTTGTGACATGCGTCTGCCGGCGCATGCGGATCGCTCGGGAGAGTTGGATGAACAAGTTTGTTGGAGAGCTTGGCAAGGCGAAAGGGCTGTCGATCGAGCCCTGGACTCCGAATTACGAACAGGTACCGGGCGCCAAGGGCGCGCAGGCCAAGCAGCCCTATATCGATTACGGCACGGACCGGCTGAGCGACAACGAGAAGTATTATTCCAGGGAAGTGCTGGCCAAGGAATGGGACCTGCTCTTTTCCAAGACTTGGCAGATCTGCGGGCACCTGAACGACATCCCCGAAGAACACTGCTTCATGAAAGTCGATTTCGGGAAGGAAAGCCTGCTGATCATTCGCGGCAAGGGTGACGAGATCCGGGGCTTCTACAATGTCTGCCAGCATCGCGGCACGCGCATCGTGCGCGAGAATTACGGCAAGACGCGTAGCTTTACTTGCCCCTATCATGCCTGGTCGTTCAAGAGCGACGGCAAGCTGGCCCACATCCCCGGCCGCGAGACGTTCCGCGAGGAAGTGCTGTGTCGCAATCTCGATCTGGAGCCGGTGCGCGTGGCGGTGTGGAAAGGCTGGGTGTTCTTCAACCTCAATCCCGATGCCGGATCGCTGGAGGATTATCTGGGCGAACGCTTCCGGGAGAGCCTGGACGCCTACGACTACGAGAACTTCATCCGCCTCTATGATGTGCGCCAGACCTGGGACATGAACTGGAAGTCCTCGCTCGAAGCGTTCATCGAAGGCTACCACGTCACCGCCGTGCATCCCGAACTCTGCACTTTCATGGATGATTACTACGTCCAGCAGGACCAGTACGAGAACGGCCATGGCCGCTCGATCTTTCCCTTCATGGAGCCGGCGCAATCCTTCCTGCGCAGTGTCGACGGCAAGATCGACGGCATCAACGAGGAGATGAAGCTCTTCCTCACCGCCGCAGCGATGGACGAGAAGGATTATCCCAAGAACTGGAAGGACGTGAAGAAGGCGGTCATCAAGGGCAAGCGCAAGAACCAGAAGAAGCTGGGCTTCGACTTCTCCAAGTTCAGCGACGACCAGCTGGTGGATGACTGGAATATCAGTTTCTTCCCCAACGCCACGTTCAACACGCATCCGGAAGGCGTGCTGTTCCAGCGCTGGTGGGCGGACGAGCATGATCCGCGCAAGACGCACTACTCGCTCCAGATATACGCGATGAAAGGCGAATGCGTGATCCCGAGCTACATGCCGATCCACCCGGCGGCGGACCGCACCGGCAAGAAGGTGCTGGAGCCGATGTTCCTGGAAGGCATGGGCGGCCCCGAGCTGGGTCCGGTGGTGATGCAGGACGTGGACTTCGTGCCCTGGTACCAGAAGGGCATCGAATCTCGCGGCTTCCGCGGCTCCAACTATGGCGAGCACGAAGTGCGCAACCGCCAGTTCTATCATGAATATTATCGCTACATGAACGGTTCGCGGGAAGTCTGACCGGCTTCCCGCCCCGGCGGGTCATACAAGGATACGATGCAGTGAGATTGACGCCGCTGGCGAAGATGATCGCCTATGTCGATAGCGTGACCACCACCGGCCGCATGGATCTGGGGGTGCGGCAGCTCTATGTCGTGCGCGACGGGATCGTCAGCGGCGACCGGATCAATGGCGTGATCCTGGCGGGCGGGGGCGACAACATGCTCGTCGATCCGGGCGGTCTCGGCCATGTCGACGCGCGAGTGACCTGGAAGACCGACGATGGGGCCATCATCTACGTCCAGTATTATGGCCGCGTGGTGATGAACGAGGCGGCCGGCAACGCGTTCAAATCCGGCACGGGCATCGCATTCGGCGATACCCATTTCGTCACCCAGCCGCGTTTCGAGTGCGGCCATCCGAACTATTCCTGGCTGAACAACGTCGTCGCCATCGCCGAAGGCCGTGTGGCCGAAGGGCGCGCCATCGAATACCAGATCTACGAATGCCACGCGGGAGAACCCGGCTGATGAACCTGAAACTCTCCCCCGAACAGGAAGCGCTGAAGCGGCGCGCCTTCGAGGCCGGCCTCGAGTTCCGCGAGGCGGCGTTCAAATGGGACGAGGAGGATGCGGTCGATTACCGCGCCGTCTCCGACCGGTTCGGCGAACTCGGCTTCTTCGGCCTGACCGCGCCCAAGGAATGGGGCGGGCAGGGCGGCGACTGCATGGATTACCTCCTCGCCGTGTCCGAAGCGATCCGCGCCTCGGGCAGCTGGATCGTGGGCGAGCCGATGTTCTGCACGACCGGCCCGGGTCCTTCGATGCTGATGCTGTCGGAGAACCCGGTGCTGCGGGAGAAATATCTGCGCGATGTGGTTACCGGCCAGAAGGGCTGTGCTATCGCGCTGACCGAGCCGGCGCATGGCTCGGATCTCACCTATCTTGAAACCAGTGCGGTTAAGGATGGTGATAGCTATATCATTAATGGTTCAAAGAGCTTTGTCACCGGCGCGATCTATAATGAGCTCTACGCCACTTTCGTGCGGTTCGACGGCATTCCCGGTCCGAAGGGCATCGGCGCGGTCCTGATTCCGGCGGATGCGCCGGGTTTCTCCATGTCGCGTGGACCCGTTTTCCTCGGCACGCGCAGTATTCCCCATGGCGATGTCGAGTTGCGCGACTGCCGTGTGCCGGCCGAGAATCTGATCATCGGTCCGGGCGAGTTTGCCCGGCTGATGACCGCGTTCAACATGGAACGGCTGCACAATTGCGCCGTCAGCCTGGGCGGGATGCTCTGTGCCTATGACGAAGCGGCGGAACATGTGCAGCAGCGCGAGCAGTTCGGCCGGCCGGTGATCGAATTCCAGCATGTCTATCACACGCTGTCCGACATCGCGGTGACGATCGAGGCGCATCGCCTGCTGTCCTACCAGGCGGCGGCGAACGCGATCGACGGCAAGTTCCCCGAAATGCAGCAGGTCTCGATGGCCAAGCTGTTCGGCGGCACGAAGATCCCCGAAGTGGCGATGAAATGCGCTGAGCTGATGGGCGGCAAGGGCGTGACCTCGGTCACGCGCACCCAGCGGATCGTGCGCGATGCGGTGACCAATGTTGTGGCTGGCGGCGCGCCGGCCGTGCTGCGCAACTCGATCGCGGCCACGCTGTTCCCCGGGCGGAAATTCCCGCAGACGCGGAGCTGATCGGTCCATGGGCTTCCTGGCCGAAATGGAGGCGCTGCTGGGCAAGGGCGGCGTGCTGACGGGCGAGGATGTCAGCCAGCGATCCGAGGACATCTTTCGCCCCGTTCCCTGCCCGGCCGAGGCGATCCTGCGTCCGCGCACCGCCGAAGAGGTTTCCGCCATCCTCAAGGCCGCCCATGTCCATGGTGTGTCGATCGTCACTCATGGAGGGCGCACCGGCGTCTCGGGCGGGGTGGAAAGCCGCGCGGGCGACTATGTGATCTCCCTCGAACGCATGAACCGGATCGAAAGCGTCGATCCGGTCAGCCGGATCGTGGTGGCGGAAGCCGGTGTGACGATCGAGGCGTTGCAGCAGGCGGCGGAAGCGGCAGGGCTCTACTACCCGGTCGATCTCGGCGCGCGGGGCACGGCGACAGTGGGCGGCACGATCGCCACCAATGCCGGGGGGAACCGCACCTTGCGCTGGGGGATGACGCGCGACCGGGTGCTGGGGCTCGAAGCCGTGCTGGCGGATGGGACGGTGGTTTCCTCGATGAACAAGCTGGTGAAGAACAACACCGGCTATGATCTGAAGCATCTCTTCATCGGGTCCGAAGGCACGCTGGGCGTGGTGACGCGGGCAGTGTTCCGCGTCGTCCCCCATCCGGTCTCGCACGAAGTCGCGCTGGTAGCGGTGCCGAGCAACGAGGCGATGCTGAAACTGCTGAATGCGGTGCAGAACCTCGCCAGCCTGAGCGCTTTCGAACTGATGTATCCCGATTTCTATGCGATCGTCACCGGACCGGGCGAGAACCCGCGTCCGCTGGAATTGGGGGCGCATGGCTATGTGCTGGTCGAAGCGATGGGCTACGATCCCGATGGTGACCGCGCGCAGTTCGAAGCCGTGCTGGGCGAGATGCTGGAAAGCGGCGTGGCGGCGGATGCCGTGATCGCCCAGTCCGACCAACAGCGCGCCGCCCTGTGGAAGATCAGGGAATCCGTCGATGTCGCGGTGCGCGCGCTGCTGCCGCTGGAGATGTTCGACGTCAGCCTCGAGGTTGCGGATATCGATCCCTATGTCGTCACGCTGCGCCGGAAGCTGGCAGCCGCCTATCAGGGCGCGCGGATGATCGTGCAGGGCCATGTAGGCGACAACAACATCCATCTCGGCATCACCGTGGGGCCGGACACGCCGGCCCATGCGCATGCGGTGGAGGCGCTGGTCTACGAAACGCTGCGGCCGTTCTCCGGCTCGATCTCGGCCGAACATGGCATCGGCACGCTCAAGAACGAATGGCTGGGAGTCAGCCGGACGGAGGCCGAGATCGGCGTGATGCGCGCGATCAAGCGCACGCTGGACCCCGACAACCGCCTCAATCCCCGCGTACTTTTCACACAGGATCGAGTGCCTTGAATTTCGAGCTCAACGAGGAACAGACTGCACTGGCCGATACGCTGTCGCGCTTCGTGGCCGATCGCTACGATCCACTACTGCGCGATCGCTATGCCGAGGCGCCGGAAGGCCATGATCCGGCGGTCTGGGAAGAACTCGCCGGGCTGGGCCTGGTGATGCTTACCCTGCCTGAAGAGGATGACGGGCTGGGCGCAGGCGCGGTGGATCTCGCCGCCGCGATGGAAGCGCTGGGGCCGGGGCTGCTGCTTGATCCCTGGCTGCCGGCAATCCTGGTTGCGCGCCTGCTGGCGGCCCATGGCACGGACGACCAGAAGGCCCATTGGCTGGCAGGCCTCGCGGGAGGGACGAGATCGGTCGGCCTGGCAGTGGAAGAGGCCGGACTCGATCATCCGCTTGCACGGATCGCGGCGGCCGCGCGCCGGGAGAAGGGAGGATACTTTCTCGAAGGCCGCAAGGTGATGGCATTCGGCGGTCAGGCGGAAGCTTGGCTTATCCTCGCGCGGGACGAGGCGTTGGACGGAGCGAGCCTGTTCCTGGTGCCGGCTGACGCCGCCGGGCTGGAAGTGCGCGAATGGCGGCTGGCCGATGGCACCGCGGCTTTCGACCTCGCGCTGAACGATGTGCGGCTGGGCGCGGATGCGCTGGTTGGCACCGCTGGGCAGGGCAGCGCGCTGATCGAGGATACGCTGGGCATCGCCTATGTCGCGCTGTGCGCCGAGGCGGTGGGGATCATGGCTTCCGCGATCGTGCGAACGATCGAATATCTCCAGCTGCGCAAGCAGTTCGGCGTGCCGCTGGCGACGTTCCAGGTGATCCAGCACCGCATGGCCGATTGTGCGGCGGAATTCGAGCTGGCCAAGGGCCTGGCGATGAAAGCCGCGATGCAGGCGGACGATCCGTCGATCGGGCGCGAGGAGAAGCTCTTCGCTGCCTTCGGGGCGAAGGCCCTGGTCTCCCGCGCCGCGCGGCGGGTGGCGGAGGAGATGGTCCAGTTCCATGGCGCGATCGGCATCACCGAGGAATTGTGGATCGGCCGGGCGATGAAGCGGCTGCTGGTGATCGGCGGGCTGTTCGGCGACGAACGCGCGCAGACCGCCTATGCCGCCAGGTTCCGGAACGGAGGGTTCGGCTGATGGAAATGGCGTTTTCCGAATCCGACCGCGCTTTCCAGCAGGAGGTCCGGGCCTTCCTGGATGCCAACTTGCCGGAACGCTTGCGGATTCGTGCAAGGCATACGCCCGGCGCGTTCCCGATCCTTGAAGATTGGTTAGAATGGCAGTCAATACTTAACCAAAAGGGATGGCTGGCCTATAATTGGCCGGTCGAACTCGGCGGTACCGGGTGGAATGCCGTCCAGCGCTACATCTTCGAGCGCGAATGCGCTTTCGCCCATGCGCCCGCGCTTGCGGCCCAGGGCCTCAAGATGCTGGCTCCGGTGCTCGCGAAGTTCGGGACGGACGCGCAGAAAGCTCATTTCCTGCCGCGCATCCTGACGGCAGAACATCTGTGGTGCCAGGGCTATTCGGAACCGGAATCCGGCTCCGACCTTGCTTCGTTGAAATGCCGGGCGGTACGCGCCCAAGATGCGGACGGCGATCACTACATCGTCAACGGCACCAAGATCTGGACCACGTTCGGCCATATCGCGAACCACATTTTCGCGCTGGTCCGCACCGATCCGGACGCGAAGAAGCAGGCGGGCATCAGCTTCCTGCTGATCCCGATGGACCTGCCCGGCCTGACCGTCCGGCCGATCCGCCTGATCTCGGGCGACCGCGAGCTGAACCAGGTCTTCTTCGACAATGTGCGCGTGCCGGCGGAAAACCTCGTGGGCCAGGAGAATGACGGCTGGACGATCGCCAAGTTCCTGCTGGAGCACGAACGCGGCGGCAGCTGCTGGGCGCCGGGCGTGCTGGTGGGGATCGCGGATCTGCGCGCCGCGGCTGCCCAGCTCCCGGGGCGCGAGGGCAAGCCGCTCAGCGAGGATAGCGACTTCATGCACCGCCTCGCCATGGTAGAACAGGAAGCGCTGGGGCTGGAGATGCTGGAGCTGCGCCTGCTCTCGCAAGTCGCTTCAGGCAGTTCGCCGGGCCCGCAGACCGCGATCGTCGGCCTGCTGATGGCGAACATCACCCAGGCGCTGGATGCGCTGATGCTGGAAGCCTACGGTACTGCTGGCCTTGCGCTGGAGCGCGAAGTGCGCCCCGTTCCGGATGACGCGCAGCTTGCCATGCCCGCCTATCTCAATAACCGCGCCTGGTCGATCATGGCCGGGTCCAACGAAGTGATGCGCACCATCATCGCCAAGACGGTGCTGGGCATCTGAAGAGAGGATAATGACCATGGCCGGACAGGATCAGACGCTCGACAAGGTGGAAGTCATCCAGACGCTGAATGCCTATATGCAGGCAATCGACGCGTCCGATACGGCGGCCTTGCGCAACCGGGTGTTCACCGCCGATGCCGAGATCACTCTGCTCGAACCGCTGGGCGTAGAGGGCTATTGCGGCTTCGTGGACGCGATCATGCAGGAGATCCGCACGCAGCACCTGCTGATGGGGCCGGTCGTGGACGTCTCGGGTGACGAGGCCCGCTCGCAGGCTTATTTCGTGGGCTTCCACCGCGTGCCCGCCGGCCCGAACAGCGAAGCTTGCGACGCGATCTTCGGCAAGGTGACGGAAGAAACCGATGTGATCATCGGCGGGGTCTATAACGACCATGTAGTGCGCACGAGCGCAGGCTGGCGGATCAGGGAGCGGCGTATCAAGCTGCTGTGGGACAACCGCGGCACTGCGGGCAATACGCTGGCTGCGGGGTGGATGGCATAGCGTTCAACCCTTTTTCGTCATCCCCGCGAAAGCGGGGACCGGGCCCTAGGTTCCCGCTTTCGCGGGAATGACGAACTGAAAAGCTACTCCCCCCGGAACAAGGGCGGCCGTTTCTCCATGAAGGCCGCCATCGCTTCGCGCGCATCCCCGGTCAGCCCCGCGGCGCGCTGGTTGGCGCGTTCGAGATCGAGCACCTCGGCGAGCGAGGATTGCGCGGCGAAGCGCGCGGCGCGGCGGATCATCGCATAGGCGCGGGTGGGGCCGTCGGCGAAGCGGCGGGCAAGCGCAGTGGCTTGCGCCATCAGCGCTTCATCATCGACCACGCGATTGACCATGCCCCATTCGACAGCCTGTTCCGCCGGCAACTTGTCGCCCAGCATCATCAGCTCGAGCCCGCGATGCAGGCCCGCTGACCGCACGGCGAGCCAGGTCGCGCCGCAATCGGGCACGATGCCCACCTTCGCGAAGGACAGCATGAGGTATGCCGATCGCGCGGCGATCACGATGTCGCCCAGCAGTGCGAGCGAACAGCCCGCGCCCACCGCCGGCCCGTTCACCGCGCTGACGATCGGCAGCGGATAGTCCGCGAGTTTCAGGACCAGGCCGTTATAGCTCTTCTCCAGCGGCTCGCCGAAATCCTCCAGCGCGGTCACGCCACTATCGCCGCCGATATCGGCGCCTGCGCAGAAGGCGCGTCCGGTCCCGGTCAGGATCAAAGCGCGCGCACCGCCCGCCACAGCCGCATCCAGCGCGTCCACCATCAGGAAGCCCATCTCGGGCGTCAGCGCGTTGAGGCGATCGGGCCGGTTGATCGCGAGCGTGGCGATGCCCTGGTCCAGGGTCAGCGTAATTGGCTCGTCACTCACCCTGCAGCCCCCCGTTCGTCCTGAGCTTGTCGAAGGACCGTTCTTCCTTCTTCTGTTGCTGAAAAGAAAAGCCGCCCTTCTACAGGCTCTGGGCGATTGGTTCCTGTAATCGGTCAGTTCAGCGCAGGTTCGCTGCGCTTGCGGGCTTCCTTGGGCGAGACGCCGTAGCGGGTGCGATAGGCCTGGCTGAAATGCGAGGCGCTCCGGAAGCCCGCCATATAGGCGATGTCCACGATGTTGAAATGGGCGAAGGTCCGGTCGGATAGCCACTGGTCGGCTTGTTCCAGCCGGCATTCCCACAGGAACTGGCTGAAGCTCTTATTGTGGTGCTTCATCAGATAGTGGACGTAGCGGCGCGACATGTTGCAGCCCTTGGCGACGTGATCCACCGTCAGCCCCTGGGTAGAGATATGCTGGCGCACGAAGGACAGGATGCGTTCGAGTTGCGCGTGTTGCGGGCCCTTGTCGAGCTCGGTCCCCGAACAGCTGCGGATATAGCCGATCAGCGTTTCCAGCGCGGCTGAGCCGAGCTTGGCGGCAGAGCGTTCATCCATCGTCTGGGCTTCGCGGATCAGAGTGGAGAACAGTTCGCGCACCACGATCGCCTCGCCGCTTTCGGCGGCATAGGGCTTGCCGCAGAGCCGGTCGATCTCGGGCAGGTGGGTGCGCATGAGGTGCTTGGGAACCAGGACATGGATCTGGCTGCAGCGGCTCTGCCCCTGGTCGGTCAACGCCTTGATATGGAACGGACGATCGCCGCAGGTGATGACCATCTGCTGGTTGGAGACGACCTCGCCATGCGCTTCGTCCTGAGTCACGGAAACGCTGCCTTCCAGCGGAAACCAGATGACATAGAGATTGCTCGGTCCCTGGCGGATATGCTTCCAGGTGCGGCGCACGCCCAGCGCATAGCCGGAAAAGCGGGCGACGGGCACCAGGCCGGCCTGCGCTTTCGCCAGATGGAACGACCGCTTGGAAACCGCGCGATCCACCGCATAGGAATCCGCCCGGTAATAGTCACGCGCGAAGATTTCTCCGAAATCCTGCTCGTTCGTGGCAGCCTGATCGACCCTCTCCATGCCGGTCCTCTCTCCTCGACATCATGTCTCTGCGCGATTCTCGAGGCCGCGCACTCGCAGAATATACTCGCTTCGCCCTGATGCAAAACCAAGTTGGGCCTAGCCGAAACAAGCCGGGGGTGAGCCGCGCCAGCGCAAAAGCTCTTTAGCGAGAGTGCAGCGGCGGGAGTTCGTGCTTTGCCGATCGCCTGCGCTGGGTCAGGCTGGCGCAAGTTGAATAGCATTCGGGAGAGTGAACGATGAGCAATGCCGATCGCAATCGCGCTACGCTGGACAAGATCTATGCCTGCTTCTTCTCGGGCGACATCGCCGGGATGTGCGGCTATCTCGCCGATGACGTGGTGATCGCCGAAGTCGAGAACCTGCCCTATGGCGGCGACTATGTGGGCCATCAGGGCATGCATGATGTCGCCGCGGCTCTGGGCGGAACCTGGGACGATATTGCTTTGACGGTGGACGATACGCTGGCGAGCGAAACCCGTGTCGCGGCGCTGGGCACATTCAGCGCGCGGGCCAAGTCCACGGGGGAGAGCGTATCCTTTCCGATGGTCGAGGTCTGGACTTTCCGCGAGGACGGCAAAGTCACCCGGATCGAGCCGGTCTATGGCGACACCGCCCAGGTCCTTCAGGCGCTGGGCGCGCCGGTCACGGCCTGAGGGGCTGACACGCATGTCACAGAACGACCATCAGCTGATCCTCAACTGCATCCATGCTTACACTTTCGCGGTGGACGACAAGGATGTGGGCGCGCTGCGCAA
>CAMLQG010000019.1 GCA_946482075.1 uncultured Erythrobacteraceae bacterium
CGAGGATTTCGGGCGTTTCCGGCGGGCCGATCCGGAGAATATCAAGTCGTTGATCTTCTGGGTCGGCGGCGTTCCCCAGGCGGCCTACGACCGTGCGAAGAAAAGCGGAGAAGCTCTCCCTTCCCTGCACAGCGCGACCTGGGCCCCGGATGCGGAGAAAGTCATAGCGACCGCGACCGAAGCGCTCGTCTCCGCAGCGCTGAGCTTAATGCCGCGCAAAGTGGATTGATCGATAAAGTCGATTTTCAATCTAGGAAAAATCGACTGGTTGGATGTTCATATCTCAAGCACACTCCCTTTCGAACGATGTCAGAAGGAGAGAGTTGTCATGGGTTTGAAGGGTTCCAAGACCGAGGATAATCTCAAGGCTGCCTTTGCCGGCGAAAGTCAGGCGAACCGCCGTTACCTTTATTTCGCGCAGAAAGCGGACGTCGAAGGATATAACGACGTTGCGGCGGTTTTCCGTTCGACGGCCGAGGGCGAAACCGGCCATGCGCATGGCCATCTGGAATATCTCGAGGAATGCGGCGATCCGGCCACGGGCGAGCCGATTGGCGACACGCAGTCGAATCTGAAAGCCTCGATCGCCGGCGAAACGCATGAATATACCGACATGTATCCCGGTATGGCCAGGACGGCGCGCGACGAAGGTTTTGACGAGATCGCCGACTGGTTCGAAACGCTTGCCAAGGCTGAAAAAAGCCACGCCGGCAAGTTCCAGAAGACGCTCGACACGCTCGACGCCTGACCGATTGTTGTCCACACGCTCCGACGAGGAGCGGCTTGAAGCAATCCGCGGCTGCGCCCCGGATTGCTTCACTGTGCGTCCGTGAGAAAGGGACGACCGCGATGGAAGGCAGTCTTGAAGCGCCTACACGCCACACGATCCCATGGCGTGACGAAGAGTGGTATGACGAGGAAGCGCTGGATGTCGAGCTGAGGCGGGTGTTCGACATCTGCCATGGTTGCCGGCGGTGCTTCAATCTGTGCGACAGTTTTCCGATTCTGTTCGATGCGATCGATGAAAGCCCGAACGAGGAAGTGGCCGATCTGTCGGCCGGCCAGATGAAGGCCGTGGTGGATGCCTGCACGCTTTGCGACATGTGCTTCATGACGAAGTGTCCCTATGTCCCACCCCATCCGTTCGATCTCGATTTCCCGCATCTCATGCTGCGTTACCGCGCGGTAGAAAACCGCAAGGGCGAGACGAAGCTGGCCGATCGCGAACTGGCCAAGATGGACCGGAACGGCGTGCTGGGGACGATACTCTCGGGTGGCGCGAACTGGGCCACCAGGGAAGGCAACGGCTTCACGCGGCCGATCATGGAAGCGACGCTCGGCATCGATGCGCGCGCCCACCTGCCGCCCTTCGAAGATACGCCTCTCACGAAGAAAGCGCCGGCGCTGGTGCCCGCGCCCAATCCGGATGGTCCCGCCTTCGGCCGGAAGGTTGCGTTGTATGCCGGCTGTCATGATGAATTCAACGACAACACTCCCGGTCTCGCGGCCATGAAGGTCCTCGCGCATCAAGGCGTGCAGATCCGGGTGGAGCATCCCGATTGCTGCGGGATGCCGCTGTTCGAAAATGGCGATCTGGGCGGAGTTGCAAGTGCCGCGCAACGCATTGCCGCACACTTCGGGCCGATGATCGCCGATGGCTGGGACGTCGTGCCGCTTACCACCAGTTGCGCGCTGATGCTGAAATTCGAATGGCCGCTGGTCGATCCGGACAATGCGGATGTGATACTGTTGAGCCGACATGCGTTCGACGTGTCGGAATATGTCGTCCGCCTGGCCAAGGAAACCGGCCTTGCCCCGATCGAGGCCATGCCGCAATCGATCGCGGTGCATTTCGCCTGCCATGCAAGGGCCCAGAACATGGGGCCCAAAGCGATGGAGATGCTCAAGCTTATTCCGGAAGCTAGGCCGCGTCTGACGGAGCGTTGCTCCGGCCATGGGGGCAAGTGGGGCATCTTCACCGAGAATTTCGATCGGGCCATGAAGGTCGGCAGACCGACCGGCCGAGCCCTGATAAAGGACGATCCGGACATGATCGTAAGCGAATGCCCTCTTGCGGGCCCGCACCTGAGGCAGGTCATCCAGGCGGGAGGAAACGAGCCGCCCCTGCGGATCGGGCATCCGATCGAAGTGATGGCCGTTGCTTACGGCCTTTGAGAACAGGACCCGCACATGCCCCGAGACGAGCGTAGGATCACTCCGCACGATATCGTGCCGCCTGCCCAATATGAGGCGATTCGTGCGGAGAAGAAGCGGGAATCCATCGAGCGGAAGAAACTGACTCGCCTCGCGATCGGGCCCAATGCAACGGGTCTGTTCGAGACATGGGACAGCATGTGGCTGCAGATCCAGGAGATGCTGCGGATCGAGAAGGGCGGAAACGAACAGCTTGCCGATGAACTGGCCGCCTATGATCCCATGGTTCCCAAAGGCAGCGAATTGACCATGACCTTGCTTTTCGAGGTCGAAGATCCCGTCCGCAGGGACGCGTTCCTGCGCCGGATCGGCAATGTAGAGGAGCATATCCATCTCCGGATCGGCAGCACGCGGATCCCGGCACGGCCGGAAGGCGATGTTGAACGAACCCGCGCGCGCGACAACAAGGCGAGCGCGGTCCATTTCTTCCATTTCGATTTTTCACCGGAACAGATTACCGATTGGCGCAGCGGCCAGGCACAGGCGATGATGGTGATCGATCATCCCAACTATGGCCACGCTGCCCTGATTTCGCCTGAGACGAGGGAGTTTCTCGCCCGCGCTTGCTTCTAGAGCGCTTCAGAAGGAGGAACCGTTCAGGAAACCGCTCGTTTCGCCGCAGTGATGCGTGAAAGGAACGATCATGGTTCAGGAACGGGTTGTTGAGACCACCCCCGCGGAAGGTGAGCCGGCACAGGGTCAAACGACGGTTGTCGTGGAAAAGCGGCGTTCCGGCGGCGGAATGATATTCATCGCGTTTTTTCTGATTCTTGCGGTAATTGTCGCCGCCTATCTCTTCTCCGAAATGAAGGGCGCGGAAGTTGCCAAGGATGATGCGGTCGCGCAGGCTGCGGACAGCGTCGGGAAAGCGGCGGACCAGATCGGCGCCGCGGCCGACAAGGCCGGAACGGCCGCGCAGGAAGCGGTCGATCGGATCGACAAGCAGTAACCCCGTCAATCGATCCCGCGATTCAGAGGAAATAAACTAACACGAAAACTAACAGCCATAACATCACCCCCAGTGGCAGGGCGAACAGCAAGCCGCGAAATGTGCCGAGTTCCGACTCTTCCGTCTTATGCCTGGCAAAAACAGGCAACAGTCGAACAGCCGGTTTAACGGGGGTGGAAGTCGGAACACTTGCGTCCGTGACGCTTTCGACATCCTTCAGCACGGGGCCCTCCTTACGAAAGCCACAGCGGACATTGTCTCACCGGTGAATCCGGTCTGTTGTCTTTTGCTGCCTATATATTCCGACTAAACTTGTTAGCTTTGTCAAGCGATCTGACGTGAATTCGGCTCTGAAACGCATTTTATTGGACATGTCCTCCGCAGCAGCCGTGACGGTGTAAACTCCCCCGACAAAATTCATCCTGCTGATTTCATTGATCAAGGAATTCTGCGCTCTCACGCGACGGTGGGACGAAATTATCGCTGTCAGATTTACCGACATTTCATTTCTGGCGCCTAAACCGCTCATGTTTGGTTCCAGTTCGCGCGGTTTGGAGCGATGATCCGCCTTTTCAAGCACTACATTCCACACGCCGTCTTGCTGCTCGGCCTGTTCGACCTAGCCCTGCTTATCGCGGCGGGCGAGATCGCCTGGCAGCTCCGCGCCAGCCAACTCGCTATGGACCCTGGCCTGTTCTCGGACCGTTGGGGTTCCTTGGCCGCGTTTGCATCCATCGTGCTTCTCGCGATGATCTCCGTCGGCGTTTATGGGATCGAAGCCTTGCGATCCATGCGCCACGCCGTCGCGCGCCTGCTCGTCGCCGTGAGCCTGGGGATCATTTCCCTGTCCTTCGTTGACTTCATTCTGCCGGGGCTCGACTTCTGGCGCTCCACGCTTGCTTATGCGATGGCTTTCACGATCGTTCTGCTGATCGCCAATCGCCTCATTGTCGGCGGCATTCTCGGTGCCTCGGCATTCCGCCGCAGAGTGTTGGTCCTCGGTGCGGGTAATCGCGCTCAGCGCCTGCGTAAGCTTGCCGAGCGTCCAGAGTCCGGCTTCGCGATTGTCGGCTATATCGGCATGAACGAAGGGGAGCATGTCATTGAGGAAGCGATCAGCCGTGGCGCGATCCACGATCTGAGCCGTTTTGTCGAAAATCTCGGTGTCAGCGAAGTGGTGCTCGCTCTCGAAGAGCGTCGCAATGCGCTCCCGCTGAAGGACTTGTTGCGGATCAAGACTGCCGGTGTGCACGTCAACGATTTCTCCAGCTTCCTCGAACGAGAGACGGGCCGCGTCGATCTCGATACGCTCAATCCCAGCTGGCTGATCTTTTCCGATGGCTTCTCTTCCGGACGGATGATGTCCACCGTGGCCAAGCGGCTGTTCGACATACTCGCCAGCACGGTGCTGCTGATCTTCGCTTTCCCGCTGATCATCCTGTTCGCGCTTCTGGTGAAGATCGACAGCCGCGGTCCCGCATTTTTTCGCCAGACACGGGTCGGGCTGTATGGCGAGAGCTTCGAATTGATCAAGCTGCGCTCGATGCGGACAGACGCCGAGAAGGCGGGTGAGGCCAAGTGGGCGGAAGAGAACGATCCGCGCATCACGCGCGTCGGCCGCATGATCCGCAAGCTGCGCATCGATGAGCTCCCGCAGGTCTGGACGGTTCTGAAAGGGCAGATGAGCTTCGTCGGGCCGCGGCCCGAGCGCCCGCAATTCGTGTCCGATCTCGAAGGCAAGCTGCCCTATTATGCGGAACGCCACATGGTGAAGCCGGGGATCACCGGGTGGGCGCAGATCAACTATCCCTATGGCGCTTCGATCGACGATGCCCGCCACAAGCTGGAATATGATCTTTACTACGCCAAGAACTACACGCCTTTTCTGGATCTGCTGATCCTTCTGCAGACGCTGCGGGTCGTCCTGTGGAACGAAGGGGCGCGTTGAGATGTCGAACGGCGCTATCTGGCTGGAAGTCGGCCGGTGGACGCATTGCGTCGGCGCGGTGGCCTGCGCAGCGGTGGCGCTGTGGATCATTGGCAGCAAGGACAAACGACGGGAATCGAAAAGCACGATAAGCGCGCTGATATTCACCGCCATCTGGTGCCTTGTCGCCGCGTTGGCTTCGCCGCTATCGGTTTGGACGCTCCTCGCGGAAGTTGCGCGGAATCTCGGTTGGTTCCTGCTGCTCTATCGTTTGTTCGGCGGCGACGGCCGCGATGAGAGCTTGCGGCCAATCCGCCCGCTTATCGGCGTGCTCGTCTTCGTGGAAGCGTTGCAGCCGGGTTTCCTGCTGGCTCAGATGCAGTTCCGTTTCCTGCACGAAGCCTATCTGCTCGCTTTTCATCTTTCGGCGATCCTGCATGTGATTGTCCTGGTTGGCGCGCTGTTGCTGGTCCACAATCTCTATGTCGGCGCGTCGCTCGCTCATCGCCGGCTTTTGCGCTGGCCTGCGGCTGCGCTCGCCGCGATGTGGGTCTATGATCTCAATTTCTACACCATCGGCTATCTCAGCGATGCGCTATCGGCGGAGCTTGCGGCACTGCGGGGGCTGATCGCGATGCTGATTTCCGTTCCGCTGGCGATCGGGGCCAGCCGTGCCAGTGCCGACCTCAATTTCAAACCCTCGCGCGAAGTCGCGTTCCAGACCCTTTCGCTCATCGCGATCGGCAGCTACCTCCTGTTGATGGTGGCGATCGCCCAGGCGATCCCGGTCATCGGCGGTGGTCTGGCCCGACTGACCCAGGTCAGTTTCGTCTTCGTCGCCAGCGTGGCGGCGTTGGTATGGTTCCCGTCGAAGCGTCTGCGCGGCTGGCTTAAGGTCACGACGGTCAAGCACTTCTTCCAGCACCGTTACGACTACCGTGCGGAATGGCTTCGCTTCACCCGCACCATCGGACGCGCAGGTCCGAACGCGCCCTCGCTCCATGAACGCGTGGTCAAGGCGGTGGCGGATATCACCGACAGTCCGGCCGGTCTCCTGTTGATCAACGGAGAACCCGATGGGCTGGCGCTCGCGGCGCGCTGGCAGTGGCCGGCTGTAGAAGTGCCCGCTCAGGCGATGAGCGCGGCTGCCGTTTCCTATTTCGAGACCCACGGCCTGATCTGCGATCTGGACGAGATCCGCGCGGGGAAGGACGTCCGGGGCATGCAGGCGATCCTGCCGCAATGGATTCTGGACGACGAAGCCAGCTGGGCGGTCGTGCCGCTCCTGCATTACGATCGGTTGGTCGGGTTGGTCGTACTCGCCAGGCCCGCGGTGGCGCGGAAGCTCGACTGGGAGGATTTCGATCTCCTGCGCGTGGTCGGTCAGCAGCTTGCCAGCTATCTCGCCGAGAATTCCGGACAGGAAGCACTCAGCGAAGCGAACCGATTCGACGAATTCAACCGTCGCATCGCTTTCGTCATGCACGATATCAAGAACCTGGCCAGCCAGCTTTCCCTGCTTGCGCGGAATGCGGAGAAGCATGCGGACAAGCCGGAGTTTCGCGCCGATATGCTCGTTACCCTGCGCAACAGCACGGACAAGCTGAACACTCTGCTCGCCCGCCTGAACCGCTATGGTCCGCAAGCCGCGGACAAGCTTGGTCCCATTCAGCTGGACGACTGCGTGGCGCACGTCGTCGGCCGTTACGAGGCGATGCATCCGGTCATCCTGGTCCAGAACCAGCCATGCATGGTGAATGCCGATCGGGATTCGCTCGATCAGGCGCTCGTCCATCTGATCCAGAACGCGATCGAGGCAAGCGCGCCGACCGCTTCGGTATTCGTGCGGGTGGGCAGCGACCATTTGCATGGGATCGTCGAAGTCATCGATTCCGGTTGCGGCATGACACCGGAATTCGTGCGGACGCGCCTGTTCAAGCCTTTCGTGTCTTCCAAGCAGGGCGGCTTCGGGATCGGCGCGTTCGAAGCGCGCGCGCTGATCGGCGCGATGCGGGGACGGCTCGATGTGGAATCGCGCGAAGGGCTGGGCACGCGCTTCTTCATCCGCCTGCCGCGTGCCGATGTCGCGGATATTATCGGCAGGATTGAGCCCAATCGGACGGAGGTGGCCTGATGACTGAGGAACGGCCGAAACTGCTTGTCGTCGAGGATGACGCCGGGCTGCAGGCCCAGCTCAAATGGGCCTATGACGATTTCGACGTGATCGTTGCGGGCGATCGCGCCGCGGCGCTGGCGGCGTTGCGCGCGGAAGAGCCGGCGGTCGTGACGCTCGACCTGGGACTGCCGCCCGATCCTGACGGAACCAGCGAAGGTTTCGCCGTACTGGAAGAGATCATGGCACTGAAGCCCGACACCAAGGTCGTGGTCGCCAGCGGGCACGGCGCACGCGAAAGCGCACTGACCGCGATCGATCGCGGGGCCTATGATTTCTACCAGAAGCCGGTGGATATCGAGCAGCTCGGCCTGATCGTACGCCGGGCCTTTAATCTCCATCGGATCGAGCAGGAGAACCGCAAGCTCGCAGCGAGCGCCGGGGATGCGAACAAGGTCCTGGGACGGCTCGTTACCTCCGCGCCCGAAATGGTCCGCGTCGCCCGCACCATTGAACGCGTCGCGCAGACGAATGTGTCGGTGATGCTGCTCGGCGCAAGCGGGACTGGCAAGGAACTGCTTGCTTGCGGATTGCATGATGCGAGTGACCGCAGGAACGGTGCTTTCGTCGCGATCAATTGTGCAGCCATCCCCGAGAACCTGCTGGAAAGCGAACTGTTCGGCCACGAGAAGGGCGCTTTCACCGGCGCGGTGAAGACCACCGAAGGCAAGATCGAGCAGGCGCAGGGCGGGACGCTGTTCCTCGACGAGATCGGCGATATTCCGCTCCCGCTGCAAGTGAAGCTGCTGCGCTTCCTCCAGGAGCGCACTATCGAGCGGATCGGTGGGCGCAAATCGATCGAGGTCGATACCAGGATCGTCTGCGCGACCCATCAGGATCTGGAAGGCATGATCGCCGAAGGCCGTTTCCGCGAAGACCTGTTCTACAGGCTGGCCGAGATCGTCGTGAAGATCCCATCCCTGTCCGAGCGCCCAGGCGATGCCGTGCTTCTGGCCAAGGTTTTCCTGAAACGCTTTGCCGAGGAGATGAACCCGCAGGTGAAGGGCTTTGCTGCCGACGCACTCGCTGCGATCGATGCGTGGGCCTGGCCCGGCAATGTCCGCGAGCTGGAGAACCGCATCAAGCGTGCGGTGATCATGGCGGACGGCAAGCTGGTCAATGCAGCCGATCTCGATCTCTCTTCGGACGCGGAAGAGGAAGCTCAGCCGCTCAATCTCAAGAGCGCACGCGAACAGGCCGATCGCAAGGTCATCCGCCATGCGTTGGCGCGCAGCGAAGGCAATATCTCCAGCACCGCCAAGATGCTCGGGATCAGCCGGCCCACGCTTTATGATCTGCTCAAGCAGTACGACCTTCACGTTTGACCGGACGCTGGTGAAGCGCGGCCTGGCCGTGCTCGCGTTCCTGGCTGTGCCGGCCTATGCCGCGCAGGGCGATGGCGCGCAGGCCATGCAGGCGGCGAAAAAAGCGCTTCAGGCGGGTGACGGGATCGCGGCGGAAGCGGAGCTGCGCCGCGCGATGCAGGCCGGGGTGCCACGCCAGCGGATCGCCGCGCCGATGGGGGAGGCGGAACTGCTGCAGGGTGAACGGGCCCAAGCGAGGGATTGGCTGCAGGACGGCGATTTCGTGCCCGAGGATCGGGTCTATGGCTTCCGCATGCTGGGCCGCCTCGAAATGCAGGAGGGCGATCTGCCGGCGGCGGGGCATGCTTTCGACCAGGCGCTTGCAGCGGGACCGAATGACGCGCTGCTGTGGGTGGATATCGGGCGCATGCGCTATCGCGGCGGCGAGCAGCGCCAGGCGATCGAGGCGTCCATCAACGCCCTGCAACTCGCCGCGGACAATCCCCGCGTCCTCGAGTTTCGCGGCCAGCTTGTCCGTGACGCGCAAGGCTTCCGTGCTGCTCTCCCGTTCTTCGCGAAGGGCCTCAAGCACGCGCCCGGCGATCTTTCCCTGATGGGTGAATATGCGGCCACGCTCGGTGAACTTGGCCGGGCCCGGCAGATGCTGGCGATCACGCGGAAGATGATCGAGGCGGATCCCAAGAGTTCGCGGGCGTTCTTCTTGCAGGCAGTGCTCGCGGCACGGGCGGGCAAATATCATCTGGCCAAAATGTTGTTCTGGCGCACCGATGAGGATTTCCGCGAAACGGCTGCAGCGGAACTGCTCGGCGGCATATTGGAGTTGAAGGCCGGCAACACGGCGACCGCGATCGATTATCTTGAGCGGCTTTACCGCCTTCAGCCGGACAATCCGCGCGCGGAAACGCTGCTTGCCCGGGCCCTATGGGAAGCCGGCAGGAACCGCGAAGTGGTGGAGCGTTTCGGTGCGCAGGCGCTGCGAGCGGATGCGTCGCCCTATCTCACGATGCTGATCGGGCGCGCGCTCGAAGCGCAGGGCGATCGGGCCGAAGCCGCGATCTATCTCGATCGTGCAGCGCAGGTTCCCCGCATTGCCCATGCTTTGGTGAGCGAGGATCTGCCGCTCGATCTGCTCAAAGCCCGCTGGGCCGTCGATCCCGGCAATGCCGATGTGACGGTGCCCTATGTCCGCCAGCTCATCGCGGATCGACGCTTTGCCGAAGCGTCCGATGTCGCGGAAGGACAGCTCACGCGCTTCGGCGGTTCCGCTCAGGCGCAGATGCTGGCTGGCGACGCGAAGTTCGCCGCCGGCGATTTTCCTGCTGCGATGTCCCGCTATTCCATATCGGCACAGATCCGCCTCTCCAAGCCGCTCTTGCGGCGCATGGTACTCTCCTACCAGGCGCTCGGGCAATCCGATCGCAGCCGGCGATTGCTGCTCTATTATGCAGTACAGCATCCGCGCGACGGCGAAGTGGCCGGCCTGCTGGCAGACAATGCGATGGCGCGGCAGGATTGGCATCGCGCGAAACTCCTGCTGGATTGCGCGCTGCGCCTGGGCGGTGGGGAGCGCGATCCCCGTCTTCTCGTCCAGCGGTCCATTGCTGAACTCGGAATCGGTGATCGTAATGCCGCACGGATCGATGCGGGGAAGGCCTATCAGTGGCAACGGGCCAGCGGACGGATCAGTCGCGTGCTGGCGCTGGCGATCCAGAACCGGGGTAAGGCAAGCGGGGATTCCGGGATATTGCTGGAGAAAGCGGAGCGGATCGAAGCAGGTATCTTGCCGGCAAGCTGATCCCGAAAAAGAAAAGGGCGGCTCAAGAGCCACCCTTTCCTCCTCTCCCAAATTTCATGCACAGAATGACCTGAAATTCAGAGTGTGACAAGCGCTGAATCGCGTCCCGAGAAGTCGCGAGGGAATTTTGTGGCAGTTGCGTGACAGTGCGCCTGCTCCGGCAGGGCGCTGGACAAGCGAGCCGCTTCCCGTCAGTGCCGCGGACGGTACGAGGACAGACATATCATGGCGGGGAACCGCATCTTATCCCTGATCGATCCCATGGTTCGCCTGCTGGCGATCGCGATCCTGCTCGCCTCGTTCATACCCGTGCGCGGACCAGGGCGCGAGATTGCGCAACTGGTGGCCAATGCGGCGGTCTTTCTGCTGTTCTTCCTCAACGGATTGCGGCTGTCGCGCGCGGATGTGCTGCGCGGGATCGGCAATCTGCGCTTCCTTTCGCCCCTCGTGGCCTGGGTCTTCCTGGCGATGACCGCGGCGGGCTGGGCGGTCTATCAGGTCGGCCTGCTGTTCCTTCCGCCGGTTGTCGCGCTGGGCTTCCTTTATGTGGGCGCCCTGCCATCGACCGTGCAGTCGGCGACCGCCTATTCATCGCTGGCCGGGGGGAATGTCGCAAGCTCGGTGGTCGCGGCCGCGCTGCTCAATATTCTGGGAGTGATCGTCACTGCGCCGCTGTTCTCGCTTCTTGCCGGCAATGCGCATGTGGCGATGGGATGGGAAGGGCTGTTCAAGGTCGTCCTGATCCTCCTGTTGCCTTTCATGCTGGGTCAGTTCACGCAGCGCTGGGCGCGGGGATGGGTATTGGAGAACCGAACCATCGTGACCTGGATGGATCGCATGTCGATCGCGATCGCGGTGTATGTGGCTTTTTCAGGCGCGGTGGAGCAAGGCATCTGGCAGCGGGTCGCCTCGGCCGACTGGCTGTTCATTCTGCTCGGGATAGCGACAATGCTCGTCATCGCATTCGGTGGCGCCTGGATGCTTTCCGGCGCGATCGGACTGCAGCGTGATGATCGGATATCGTTCCTCTTCGCCGGCGCACACAAGAGCATCGCGATGGGCGCGCCGCTGGCCATGGTGCTGTTCCCGCCGGCGGTTGCGGGCCTGATGTTGCTACCCGCGCTGATCTATCATCTTGTCCAGCTGATCGCGTCCGCTCCGCTGGCGGCACGATTGGCGCGGCATTAGCTGGCGCCGGTATCCCTATCGCGGTGGCGGATCGACCACCAGAGCGATATCCCGATCAGTGTTGCGCCGATCAGCCCCGTGATGGCTTCGGAGATGTGGAATCGGGCCGACAGCAGCATGATCGCGCCCAATGCGATGATTGCCCAGAAGGCGCCGTGTTCGAGATAGCGATATTCCGCGAGCGTGCCTTTCTGGACGAGCATGATCGTCATCGAACGGACGAACATGGCGCCGATCGAAAGGCCGAGGGCGATCACCACCATGTTGTTGGACAATGCGAAGGCCCCGATCACTCCGTCGAAGGAGAAGCTGCTGTCCAGCACCTGGAGATAGAGGAAGCCGCCAAGGCCCGAGCGGATCACCGCACCTTGCGCTCGCTTCGCTTCCTCCTGCAGTTCCAGGATCGTGCCCACGGCTTCGACCGCAATGAACGTGATGAGGCCCATTATGCCCGCCACCAGGAAGGTCATCGCCTCGTCCGCCGGCAGCATCAGCGATATGCCATAGAGCGACAGAAGCAGCACCGCGATTTCCATCGACGGAACGGCGGAGATCTTCTGCAGCGATCGTTCGATCAACCCTATCCAGTGGACGTCCTTGTCGGCATCGAAGAAGAACTTGAGCCCGACCATGGCTAGAAAGGCTCCGCCGAAGCCCGCTATGCCGACATGGGCGGAAGAGACGATCTCTTCATAACGCTGCGGATCGTTCAACGAGAGCTTGAGTGCGTCGAACGGGCCGAGGCTCGCTGCGATCGCCACGATCGCCAGCGGGAAGATCACGCGCATTCCGAACACGGCGATCGCCATGCCCCAGGTGAGAAAGCGCTTTTGCCAGACCTCGTCCATTTCCTCCAGCACAGTGGCGTTGACCACCGCATTGTCGAAGGACAGCGAGACTTCCAGGATCGACAGCACGACCACGATCCACAGCAATTGTGCGGTGGCGGCCAGATTGCCGCTCAGGCTCCAGCCGTACCAGACGGCCAGCGCAAGGCAGACGAGCGTGAAGATGATGGAACCGCGGAAATAGCTGAGCACTGTGATCTTTCCCAGAGAAGCGGAAGGGCGCGCTAGCTCAGGCCCGCCGGGGCCGCAACCATTCGCTCATTTCTTCGGCTGATAGGTCTGGTCCGGTCCAGGGAATGCGCGGTTGCGGACTTCCTCGGCATATTTGCCGACGGCCGCCTGGATCGTATCCGCGATGGCTTCATACCGTTTCACGAAACGGGGTACGCGTTCGAACAGGCCGAGCATGTCGTCGGTGACCAGAACCTGCCCGTCGCATTGCGCGGAAGCCCCGATGCCGATGGTAAGGCAGGACACGGCCTTCGTCGCTTCGATCGCGATAGGTTCCACCACGCCTTCGACGACGATGGCGAAAGCACCTGCCTGGTCGAGTGCCTTGGCATCGCTCACGATCTTGCGCGCTTCGGCATCGTCACGCCCGCGCGCGCCGTAACCGCCAAGCACGTTGACCGCCTGCGGAGTGAGCCCGACATGGCCGATCACCGGAATGCCGCGACGGGTGAGGAAATGAACGGTTTCCGCCATTGCTTCCCCGCCTTCTAGCTTCACCGCGGCGGCACCGCTCTGCTTGAGGAGGTAAGCGGCGCTTTCGAAGGCCTGCTGGGGCGATTGTTCGTAGCTGCCGAAAGGCATGTCGACCGCGACCACCGTGTGATAGCTGCCGCGCACTACGGCTGCACCATGATTTGCCATCATTTCCAGCGTAACGGGGATAGTCGAGGGCAGGCCGTAGATCACCTGGCCGAGCGAATCCCCTACGAGCAGGAGATCGCAATGCGCATCGAGCAGTTGGGCCTGCCGTGCGGTATAGGCGGTGAGCATCACTACCGGCTCGGCGGTCACTCCATCCACCTTGCGTTGGCGGAGCGCAGGCACGGTCAGGCGCTTCATCGGCGCAGGCGTGGGATTGGCGCGGCTTGTCGACGTATCGAGCTGGAAAGTCGTGGACATGGGTAGCTTCTATACAGTTGCGCAAAGCTGGGGAAGGGCGGGGATAGCCCCTTGCCAATATGCGCATCTGCGGTAGCCTCCCGGGCTTCTGCTGCGTGTGCTCGGGGGAAACAGCATGTTCGGTCGCGTGAAGTCGTTGGACGCCATTCTGGCGACGGCCGAAAAGAAATCCCTGCATCGCTCTTTGGGTGCGTTCCAACTGACCATGCTCGGCGTGGGCGCGGTCATCGGCACCGGTATTTTCGTGTTGACGGCCGAAGCGGCGCAGAAGGCCGGTCCGGGCATGCTGGTCAGCTTCGTCATCGCCGGTATCGTCTGTGCGCTGGCTGCGCTGTGCTATGCGGAAATGTCCTCGATGGTGCCCGTTTCGGGCTCGGCCTACACCTATAGCTATGCCGTGATGGGCGAAGTTCTGGCCTGGGTGGTGGGCTGGGCGCTTGTGCTGGAATATGCGGTCGCGGCGGGTGCCGTGGCGGTCGGATGGTCCGGTTATTTCACGGGCATGCTGGCCCATCTCAGCGATTATGCGCCGTTCCTGCCCAACTTCGTGATTCCGCATGATCTTGCCAATGGTCCCAGCGGCGGGGGGATCATCAACCTGCCCGCTATGATCATCTCCTTGATAGTGACCGGTCTCCTCGTGATCGGCACCAAGGAAAGCGCGATGTTCAACGCGGTGCTGGTGGTCATCAAGGTCACCGCGCTGACCGTGTTCATCCTGCTGGCGATCCCGGTGATGAATGGCGAGAAATTCGTGCCGTTCTCACCTTTGGGCTTCAGCGGCATTTCGGCGGCGGCGGCGTCTATCTTCTTTGCCTATGTCGGGTTCGATGCGGTTTCGACCGCGGCGGAGGAAACCAAGAATCCCCAGCGCAACATGCCGATCGGATTGATCGGCAGCCTGGGTATCTGCACGATCTTCTATCTGCTGGTGGCATCGGGAGTGATTGGATCTGTCGGCGCGCAGCCGCTTCTGGCGCCTGACGGAACAGGTATCTCCCCCGCCTCGTCGGAATTGACTGCGGCCTGTGGCGCGATCAACAACCAAGCCGTAGTCTGTTCGAAAGAAGCGTTGGCCTGGACTTTGCGCGAGATCGGTTGGCCGCAGATCGGCAATCTGGTCGGCCTGGCCGCGATCATGGCACTGCCTTCCGTAGTGCTGATGATGATGTTCGGACAGACGCGCATCTTCTTCGTGATGAGCCGTGACGGGCTGCTGCCCGACGTGCTGAGCAAGGTGCATCCGAAATTCCACACGCCCTATGTCGTCACGATCATTACGGGAATCGCGGTTTCGCTCTTCGCTGCCTTCTTCCCGGTCGGCGCGCTGGCAGATATCTCCAATTCGGGGACTTTGTTCGCTTTTGCCATGGTGGCCATTGCAGTGATGGTGTTGCGCCGGACTGATCCGAAGCGGCATCGACCCTTCCGCACTCCGCTGGTGATCCTTGTCGCACCGCTTGCGATTCTCGGCTGCGTCTATCTGTTCTTCAGCCTCTCCGGTTATACGCTCGCCCTGTTCGCGGGCTGGGGGACGTTCGGTTTGTTCGTCTATTTCTTCTACAGCCGGCATCACAGCCATGTAGGCCGGGGCATCGTCGAAGTTCATGAGACGGATGCGGACATTCCAGCGCAACCGGTTCCGCCCATGCCCGGCGCCAGCCTGGACTGATCCGAACTTTCTTTTCCAATAATCGAATACCTTGCGCAGTCGACGAGGATTTCGCCGCATGATGCCATTGTGTCGTCCGGTATTGGAACATATAGTGAACATAAGAGCGATATATGATTCCCTATTCCAGCACCCTTTCGGTCGTTCGTGCTTCCACCTGGCGCCCTGGCTTGCCTTCACGCGCCGCTTATGGGGAGATTTTCGCATCTGGCGGCGAAGGGGCGGGAGCGGCCTTGGCGTTATCCCTTGCGTGTGACCACACCCGTGCCGTGAAACTCGCGGCGGCAAGCCAGGGGAAAGGGATGAAACCGGAACCGAAGATCGCTCGGACTGCTCCACAAGCCTGGCTCTGGGTCCAGGATCGGACGGCGCTGCGCCTGACCGGGCGGCCGTATCATCCCGGATTGTGCGAGGATCTGCGCGATGGCCTCGTGCATGTCGTGGCGGACAGGTCGGAAGATGCCCTTTTCGCATTGGAGGAAGGGTTGCGCTGCCGCGATTTCGCCTTCGTGATCGGGGAAATGGCAGGCAATCCCCGTGCGCTCGATTTCACGGCGTCGCGCCGGCTTGCGCTGGCGGTGGAGCGCCATGGTGTACCACTCTGGCTGGTGCGGCTCGATGCGGAACGGGATCTCAGCGCAGCAAGAATGCGCTGGTCGATGCGATCCGTTTCTTCGCCTCCTCCGCGCTGGAACGCTTATGCCCCCGGCCTGCCCAGTTGGCATGCCGAACTGTTTCGCGCCCGTACCCATGCAACCGGAGAATGGATCCTGCGAGATGATGGAAACTCGCTCGCCCTCGAACGCCACTTCGCAGACCAGGCCGCCACGGCGCCTGATGGCGATCTGGCTGGAACAGTTCCAGATCGATCGCTGGCGGCGG
The DNA here is from genome assembly GCA_946482075.1 of uncultured Erythrobacteraceae bacterium. The sequence goes on from CAMLQG010000019.1 coordinate 16,105, forward strand.
GCTGAAGGCGCGACAAAAGGGGAAGGGGTGGATGCGGGCCCTGTTGCCCTGATCGCCGATACCGCGCACGGCCCCCGGATCGATGCGGTCAACCAGGCCGCAGCGCTGGCTGGGGCAGGCAAGGGCATGATGCTGGCCGATGCGCGCAGCCTATGTCCGCATCTCGCCGTGGCGCCGTCCGATCCCGCGGGCGATCTGGCCTGCCTGGAAAAGCTCTCCCTCTGGATCCGCCGCTGGGGGCCGTGGAGCGCGATCGATCCGCCCGACGGGCTGATCCTCGACCTCACGGGGACCGCGCATCTCTTCGGCGGGGAAGGCAAATTGCTGGCCGATGCGCTTGACCAATTCGACAGGCTGGGCTTCGCCGCGAGGCTGGCCATCGCGCCCACTGCCGGGGCGTCTTGGGGATTGGCACATTACGGCGCACAAGGCACGATCCTTTGGCCTGATGACGATGCGTCGGCCCATCTTGCGGACTTGCCGGTGGCGGCCCTCCGGCTCGACGAGGATATAGTCCAGGTGCTACGCCGGTTGGGGCTCAAGCGTCTTGGTCAGCTGCGCCATATCGCGCGGGATCAGTTGAAGCGCCGCTTCCGCAATTCGCATTCGCCGGCTGCCAATCCCCTGCTGCGGATGGATCAGATTCTCGGCCGTATTCCCGAACCTCTCCTGCCCGTCGTCGCGGTAGATGTTCCGCTGGTTCAGCGGCGTCTGCTGGAGCCGATCCGGCATCGACCCTTGCTGGATCGCGTGGTGGAGGATCTGGCCAGCGACATGGCGCGGCTTCTGGAAGGCAAGGCGCAAGGTGCCCGCCGTCTTGAGATCGGCCTGTGGCGGGTGGATGGCGAGGTGGTGATGCGCGATCTGGAAATGTCCGACGCCAGTCGCGATCCCGCGCATATCTGCTACCTGTTCGCCGCCAAGCTGGACGGGGTGGATGCCGGCTTCGGGATCGAACTGGTCCGCATGCGGGCGACATGGGCGCAGCCACTGGCACTGGGGCAAGAGGATTTCGAAGCGGCGGCAGAGCGGCACGGCACCAGCCTGGCTGCCTGTATCGACCGGCTGATGGCGCGGCTCGGCCCGCAGGCCGTCCGTCGCCCGGTCTCCCATGCCAGCCATATCCCCGAACGCGCGCAGCGCTGGCTGCCGCCGCTGGATGCCCCGCCTGTCCGTCAGGCGATGGACAGGCAGGGGTTCCGTCCGCTCAAGCTGCTGGACCGGCCCGAAGAGATCAAGGTGGTCTATGCCGCGCCCGATGGCCCACCCTACCAGTTCCGCTGGCGCGGCAATCTGCACGAAGTCCTGCGCGTCGAGGGTCCGGAGCGGATCGGGCCGGAATGGTGGCACGAAAAATCCACCACGCGGCTGCGCGACTATTACCGGATCGAGGACAAGGCCGGACGGCGTTACTGGATCTATCGCCTGGGACTTGCGGGCGATGGACGCGGCGGCCTGCCCGAATGGTATCTGCACGGGCTGTGCGGGTGACCTATGCCTGATGCGCTTCCTCCGATCCGGAAGAAAACGAGCCTCGATGTCGAAGCGCTGGGCGATCCTGTTCGCGCATCTTTCGTCGAATTGGGAGTCACGACCAATTTCTCCTTCCTGCGAGGCGCTTCGACTTCGCTCGATTTGGCGGAAACCGCGCGTATGCTGGGCTATGAGGCGTTGGGTATCGCAGATGCCAATACGATGGCGGGCGTGGTCCGGCTTCACAGCGATGGCAAGGATGTCCGGCTGAAGCCCGTGATCGGCTGCCGGATCGAGACGGTGGAGGGGCTGGCCTTCCTTGCCTATCCGCGCGATCGCGCCGCCTATGGCCGTCTGTGCCGGCTGATTTCGGCAGGTCGCATGGCAACGCTGGAGGGCAAGTGGCAGGCCAAGGGGGCATGTGACATCACGCTTGCCATGCTCGCCGGCCATGCGGAAGGCGTGCAACTGATCCTGATGCCGCCGGAAAATCTGGAGACAGTCTTCACTATCGCGGCGGAAAGCACGGTCATTCCGTTTCCGCCTGCCGAAGAGCAGCTATTCCAATCCTTTACCGTACCCTTTCCGGATATTCTGCGACAACTCGTTCATCAGCTTCCCACTCTGGGCCATCTTGCGGCCACTTATCTCTATCGCGGCGACGATGTCGCGCGGATAGAAAGGCTCGATGCGCTGGCGCGGGTGCATGGGCTGAAGCTGCTCGCCACCAATGATGTGCATTATCACGTACCGGAATGCCGCCCGTTGCAAGATGTGATGACGGCGATCCGTCACAAGACCACGGTCGCGAAGGCGGGCTATCTGCTCCACGCCAATGCGGAACGACATCTGAAGTCGGCCGCCGAGATGGAGAAGCTGTTCGAACACTGGCCGCATGCGATTACGGCGGCCCGGGAAGTGGCGGATGCCTGCACTTTCACTCTCGACGAGCTAAGATACGAATATCCGAAGTCGATCTATCCCGAAGGTCGCACGGCGCAGCAACATCTCGAATATCTGACCTGGGAAGGTGCTGCAGGGCATTATCCGTCGGGCACGCCCGATCACGTGCAAGACGCGATCAAGAAGGAATTCGGATTGATCGCGGACAAGCAGATCGCCACCTATTTCCTCACCATCAAGGAAATCGTCGATTTCGCGCGCAGCAGGAACATCCTCTGCCAGGGGCGCGGGTCGGCGGCCAATTCGGCGGTGTGCTTCTGCCTGGGGATCACTTCGGTCAATCCGGCGGAACACCAGCTTCTGTTCGATCGGTTCATCTCCGAGGATCGCAGCGAGCCGCCCGATATCGATGTCGATTTCGAGCATGAGCGGCGCGAGGAAGTGATCCAGCACATCTACGAGACCTACGGCCGGGAAAAGGCCGGCCTCTGCGCCACGGTGATTCACTACCGCCCGCGCATGGCCATTCGCGAGGTAGGCAAGGCGATGGGGCTGAGCGAGGATGTGACAAGCGCCCTGGGCCGTACCGTCTGGGGCAGTCATGGCAAGGATATCGACCAGATCCACGCCGCCAAGACAGGGTTGAACCTGTCCGACCCGCATCTTCGTCGCGTGCTCAAGCTGACCGGACAGATGATCGGCATGCCGCGCCATCTGTCCCAGCATGTCGGCGGCTTCATCCTGACCGATAATGATCTGATCGACACGGTGCCGATCGGCAATGCCGCGATGGAGGATCGTACCTTCATCGAATGGGACAAGGACGACATCGACGAGCTCGGCATCTTCAAGGTCGATGTGCTGGCGCTCGGCATGCTCACCTGTATCCGCAAATGCCTCGACCTGTTGAAAGCCCATCACGGTCGGGAACTGTCTCTGACGACCGTCCCGCGCGAGGATAAGGAAACTTATGAAATGCTGTGCCGAGGAGATTCGCTCGGCGTCTTCCAGGTGGAAAGCCGGGCCCAGATGAACATGCTGCCCCGCCTGCGTCCGCGCGAATATTACGATCTGGTAGTCCAGGTCGCGATCGTGCGGCCGGGACCGATCCAGGGGGACATGGTTCATCCCTATCTCAAACGCCGGCGCGGTGCGGAGGAGGTGACTCTGCCCGGTCCCAGTCCGGAGCATGGCCCGCCGGACGAACTGTCCTTGATCCTGAAACGGACATATGGCGTACCGATCTTTCAGGAACAGGCGATGAAGATCGCGTTGGATGCAGCCAAGTTCAAGCCTCACGAAGCCAATCAGCTGCGCAAGGCCATGGCCACGTTCCGCAGTCGGGGAAATGTGGGTGACCTCGAAGAGCTGATGGTCGAGAAGATGGTCGAGCGTGGCTATGATCGCGATTTCGCCATGCGCTGCTTCAATCAGATCAAGGGTTTCGGCGAATATGGCTTTCCCGAAAGCCATGCCGCCAGCTTCGCAAGGCTGGTCTATGTCTCCAGTTGGCTGAAATGCCATTTCCCGGCCGCCTTCGCCTGTGCGCTCCTCAATTCGCAGCCGATGGGCTTCTATTCGTCGGCCCAGATCGTGCGCGATGCGCGCGAACATGAAGTGGACGTGCTGCCGGTTGATGTGAACCATTCCGATTGGAACAACACGTTGGCGGAACACAATGGGGGAGTGGGCTTGCGTCTAGGTCTCCGCCAGATCGACGGCTTTCCCGAAAGTGCTGCTGAAAAGCTCGAAAAAGCGCGTGCGGCCGGCGGCCTGTTTCACGATGTGCAGGCCTTGCGCGACCGGGCTGATCTCATGCCGGCTCATATCGAAAAGCTGGCAGCGGCGGATTGTTTCGGTTCGCTGGGACTGTCCCGCCGACAGGCCTTGTGGGATGCCCGCAGCCTGGTAGGCGCGCCTGTTCTCTCGCTGTTCGACCACGCCAAGACGCGGGACGAAGGCGCGGAGCGGAGCCGTGCGATCCTGCCGGTGATGCCCTTCTCGGAAGAAGTGATCACCGATTACCAGACGCACCGCCTGTCGCTGAAGGCACATCCGATGGCGTTTCTTCGCGCATCATTGGCCGAGCGCGGCTTCTTGCGTACCCGTGAATTGCGGGAGCAGAGTTATCGCGCGATCATCCAGATCGCCGGCGTGGTGCTGATCCGCCAGCGGCCGGGCAGCGCGAAGGGTGTGTGCTTCGTCACGCTGGAAGATGAAACGGGCGTCGCCAATATCGTCGTCTGGCCGGACCTGATGGAGCGGCAGCGCCCGATCGTTATGGGAGCCCGGCTGATGGAAGTGCGCGGCCGTGTGGAATATGACGACGAAGTGATTCATGTGATCGCCACGCATCTGGTGGACGCGACATCCGCTCTCGACAGTCTTTCGGAGGATGAACCCGCAACGCGCACTGCGATCCCCCAGCTCGGCCATCCCCGCAATAATCGGATCATTCCGAAATCACGGGATTTCCATTGATCACGCCCCTATTTCTCGGTGGGCTCCAACCCGCTGAACAGCAGCTCCACGCTGTAGACCATGTGATGGGGAAGCGCCTTGGTGCTCAGGGTGCCACGCGTCCATTCGAGGATCGCGGTGCCCATGACTGCGGAAATAGCGGTTGCCGCAATCCGCAGATCCGCTTGTGGCCTGATCTCGGATGATCGCCGCATGCCGGCCAGGGCCCGGTGGATGACCGCCGTGCCATAGCTGTGCGTCCTTTCGAACAGCTGAGCGCCCTTGCGGTCGAAGAAAGTGTTGGGCGCGATCTTCCGATGGAATTCGGGATGGGTCGTGCAGGCCTGCGCATAGGCGGTGGCGAAGGAGAGTACCGGGTTGCGCGCCAGCCCGTTGTCCCGCCCGTACTGAAACAGGGCGAGCGAATAGTCGTTTATCGCAGCCCCCAGCATACCGCTTTTCGTGCCGTAGCGATTGTGCAGCGCCTGGGTGGACAGGCCGCTGAGCTCGGCCAGAGTCTTGACCGAAAAGCCGGTGAAGCGGGTCTCCACGATCAGCCTGCGCGTGAGGGCCAGGATCTCGCTCCATTTCTGCCGTCGGCGGTCCTCCCCCGTCGTTTCCGCAGGCGAGGCGAAACGGGTAGCTTCATAAGGCGAGGGTAGGGCGATCGAGGTATCGGATTGAGCCATCACCCGACCTTACACGATCGCCGTGGGCAAATCGCTACTTGTTATTTGTTTTCATTCGTCAAGTTGTTCACTTGCGGTTCGCCTTGGGGGGAGTAGCCAGGCTCCATCACAAGGAGAGGTCATGTACGATATCATCATTCGCGGCGGAACTGTGGTCGACGGAACCGGCAATTCCCCGTTCCGGGCGGATGTCGCCATCAAGGACGGCGTCATCGCAAAGATCGGCGCGATCACCGAGGCTGCCGCACGCGAGCTCGATGCCCACGGCCACTATGTCACACCGGGCTGGCTCGACATCCACACCCATTATGATGGCCAGGCGACCTGGGATCCGGAACTCGATCCTTCCTTCAGCTCCGGCGTCACCACCGCCATCCTCGGCAATTGCGGCGTCGGCTTCGCGCCGGTGCGCGACGGCATGCAGGAGCGTCTCATCGAACTTATGGAAGGGGTCGAGGAGATTCCCGGCACCGCACTGCATGAAGGCATGACCTGGAACTGGAATACCTTCCCCGAATATCTCGACGCGCTGGATGCCATGCCGCGCACTTTCGATGTCGGCTGCCTGATGCCCCATGGCCCGCTGCGCCTGTGGGCGATGGGTGACAAGGTCGGAACCGAGAAATGCGCTTCGGGTGACGAACTGGACCTGATGGTCAAACAGGTCGAGGACGGGATGAAGGCGGGCGCTTTCGGTCTCGCCACATCCCGTACGCCTGTCCACCGCACCGTGCGGGGCGAGATGACGCCCGACTTCCATGTCGACACGCCGGAACTGGTCGCGCTGACGCGGCCGGTGAAGGAGCATGGCGGCTACTTCCAGGTGGTGCCCGAAGGCATTGCCGGTGAAGACATGCAGGGCCTTCGGCATGACATGAAGATGGTGGAAGACGTCGTGAAGGAAACGGGCGTCGACCTGCACGTCCTGCTGTTCCAGCTCGCGCCCGAGCCGGATTATTATCTGACCCAGATCGACAAGCTGGCCGAAATGAACAAGTCCGGCCGCGCCATCGCGCAGTTCGGCGGTCGCAGCACCGGTGCGATCATGGGTTTCCTGGGCGCCAATCCGTTTATGAGCCGTCCGACCTATATCGAGATCACCAAGCGGCCGGTGAGCGAATGGCTGGATGAACTGCGCAAGCCTGACGTGCGGGCGCAGATCCTTTCCGAAGATAGTCCGGCGGGTTCGCCAGGCGCGATGTTCGAATCCGGCATGGAACGGATCTACGATCTGACCGAGGACATGGATTTCGAACCTGCCTACGGTGCCTCGATGCTCGCGCTGGCGGCGAAGACCGGTAAGACGCTGCAGGAAACCGTCTATGATTTCATGCTGGAGAACAGCGAGCGTCCGCGCGGCTACATCGCGTTCACCGGCTATTGCGACGGCGATCTGGAAGCAGTTCGCCAAGCGCTGCACCGCGAGAATGTAGTGCTGAGTGCATCGGATGCGGGCGCCCATGTGCTGACGGTTTCCGATGGCTCGATCCACAGCTTCATGCTGACACATTATTCGCGTGATCGCGTGCGCGGGCCCAAGGTGCCGATCGAGGAAGTCGTCCACTGGATGACCGAGAAATCGGCGCTGTCGATCGGCCTGACCGACCGCGGCGTGATCGCACCGGGCAAGAAGGCGGACATCAACGTGTTCGACCTCGACAAGCTCAAGGTCCATCGGCCGACGTTCCACAATGATCTGCCCGGCGGATCACGCCGGATCATGACGGATACGACCGGCTATCGCGCCACGATGGTGTCCGGCGTGATCACGCGGGAGAACGACAAACCCACCGGCGCGCGGCCCGGGCGGTTGGTCCGGCACTGCGCTCATTGATGAAACACATGCGTGTGCATGTGCACGAGTGATCTGTCAGCGGCGGGAGAATCTGCTCCTGCCGCTGATATAATATCTATTTTCAGATATTATCTATTTCGGCGCCAGCAGATCGACGATGGACAGATTGCTGTCCATCATGTTGGCCGGATTGGCGCTGAGCGGGCCGATGCAGACATGGTTCGCCCCGGCATCGAAATGGGCCTGAATGCGATCACGGATCGCATCCTCGTCGCCCCAGGCGATCACGGTATCCACCAGGCGATCGGAGACGTCGCCGGCGAAATCCGCGTCATCGAAGCCGAGCCATTTGAGATTGCCCTGATAGTTAGGCAGCGACATCGACAAGCCGCAATGGACGCGGGCCGCCGCGCGCGCCTTCACCGGATCTTTTTCCAGCATGACGTACTGGACCGGGCACAGAAACGCATCCGGCCCCATGATCTGGCGCGCGCGGGCGGTGTGTTCGGGCGGAACCCAGACCGGGATCGCACCGTCCGCATGGCTGGCGGCGAGTTCGAGCATTTTCGGACGAAGTGCGGCGAGCACGGTCTTCGGCCGCTCGGCCGGCATCGGCGCCTGATATTCGGCCTCGTTTGCTTTCATCGCTTCGAGATAGGCGCGCATCGTGGAGACCGGCTTGCCATATTCATGGCCGCGCATGTCGGACACGATCAGCGAGTGTGACACGCCGAGGCCCAGCAGGAAGCGTCCGCCCGACTGTTCGGCGAGCGCGAGCTGTCCGGCGACCATCGCCTTGGGATCGCGCGCGTAGATGTTGGCGATTCCCATACCCACGGTCAGCGCCTTGGTGTTGGCCAGCAAGTGACCGCTATGCGCAAAGACTTCGCGGCCGAAGGTTTCGGCGATCCACACCGCACCATAACCGCCGGCCTCGGCCCGGTTGGCCAAGGCGACCGTCTCGGGCGCCGTAAGGCTGTCCTGAACGCAGTGAATGCTGACCCGGCCGATATCCATTCTTCTCTCCCGTTTTCGGCATCCTGCTTGAACGGAAAGGGGCATCCAGTAAAGAGAGATCAAACCGGTTCGAGCGCGTAGCCTGCAGAGCGCACAGTGCGGATCGGGTCCGGCAATTCCTCGAACTCGATCCCCTTGCGCAGGCGCCTGATATGGACGTCGACCGTACGCTCCTCGATCTCGCTGCCGGTGCCCCATACCGCGTCGAGCAACTGCCCGCGCGAGAACACCCGGCCGGGATGCTCCATGAAGAACTTGAGCAGGCGATATTCGGTCGGGCCGAGCGCGAGCTTGCGCCCGCCGCGCTGGACGCGATGAGCCACGGGATCGAGTGTGAGATCGCCCACCTCCAGGCTCTCGCCCGCGAGCGCAGGTCTCACGCGGCGCAGCACTGCCGAAACCCGTGAGAGCAATTCGCGCGGGGAGAAAGGCTTGGTGACGTAATCGTCCGCCCCGGTATCGAGGCCACGGACGCGATCGTCTTCCGCTCCGCGCGCGGTGAGCATGATGATCGGGACATTCGCAGTCGATTTGTCGCGGCGCAGGCGGCGGCAGACCTCGATCCCGCTGGTCCCTTCGATCATCCAGTCGAGCAGGATCAGGTCCGGGGTTTCCTCGGCAGCGAGGATCAGCGCATCGTCGCCGTCACCAGTGACGCGAACATCATAGCCTTCGCCCTTGAAACGGAATTCCAACAATTCGGCGAGAGCGATATCGTCTTCGACAAGAAGAAGTTTCGGTGCTGTCATCTATGGGCTCCAAAAGGCTCAGGCCCTGGCGCGTTCTTCATCCTCGGGCGGATAGGCGCCCGTGGCGGCGTAATGGACCATTTCCGCGACATTGGTCGCGTGGTCGCCGATGCGTTCCAGGTTCCGCGCGACGAAGAGCAGCTGTGCCGCACTGCTGATCGTGGCGGGGTTCTCCATCATATAGGAGACGAGGTTGCGGAAGATGCTGTTGTAGAAAGCGTCGACCTTGTTGTCCCGTTCGATCACTTCCTTGGCAAGCAGCGGATCGCGCGCGGCATAGGCGGTCAGCACGTCGTGGACCATCTCGATCGCGATCTCGCCCATGGCGGGGAGCAGCGTCAGCGGTTCGAACATCTTGTTCGCCTCGATCCGGTCGACGCGCTTTGCGATGTTCTTAGCATAGTCGCCGATACGCTCCAGAACGCCGGCGATCTTCAGCGCGGCGATCACTTCGCGCAGATCGTCCGCCATGGGCGCGCGCAACGCGATCACGCGCACCGCCAAGCGATCGATCTCGGTTTCGAGCGCGTCGATCTTCTTGTCGCGCACGATCACGGCCTGCGCCGTGTCTTCGGAGCGACTGATCAGCGCATCGAGAGCTTCCTGGACCGAGAGTTCCGCCAGACCGCCCATTTCGGCGATCAGGCCCCGCAGCCGGGTGATATCCTCGTCGAAAGCCTTGACCGTATGTTCCGTCATCAGCCGTACCGTCCCGTGATATAGTCCTTGGTGCGTTCTTCACGCGGATTGGTGAAGATGTCCGAGGTCGCGCCATATTCGACCATGCGGCCGAGGTGGAAGAACGCCGTGCGCTGCGAAACGCGCGCAGCCTGCTGCATCGAGTGGGTAACGATCACGATAGCATAACGGCCCCGCAGCTCGTCGATCAGTTCCTCGATACGCGCGGTCGCGATCGGGTCCAGAGCGGAGCAGGGCTCGTCCATCAGGATCACTTCGGGATCGACCGCGATGGCGCGCGCGATACACAGGCGCTGCTGCTGGCCGCCGGACAGGGCCGTGCCGCTATCCGTCAGGCGATCCTTCACTTCGTCCCACAGGCCGGCGCGCTGCAGCGATTTCTCGACGATCTCGTCCAGTTCCGCGCGGTTGGACGCGAGCCCGTGTATGCGCGGGCCATAGGCGATGTTTTCATAGATCGTCTTCGGGAAGGGATTGGGCTTCTGGAAGACCATGCCCACGCGCGCGCGCAGCAGCACGACATCCATGGTCTGGATATCCTGCCCGTCGAGCCTGATCTCGCCCGTCACTTTCGCGGCCGCGATCGTGTCGTTCATGCGGTTGAGCGACCGCAGAAAGGTGGACTTGCCGCAGCCCGAAGGGCCGATGAAGGCGGTGACATATTTTGTCTGGATGTCGATCGACACGTCATCGATCGCTTTCTTGTCGCCGTAATAGACGCACACGTCCCGCGCGCTGATCTTGGGGGAAAGCTCACCGGTGGGATCGTGGAATACCGTATCGGACATGAGCGTCTCGCTGGAAGGGAGTGTCGTCACCATTTCTTCTCGAACCGGTTGCGGAGGTAGATCGCCAATCCGTTCATCACGAGGAGGAACATTAGCAGGATAATGATTGCGGCCGAAGTCCGCTCGACGAAGCCGCGGTCGATCTCGTCGGACCAGAGGAAGATCTGGACCGGCAGGACCGTCGCGGGCGAGGTGAACCCGTCCGGCGGCGTCGCGATGAAGGCGCGCATGCCGATCATCAGGAGCGGCGCGGTTTCACCCAGCGCGCGTGCCATGCCGATGATCGTGCCGGTCAGGATGCCGGGCAGCGCCAGCGGCAGGACATGATGGAACACGACCTGCACCGGCGAGGCGCCGATCGCCAGCGCGCCGCTGCGGATCGAAGGCGGAACGGCCTTGATCGCGTTGCGGCCCGAAATGACGATGACAGGCATGGTCATCAACGCCAGCGTCATGCCGCCGATCAGTGGCGCGGAGCGGTAATGCGGGAAGATCCAGAGAAACACGGCAAGGCCGAGTAGGCCGAAGATGATCGACGGGACGGCCGCCAGATTGTTGATCGAGACCTCGATAAGGTCCGTCCAGCGGTTCTTGGGGGCGTATTCCTCGAGATAGAGCGCGGACAGTACGCCGATCGGGAACGCCAGGGCGAGCGTGATCAGCATGGTGAGGAACGAGCCCTTGAGCGCGCCCCAGATGCCGACCGATTGCGGATCGGTGCCGTCGGCGCGCGAGAAGAAGCCGGTATCGAAATTCCGGGCCAGAACGCCTTTTTCCGCCAGCTGCTTCGCCACGGGGCGGAGATCTTCCGGGCCTTCCCCGCGCAGCGCGGCAGCCAGTTTGTCGCTGGCAGGCAGTTCGAACACGACCTTGCGGTCCAGCATCGCCGGATCGGCGATGATCTGGTCGGCCGCGACTCGCCATGCATCGCTGCTGAGCCCGGCCGCGGCCTTTTCGCCCAGCGATGCCGTCGCGGCGCTTTCGATCACTTGCGGCAACCCCGCATTTTCGAGCGATTGCCGCGCGCCCCGGCTATCGAGCAGGCGGCGGTCCAGCGAAAGGCCGGAGTCTGCAAGGTTGACGGGGATGGTCAGCTCCGCGCGCTTGAACCCGCCGACGCCATTCATCGTCATTGTCACCAGCAGGAAGGCCAGCACCACGATCGAGAAGAGGATCGCGCCCAGTCCCAGGAACTTGAAGCGCCTCTCGGCCGCGTAGCGCTTTTTCAGCCGCCGTTCGAACGCAGCCTTCTGCGGGGAGGAAGTGATCTCACTCATAAGCTTCACGGAACCGTTTGACGACGCGCAGGGCGACGAAGTTGAGAGCGAGCGTGACCATGAACAGCACGAAGCCGAGCGCGAAGGCGCTGAGCGTGGCCGGATGGTCGAAGCTTCCTTCGCCGGTCAGCATGGCCACGATCTGGAACGTTACCGTGGTCATCGCTTCCAGCGGATTGACGGAGAGGTTGGCAGCCGCGCCCGCGGCCATGACGACGATCATGGTTTCCCCGATCGCGCGGCTGATCGCCAGCATCACCCCCGCGACGATGCCGGGGAGGGCGGCCGGCACCAGCACCCGCTTGATCGTCTCCGATGTGGTAGCGCCCATCGCCAGACTGCCGTCGCGCATCGCTTGCGGCACGGCGGCGATGGAATCGTCCGCCATGGAAGATACGAACGGGATGATCATCACGCCCATGACAAGGCCTGCCGCCAATGCGCTTTCGCTCGACGCATTGGAGATGCCGATCGCCTGCGCCATGTCGCGGACTATGGGCGCCACGGTCAGGGCCGCGAAATATCCGTAGACCACGGTCGGCACGCCGGCGAGGATCTCCAGCGCCGGCTTGAGCCATTTGCGCCAGCGCGGATCGGCATATTGCGTGAGGTAGATCGCGCTCATCAGGCCGAGCGGGATGGCCACGACCATGGCGATGATCGCGCCGATATAGATCGTTCCCCAGAAGAGCGGGATCGCGCCATAGCGCGACGGATCCGGATTGAGCGGATTGCCCATGGGGTCCGGGCCCCAATGGGTGCCGAACAGGAAATCGACCGGCGAGACCATGCCGAAGAAGCGGATGGTCTCGAACACCAGCGAAACGAGAATGCCGAGCGTGGTGAGGATCGCGACCAGCGAGGCGAACAGGAGGATCGTCATCACCGTCCGTTCGACATGCGTGCGGGCGGCGAAATCCGGCTTGATGCGGAGATAGGCCCAGACGCCGCCGAGGAAAGCGATGATCAGCGTGGCGGCGATGCCGATGAAGCGCATCTTGCTGTAGGCTTCGCGGAACGGCTCCACCAGCGCCGCGGCTTCCTTGTTGAACACGCCCTGCGCGGCACCCTGTGCGACCGCGGCGGCTTCGCTGAGCATCATCTGCCGCTTGAAGCCGAATTCCGGAAGATTGGCGGCAGCCGGGTTGGCGAGGACCGCGCTCGAGACGAGTTGGGGAGAGACGATGCTCCAGAAGATCACGAAGATCAGGACCGGGATCACGATCCACAGCGCGACATACCAGGCATGGTAATTGGGTAGGGAGGCCAGCCTACCGCCCGGTGCCTGGCGCTTGAAGCTCCAGGCACGCGCGCGGGCGGCCAGCCATCCGATGACGCCGAGCCCGAGGGCAAGGAGAAGGAGGATGGCTGGCGACATGAGAGATGCGGTTCCTTACTTCAGGTCTTCGCCGGTGAGCGTCGTCAGCTTGCTGACAGCGTCCGCGCTGGCGGTCTGCACCGCATCGGGAGCGACGACCATGCCGAGCTTGGCGAGGAGGCCGTCCTTGCCCCAGCTCTTGGCCCATTCGGCGAGATATTCCTTGAGACCTGGAATAGCGTCCAGATGGGCCTTCTTGGCATAGATGTAGAGCGGACGCGCGCCGGGATATTCGAATTTCGAGATCGTCTCGTAAGTCGGCAGCACGCCGCTGATCGGCAGGCCGACCAGCTTGTCGGCGTTCTCTTCGAGGTAGCTGAAGCCGAACACGCCGATAGCCTTGGGATTCGCTTCGATCTTCTGGACGATCAGATTGTCGTTTTCGCCCGCATCGACATAGGCGCCGTCGCCGCGGACCTCGGTGCAGATCTGCTTGTACTGGTCCTCGTCCTTGTCCTTCAGTTCCTTCATCGCCGGATCGGTCTTGCAGCCGGCTTCGAGGATCAGTTCCTTCATCGCGTCACGCGTACCGGAGGTGGAGGGCGGCCCGTAGACCAGGATCGGCTCGGCCGGGAGCGAGCCATCGACGTCCTTCCAGGTCTTGGCGGTCTGGTCCTTGCCGAACGGCTTGGCGGCCAGCGCCTTGTAGAGAATTTCCGGAGTCAGCTTGAGCCCGACGCCCTTCTTCGATTCCGCGAAGGCGATACCGTCGAGGCCTACCTGGATCTCGATGATGTCCTTCACGCCATTGGCCTGGCATTCCTCGAACTCGGACTTCTTGATCCGGCGCGAGGCGTTTTCAATGTCGGGATGTTCCGCGCCCAGCCCGGCGCAGAAAAGCTTCATGCCGCCGCCGGTGCCGGTCGATTCGATGATCGGGGACTTGAAATCGGGATGTCCCTTGGCGAAGCTTTCAGCCACCGCCTTGGCGAAGGGATAGACGGTCGATGAACCGACCGCGCGAATCGAATCGCGCGTGCTGCCCGCGGCGTCGCCACCCCCGCAGCCGGCCAAAAGCGTGCTTGCGGCCATCACGGTCGCGAGAAATACGGACTTCTTCATCATTGGAAACCTCCCGTGCCGAGGCCACGCTAATGGCCGTTGAAGGCCGCGATGTTGAATTTTTGTGACAGCATCATGACAATCACTCCGCTTCTGTTTCAAGCAGCGGAAATCGCACCGTTACCGTCGTGCCTTCGCCCTGCCTGCTCGCGATATCGAGCTTGCCGCGATGGCGTTCGACGATGTGCTTCACAATGGCGAGGCCGAGGCCCGTGCCGCCGGCCGCACGGCTGCGCCCCGGGTCGGTCCGGTAGAAGCGGCGCGTCAGATGCGGAATGTGTTCCGGCGCGATCCCTTCGCCGCGATCGCGCACGGTCACGCTGGCCATTCGTTCGTCCTCCTGCGTCAAGGTGACGGTGACGGGCTGGTCGTTCGCCCCGTATTTCAGCGCATTGTCGACGAGATTTCGCACGAGCTGTTCGAGTTGTCGGCGGTCGCCGCGTACGAAAAGCGGGAGTTTCGCCTGCGAGATCTTCACCCGGGGCTTGTCTTCGGGAATGCCGGCGTCGCGTGCTGCCTGAGCGACGAGCCCGTTGAGTTCGACCTTCTCATCCGGCGTATCGTGCTTCTCGGCTTCGATCCGCGAGAGGGACATGAGATCCTCGACCAGGCTCTGCAGCCGCTTCGCTTCGCGCAGCACGGTTTCGTAGAAGCGCCGCGCCGTCTTCTGATCGAGATCCTGCTCGGCATCCGCCAGCGTTTCCACATAGCCGATGATCGATGCCAGCGGGGTGCGCAGCTCATGGCTCGCATTGGCGACGAAATCGGTGTGCGCGCGGCTGATATCCGCCTCCGCCGTGCGATTGATCAGTTCGATCATGCGATAGCGTTGGTCGATCGGATGGCTGCTCACCTGCCAGATGCTTCTGGCGGTGGTGAGCCCCTGGATCGTGGCCGTGCCGTTTTCCTTCGCGTCCACCAGCGCGATTGCGGCCGGGTGGCGCAACGCGACGCGCGCGTCCTGGCCGACGATATGCCGGCCCAGCGCTTCGCGCGCGGCTTGATTGGCGATGAGAATGCGGTTCCGGTCCAGCATGAGCAGGGGCAGGCCGGAATGTTCGATCAGATCGCGCATGCTGTCGCGGCTGATCTTCACGCTATCCGCGACGGGAATCGGCTTGGGCGGCTCGGGCAGCGCCAGCCAGAGGGACGCGATCCAGAGGAAAGCGATAGCGATCACCAGCCAGACGTCCGCGCCGGCCACAAGCATGCCAAGCGCACCTGCGATCGCCAGAACAACGCCGGGCCAGGGGAAGGACTTGCGGTTGCTCATCGCCGGCGGGGATTAGCTGCGTGCGCGACGTATCGCCAGCCGAAATTCCCGCTTTCGGTTTTCTCCTAGCTCTGCGTATTCGGGATAGGCTGCCGCCCGCCGGCCTGATCTTCGCCCGATCCAGCGGTCGCGAGGCCGATGTCGTGGAACGCGATCGCTGCGCAGGCGCGGTTGTTGCTGGCCCAGTAAGGCGTGATGATCAGGGTCGCCTGTGCCATTTCCGTGCCGCGCCGCAGATAGCGGACCTGGATCATCGAACGGTGGTTCTGCTCGCTCAGCGCATCGTTGAGGACCGGCCGGCTTTGCGGATCGAGTATCGTGTGCAGCCGCGCCCCGATCAGCGTCTCGCGCGGGATATTCAGCAGTTGCGTCAACCCTCTGCTCGCGGAGAGGAAAGTACCGTCCTGATAGATCCTGCCGATACCCAAGCCCGGCACCCGTTCCAGCGTGTAGTCGATCGCGACGTCCGCCACCTGGCGGTCCCGCGCCATGTTCAGTTCGGTGACGTCGGTGCCGAACAGGGCAACGCCGTTCGGCCATGGCTTGATCAGATAGCGGAATATGCGGTTGGGGCGATGAGGGGCGGGCATGACCAGCACCTCTTCCCGTCCGGAATTGAGGACGTCGCGCATTCTGATGAGGAAGAACTGGTCTGTCGGCGTGCGGACAAGCTCGTCCGCCCTGAGGCCTTCGATCGGTCCGAAGTCGACATTGAAAGCCTCGCGCATCGCGCTATTGGCCCGCTGAATCCGAAGGTCATGGTCAAGGATGACTATGAGAGTATCGATGCTTTCGAGAACTATGGACAGCTTGGCTTCAAGCACATTGACCGTCTGTTCGTCGGAACGGCCAAGGTGCTGATATCTCTCGTAGCTCATGACGACCAGTTCCGGGCGTCCATGATTGGTGACTTCGACGATGCCGCTTGAGGCGAGTTGCTTCAGGCGCGGAAAATCTCGAACCATCTGTGTGCTGGTTAGCGTGTGAACTGACGAATCGACCATGGCTCGCCGTCCTTCCATTCTCCCGAATATGTATTTCTGTATTTTTCTCGCACAGGGATAATAGCATCAAATTAACGAAAAGATATCTTCGCAACATGGAATGGCGCAAATTCCACCTTCTTCCAGTGGCGTAACCAACTACGCGGCATACGTAAATTACGCAGTTGCACGTGCTTTCCCCTGACACGGCTTACATAGGAATTTGCGCGATCCTGCAATTACAGGGAGAGGCCGTGAGTCCACGTAAATGGCGGCACCACTTTCGGTTCAGGACTCCGCCGCGAACGTAAACGCGTCCGGTGCGCCGCTTGCGGCACGCCCCTCCCAAAGACTTGTCTGGCCGGAGCCCTTCCCAGTCTCCGCCCTGGGCCGGACCGCCCGGTGACTGTCGCAAGCGCGTCCGTCACCGGGCATATTTTTGCCCGGCGATCGCTTTCCGTATCGATGCAAGCTGGTGACCCCTACGGGAATCGAACCCGTGTTTCAGCCGTGAGAGGGCCGCGTCCTGACCGCTAGACGAAGGGGCCGGTGCCTGTGGCGTGGTCACCCCGGGCAACGCGCCGAAGCGGCGTTGCCGTGGTGACCCCTACGGGAATCGAACCCGTGTTTCAGCCGTGAAAGGGCCGCGTCCTAACCGCTAGACGAAGGGGCCATGCCGAAGGCAGGCCGGCCACTTAGGGGGGAGTTCCCGCATGGTCAACCCCTCCTTTTCAGTCCGCCCAGGCGGCGTCCTCGATATGCAGTTCCGCCTGTCGACGACTGGCCCAATCGTCGATGCGCGCGCGGCCTGCAAGCCACAGCTTCCGGCCCTTGGCTCCATGCAGCAGCGCCTGTCCGAGCGGGCTTTCCGCGGCGCGGAAGGCGATCGCCTTGAACGAAGCGCCATCGGGCCCGCCGGCGATGACGCGGACGTGATCCTTGCCGACGAGATCGGCCTTGATGGCGCGAACCGGCCCCACCGCCACGCGTGGCCCGGGCCAGCCCATCCCGAAGGGACCGGCGCTTTCCAGGGTTTCCACGAGTTCCGGCGTGAGGCCGCCAGGCGCGACGGCGAGGTCGAGCAGGATCGACTGGTTTTCCCGTGCCCGGGAAACCGCACCGCCGAGCCGCGAATCGAGAAAATCGGCAAGGTGGTTGACCTGCCCGCCTTCGATCGTCAGGCCTGCTGCCATCGCATGGCCGCCGCCCGCCACCAGCAGGCCATGGTCGCGCGCGGCGATGATCGCGGCGCCGAGATCGACTCCTCCGATCGATCGACCCGAACCCTTCCCACGGCCGGCCTCGTCCGCATCCAGCGCGACGACGAGCGCGGGCTTGCCGGTCTTTTCCTTGATCCGCCCGGCGACGATCCCGATCACGCCGGGATGCCATCCCTTGCCCGAGAGCACGAGCACGGCCCGATTGTGCTGGCTCTCGATCTGCGCTTCCGCCGCTTCCTGGACGGCCGCCTCGATCGCGCGGCGTTCCTCGTTGAGGGCGGAAAGCTGGGCCGCTATCGCGCGGGCTTCGTCCGCGTCGTGGGTCGTCAGCAGACGCACGCCCAGCGTCGATTCGCCCACGCGACCGCCGGCATTGATGCGCGGGCCGAGCGCGAAACCGAGATCGCTGCAGGTGGGCGAGCGGGTGAGGCGGCTCGCATCGATCAGCGCCGCCATGCCGATATTCTCGCGCCGGGCCATCACTTTGAGACCCTGCGCCACGAGCGCCCGGTTGAGCCCGTGCAGCGCCGCGACATCCGCCACGGTGCCCAGCGCCACGAGGTCGAGCAAGCCCATCAGATCGGGCTCCGGCCGGTCGACGAAGAAGCCTTGCCGGCGCAGTGCGCGAACCGTCGCCACCGCCAGCAGGAAGGCCACGCCCACCGCCGCGAGATGCCCATGTGCGGCGGCCAGATCGCTTTCGTCCAGCCGATTGGGGTTCACCAGCGCGGTGGCGACGGGCAGGTCGGGCGCGCATTTGTGGTGATCGACCACGATCACATCGACCCCGGCGGCATGGGCCTGAGCCAGCGCGTCATGCGCCATCGCGCCGCAATCCACCGTCACGATCAGGCTGCTGCCTTCCTGCGCAAGGCGGACCAATGCCTCTCCGCTGGGCCCGTAGCCTTCGAGCAGGCGATCGGGAATGTAATAGCGCGCATCATGCCCGAGCAGGCGCAGGAGGCGGATGAGCAGCGCCGAGCTGGTCGCGCCGTCCACGTCGTAATCGCCGTAGATCGTGACCGTCTCGCGCGTGAGCACGGCTTGCGCCAGACGGTCCGCCGCGCTGTCCATATCGTGGAACAGCGACGGATCGGGCAGGAAGCCGCGCATCGTCGGATTGCGCTGGCGGGCAAGATCGTCCCGCGCGACACCGCGGGCGAGGAGCAGCTGGTCGACGATATCCGTGTCGAGCCCGCCGGCAACGCCCGCAATATCCATGTTGCCCCGCCGCCAGCGCCACGCGTGCCCGCCGAGCGACGATTCGATGCCGAAGACCGAGGCCGCGCTGAAGCTCATGCGCACCTCTCTCCCATCCAGATCCCGTTCGTCCTGAGCTTGGCGAAGGACCGTCCTTCGCCAAGCTCAGGACGAACGGGGAGGGGAGAGCTCCTCTGAGGTTTACGCAGAACGAGGGAAAAGCGCCCCGGGGCCTTCCCCCCGAAGCCCGCAGCCGTGCTGGGCCCAAAGACGAAATGCGCGCTTTTCGTGTGTGACTTTTCGCGAAGCGGCCGTTTCCGGCCCGGTTTCGGGGCATCGTGAAGGCAGGAAGATGGGCGCGAATTCATTCTCCAGCATTGGCCATATTTTTGCCGTGTAGGAAAGAGCCGCGTTCCGGTTGGGCACAATCCTCTTCGTCAAGGCAGGAGGTCGCGAGGAATGGTGTCGATTTTCATCCACCTGCGCGACGAATCGTTTATGAAAGCGGATAGAAACGGAGCGGAGGAAGCGTCATGAGGTTCGGTCGGAAGGCATTGTGGTCCTTGTCTCTTTTTGGTGTCGCCGGTGCCGGGATCACCGTCTATGCCGCACAGGGTGCCACCAGCGGGCCGATCGCCCGGTATGACATGCGTGCAGGCACGATTTCCGGCATGGGCGCGATGGGCGCCGGCGGGATGATGGGTATGATGTTTGGGGGTCGAGGCGGGAACAACGTCCAGCATGAACTGCTGCTGCGTCTGGGCTCTTCCACCGCACCGGCCAAGGGCGGTCCCAAGGCGGATCATTTTGTCCCGCCTGAAGCCAAGCTCGGCAAGTCGGTCGCGCTGACGACCCCGCGCGAGGACAAGGAGACGATCGACGAACTGCCGCAGAAGCCCAAGGGCCGCATCCTGATCTTCTGGGGCTGCGGCGCGACCGCGCCCAAGGGACAGCCGGTGGTGATCGATTTCAGCAAGCTCGCGGCGGGCCAGGTCCCGCCGGGCCTGTGGACCAGCACGATCACGCGCGACTATGGCCCGACCATGGCCAACAGCAAGACCTTCGGCCGCTGGCCGTCGGAAGACCGCAAATTCGTGAAGCCTGACAGCTCGCTGATCGGCGATCACAAGGTCGTCAGCAACTACGCCCCGGAAATCGGCTTCACGCTGAAGCGGGATTTCATGGCGCCGCTCAAATCCTCCACCCGCAGCCAGGCGGGCGGGGCCACCGTGCTGGCCTGGAACAGCGTGCCTACGGCGACGGGCTATCTCGCCTTCCTGTTCGGCGGAAAGCAGACCCCGAATGGCGAGATGGGCGACATGGTGATGTGGACCAGCAGTTCCTCGCGCCAGTTCGGCGGCGGATTGAGCGATTGGCTCTCGCCCGGCCAGGTGGCCAATCTGGTGACGCAGAAGGTCGTGATGGCATCCACCACCACGAGCTGCCTGATCCCGATGGAAGTGAAGCAGGCCGCACCCGATTTCCGTTTCGGCACGCTGACCGCCTTCGGCCCGCAGGAGGATTTCTCCTATCCGCCGAAGCCCGCTACCGGCCCCTGGAAGCTCGAATGGACCGCGCGCATCCGCCATCGCTCGATGACGAGCTGGATGGAAGCGCAGGGCATGGCGATGGGCGGCATGGGTGCGATGCAGGATGACGAAGAGTCCGGTGGGCAGAAGCAGCAGTGCAAGCCCAGGCGCGGCCTTGGCGGCATGCTCGGCGGCGCGCTGGGAGGCGGCTCCGGCTGCTGAAGCTTGCCCGCGCCCGCGCTTGCAATCATCTGGCATAGCCGCACGGGCGCGGCGCGGGCCATGGCTTGCGCGGCGGCGGAAGGGGCGGGCGATCACGGCACGCTCATCGCGGCGGAAAGCGCACAGCCCGGCGATCTGTTGGCTGCGAAAGCCTATCTTTTCGTCTGCCCGGAAAATCTCGCCTCGATGACCGGGGCGATGAAGGAGATGTTCGACCGTTGCTACTATACGCTGCTCGGCCGGATCGAGGGGCGCGCCTATGCCACCGCGATCGCTGCGGGTTCCGACGGCCGGGGCGCGCAGGCGCAGATCGACCGGATCGTGACGGGCTGGCGATTGAAGCGCGTGGCGGAGCCGCTGATCGTGAACATGGGCGCACAGGCGCCGGAAGAGATCCTGGCGGAAAAGACCGTCAGGGAGAATGATCTCGCCAAGTGCCGCGAACTCGGCGCGGCATTGGCGGAAGGCGTGGCACTCGGAATATTCTGAATATTCTCCAAATCCGTTCGTCCTGAGCTTGTCGAAGGACAGCTTTGGGTTTCTACCAGGTGCATCAAACCCGCTTGTCGACATGGGAAGGACCCTGATGGCCACAGCGCCCGCGGTAATGAAGCAGGAATGCCTGATTTCCCTGCTTTTCAAGGCCGACCACCTTCCGCACCCGGCTGACATCTTCGCGCTGGCCGATAACGATCGGAGCTTCTTCGTCTCGCACGACTTGCGGTTGGACGGCGATCCCGCCCAGGCGCTGGAACTTCTGGCTGCCGGACTGACATTCGATTGCCGCTGGCCGGATGCAGACCCCGGCACGGATGTGCCGGATGCGCTCGGACGCCATGATGTCCTGCCGGGCCTTGCGATGCACGATCTGCAGGCGCTTCGCTTGTTGGCGGGTGCACATCTGCACGGCGGCCAGGCGGCATTGCCGATGGCGCAGGAGGCCTTGACGCTGGCCGCGCGATTTTCCGGTCTGCCGGGTTTTCAGGCCGCGGTCTGGCATCCGGCGCGCAGCTGGATCGGCCCTGCCTATCTGCGGTCGGTAGCGGCGAACTGGGTGGAAGGCGGGATCTTCCCGGCGCACGGTCTCGTCGGGCTGGGTTCGACAGCCGATGGCGCGATCCAGAGCGAAGGGTTGGCCTTCTTCATCGGGCAGGAAATCCGGATCGAAGCCGAGCTGCTGGGCGATCCCGGGATCGCCGAAAAGATCACCGCGCGACTGGCCGATCGCCTCATCGGATCGACGCGGGTAGAAGCCGTTGCGGAACTCGCCGGTCCGGATGGACGCATGCTACGGATCGCACCATCCGCGAATGGGCGCGTCATCCGAGTGTGGGGCGGCGGCTGAACCACCGCCCCGGCACGGTCAGGCCTGCGAAGCGCTGTTCGCCGCGCTCAGGATCGCGCGAACGCTGGCGGTCGCCACGTCGGGATCAATGCCCACGCCCCAGACGGTCGAACCATCCGGCAGCGCGCATTCGACATAGGCCGCCGCCTTGGCATCCGATCCCTTGGCCAGCGCATGCTCGGTATAGTCGAGCACTTCCAGCTTCAGCCCGAAGCTGCTCTCCAGCGTGGCGATGACCGACGAAATCAGCCCGTTGCCGCGCCCGCTCAAGCTCTGCTCCTGCCCGTCGACATTGATCTTGCCGGTAAACAGGCGCGTACCGTCGGGCGCGCGGGTCTCGTCATAATCGACCAGCTGGAAGCGCCGGTTGGGCGTACGCATATGGTAGGTCTTACGGAAAACCTCCCAGATATCCTCGGCATTCAGCTCGCGACCCAGATCGTCGGCGAGCTGCTGCACGGCCTTGGAGAAATGCGCCTGCATCTTCTTCGGCAGTTTCAGACCTTGGTCCTGTTCCAGCACCCAGGCGAAGCCGCCCTTGCCGGACTGCGAATTGACCCGGATCACCGCTTCGTAATTGCGGCCCAGATCCGCCGGATCGATCGGCAGGTAGGGTACGCGCCACAGCTCGTCATTCTGCTGCTCATGCGCGGCGAAGCCCTTTTTGATCGCATCCTGGTGGCTGCCGGAAAAGGCCGTGAATACCAACTCGCCGCCATAGGGATGACGCTGGTGGACGGGGATCTGATTGCAGTATTCGACCGTCTCGATCACGCTGTCGATATCCGAGAAATCCAGCCCCGGATCGATGCCCTGCGTGTACATGTTGAGCGCGACCGTCACCAGGCAGCAATTGCCCGTCCGCTCGCCATTGCCGAACAGGCAGCCTTCCACGCGGTCTGCTCCCGCCATCAGGCCGAGTTCCGCCGCCGCCACGCCAGTGCCCCGGTCGTTATGCGTGTGCAGGCTCACTACCACGCTGTCGCGGCGAGGGATGTTGCGGCAGAAATATTCGATCTGGTCGGCATAGATATTGGGCGTCGCCGCTTCGACCGTGGCCGGCAGGTTGAGGATCAGCGGATGCTCCGGCGTGGGGAGCAGCACATCCATCACCGCTTCGCAGACTTCGAGGCTGAAATCGATCTCGGCGGTGGAGAAGGTTTCCGGACTGTATTCGAAATGCCAGTCGGTGTTCGGCCGCTTGGCCGCTTCGTCGCGCAGCACGGACACGCCCTTGATCGCGATGGCCTTCACTTCCTCGCGGCTCATCTGGAAGACGATCTGCCGCCAGGCGGGGGCAACCGCGTTGTAGAGATGGACGATCGCCGCGCGCGCACCATCGAGGCTGTCGAAGCTGGTGCGGATCAGATCCTCTCGCGACTGGGTCAGCACCTGGATCAGCACGTCGTCCGGAATGCGGCCGGAACGGACGAGCGACTGGATGAAGTCGAACTCGGTCTTGCCGGCCGCCGGGAAACCGACTTCGATTTCCTTGAGGCCCACTTCGACGAGCGTGTCGAAGAAGCGGTTCTTCTTCACTGCGTCCATCGGGTCGATGATCGACTGGTTGCCATCGCGCAAATCGGTGGAGAGCCAGCGCGGCGGCGCGGTGATCACACGCGACGGCCACTGCCGGTCAGGCAGGTTGATCTGCGGGAAGGGGCGATATTTTCGCGAAGGTTCGCGCAACTGGGTCATGATCTGTCTCGTAACGTATTTCGGACTGCGTGGTGTCGGTGAATGCCCCTTGGGCGCCCCGCGCGTCCTCAAGGCACGCGCCAGCTACGCCCAAGGGCGGGTAAGTCGCAGGCTCGATAGTTCGTTACGCAGTGTCATAATGGCCTGCCTATGGGGATTGAGGCGGCGCATGTAAAGGGGCCATGTAAAGAGGAAGGCGCGAGGTCAGTAGCAGCGGAAGGCCTTTATCCGGCCGTCCTGGCCCAGTTCCGCGTTCAGCCTGTCCGCCCGGTAATCCATCGTCACGGCCGAGCCATAGGCGATCCAGCGCGTCGGCCGCGAGCCGACGATGGAGGCGACCTTGTCCTTCACATCGTCGCTGGGGAGCAGGTTGACATAGGCCGAGAGCTGGGTCGCGCCGCAGGCATCGCCGGGAGGCTGGCTGGGCACGCTGGCCGCCGGCGGCTCATAGGCCTGAGGGGGTGGAGGCGGAGGTACCGGTGCGGCCGACTGCGGAGGATAGGGCGCGGGGCGCGACCCATATTCCGGCGGCTGTTCCACCTGCGGGATGCAGCCGGCGAGCGTGAACCCGATCGCGAGCGTCGCGATGATCGGAAGGCGAAGCATGTGAGCGATCCCGGACCTACTTGGCGAAGGCCGCCACAATATGCAGTTCCACTTCGTCTGACACCAGCGGGATGAAACCCGCCAGCCCGAAATCGCTGCGCCTGATCGTGCTTTCGGCTTCGAAGCCGATCTGCTCGCCGCCGCCCATCTCGGCCGGCATCTTGCCCGCGCCGTAGAATTCGACTTCCAGCGTGACGGGCTTGGTTACTCCATTAAGCGTCAGATTGCCGGTGACGGTCGCTTCGCCGACATTGCTGCCAGGTACTACAGAAGTCGAGACGAAGCGCGCATCGGCGGGCGAGGGGCCGAAGAAGTCCGGCTTGTCGCCGGCCTTGGCCGGCGCCTTGAACAGATGTTCCGTCAGGCCGGCGCTGGCCGTCGTCACCTTGGAGACCGGGATGGTAACGTCCAGCTTGGCTGCGGGAATGTTCTTCGGGTCCAGGGTCAGTGAGCCGTTCACATCGCCGAAGATGCCGAAATAGGGTGTGATACCCAGATGGTTGACGCCCCAGCCCACCAGCGTGTGATGGGGATCGGCCTTGTAGGTGCCCGCCGTCACTCTCGCGGCGTCCTTTGCGCCGGGAGCGGCGGCCGGCAGGGCGGCACCGAGCGGACCCGCGGACAGGACAAGGGCAGTAAGCGCCGCAGCGGCGAGGAAAGTCTTGGAGGAAGTCATTGGAAAGAACCTTTCAGATGATCGTTCGCCGCATGGCGGATGCATGCGTTCGCCATGCAACGAGGCTGCGCGCGTAAAGTTCCTGCGGAACACTTGCCGGATGATCATGCTTACGCCACTCAGGGAAGAAAGCATGATCATCCGGAGAGAACCTTCATGTCCGATGCCATCGTTCCGTTCACGCTGTCCGTGCCGCAAGGGGAGCTGGACGACCTCGCCAAGCGGCTGGACCTGACGCGCTGGCCAGAGGCAGAAACCGTCGATGACTGGAGTCAGGGCGTACCGCTTGCCGAGATGAAAAAGTTGGTCGATTACTGGCGCAATTCCTATGACTGGCGCCGTTGCGAGGCACAATTGAACGGCTTCGGCCAGTACAAGACGGTGATCGACGGGCTGGAGTTCCATTTCCTGCATATCCGCTCGAAGCACGAGAACGCGATGCCGCTGATCCTGACTCATGGCTGGCCAGGCTCGATCCTGGAATTCATGGGCGTGATCGGCCCGCTGACCGATCCCGCCGCACATGGCGGAACGGAAGCGGACGCATTTCACCTCGTGATTCCGTCCCTTCCCGGCTTCGGCTTTTCGGAAAGGCCATCCGCCACCGGCTGGCGGTGCGAACGGATCGCCGACGCCTGGGGCATGCTGATGAAGCGGCTCGGTTACGATCGCTGGTTCGCACAGGGCGGGGATTGGGGCGCGGTCGTCACACACCGGATCGCCCAGCAGAACGTGCCGGGCTGCGTGGGCGTGCATTTCAACATGATGGTGGCACCGCCCCCGGCGGAGGCCTTGGCCAATCCCAGCCCGGAAGAGCAGGCGATACTGGCGAAGCTCGCGCATTATGAGGCGGTGGATTCCGGCTATATGAAGCAGCAGATCACCAAGCCGCAGACGATCGGCTATGGGCTGGTCGATTCCCCCGTGCTGCAGGCGGCCTGGATTTTCGAGAAAATGTGGGCGTGGACCGACAACAAGGGCAGCCCTTACGACGCGCTGTCGATCGACCGGATCCTCGACAATATCACCTTGTATTGGCTCACCGGCACGGGTGCCTCGTCCGGGCGGCTCTATTGGCAAAGTGCGGATGCGATGAACACCGATCCGGTAACGCTGCCCGCCGCGCTGAGCGGTTTCCCCAAGGAAATCCTGTGGGCCGCGCGCAGCTGGCTGGGGCACATGAGCAATATCGTCTATTGGAACGAGGTGGAGGCGGGCGGCCATTTCGCTGCGTGGGAACAGCCGGAAATCTTCACCAGAGAACTGCGTAAGGCGTTTGCGCTGATGAAATGAAGCGGGCGTCATTGCGAGGACGGAAGGTCCGAAGCAATCCAGTGCCCCATGAGAAGTCCTGGATTGCCTCGCTACGCTCGCAATGACGTGAAGGTCAGTTCTTTTCCTGGTCGACCAGCTTGTTGGCGCCGATCCAGGGCATCATCGCGCGCAGGCGAGCGCCGGTCTGTTCGATCGGATGCGCTGCGGCAGCCTTGCGGGCGGCCTTCAGTTCGGGCTGGCCGGCCCGGTTGTCGAGTACGAAGTTCTTCACGAAGCGGCCGGACTGGATGTCGGCCAGGACGCGCTTCATTTCCACCTTGGTCTCTTCGGTGATAATGCGCGGGCCAGTGGTGATGTCGCCATATTCGGCCGTGTTGCTGATCGAGTAGCGCATGTTGGCGATGCCGCCTTCATACAGCAGGTCGACGATCAGCTTGGTTTCGTGGAGGCATTCGAAATAGGCCATTTCCGGCGCGTAGCCGGCTTCGACCAGCGTTTCGAAACCAGCCTGGATCAAGTGGGTGATGCCGCCGCAGAGCACCGCCTGTTCGCCGAAAAGGTCGGTTTCGCACTCTTCCTTGAAGTTGGTCTCGATGATGCCCGAGCGGCCGCCGC
>CAMLQG010000020.1 GCA_946482075.1 uncultured Erythrobacteraceae bacterium
GCCTGAGCATTCAGGATTTCGAGCGCGCATTCACCAGCCAATATGCCGATAGCGACCTCGCCCGTGCGGTGCGGCTGTTCTTCCAGAACGGCGGCACGCAATGCTACGTCTCGCGCATCGCGGACGAGCAGGCGGCGGGCAGTACGCTGGCGGCGGCGCAAGTGCGCTTGCGGAACGAGGCCGGCGCGGATTCGCTCGAAATCGTCTCGCGCTCGCCCGGCACGTTCGGCAACGATATCCGCCTCTCGGTCAGCTACAGCACGACCGATCCGGAAAGCACTTTCAATCTCGAAGTGTTCCGCTGGACGCGGACGAGCACCGGGGCCGACGTGAAGGTCGATGTCGAGCTCTATCTCGGTCTCAGCATGAACCCGGCCAGTCCGCGCTACGCCCGCGACGTGATCGAGCAACAGTCCAAGCTGGTCCATGCCAACGATGTGAGCCCGGCCGCCGCCGCGACGGGCTTCGCCCAGGGCGGCCGGCCGATCGCCGCGCGCACCAACGCGATCTTCCGCACCGAAGCCATCGCGCTGTTCGGGAAGACGGTGGCGCGGCCCAGCTTCCAGTTCCGCATCTCGGTGGATGACGGTCCAGCGCAGATGATCGATCTGGGCGAGTTGGACTTCACCGTCGCGCCGCTCAACACCGATACGAATATCCTGACCAATCTGGCGACCGCGATCACCAATCTCATCAACGCTCGGGTCAGCCCGTCCACCGTGACGGCGACTTTCCAGCCGGGCCCGACGGGTCAGGCGGGCGAGAACAACGCTGCCACGCGCCTGTTGCGGATCGCATCGAACAATGGTGACGTGAAGCTGTTCCCCGCCAGCGACCCCGTCGCGGATATAGCCGGCGCGCTCATGCTCGGCAGCGCGCAGGGCGGGATCGAAGTGTCCAAATGGTCCGCCAAGCGGCCTGCCCCCAACGGCATCGTCTTCCGGCCCGATCTTGCCGGCAGCACCAATCTGGTGGATTTCGCGCAGTTGCGCCAGACCGGCGGCACGGCGCTGACCAACATCGCCATCGCCGGCACAGCGATCCCGCTCGGCCCGCTGCTGGCGACGACGCCGACCGTGGCGGTCGCGCCCGACCTGCCGATCGCCGATCCGCGCTATTTCCAGGACCGCAACAGCGTCGAGAAGCCGGCCGCGCCCGATCCCGTCTCGGACGGCGTGCGCGAGAAATGGGGCATCATCGCCGCCGCGATCCAGGCCAAGCGTGCCGCGGACCCGGCCTTCCCGTGGACGGCGGAGGTGTGGGGATCGCGGCTGGCGATCCTGCCCGTGGCGGGTGCCGATAATCTGAGCGGGACAATCGTGACCGGCGGCACCGATATCGGCGCCGACTTCATCGCCAATGTCCGCTACTACAGTCTCGGCAACACCGGTGCGGGCGCTTTCCAGACCGCGGGCGCGCCGGGCAATGACGGCGGTCCGCCGTCGGCCGCCGATTATGAGCGCGCCTATCTGGAAGTCGATCGCGAGGTCGATCTGTTCAACCTGCTCGTCCTGCCGAAGGACGCAGGCCACAGCGATGCGACCAGCAGGATGCTGTGGGGTCCGGCGAGCGTGTTCGCGCAGCGGCGCCGTGCCTTCCTGCTGATGGACCCTCCGGCCGATTGGACGGATTCGCAGAAGGCGGCGGGCCCGTCGGTCGGCGTCAACACGCTGCGCGTCGGGCTGGTCAAGGATCATGCCGCCGTCTTCTATCCCCGTGTCAAGGTGAACGAAGGCGGACGCGACGTGATGGTCGGGCCAAGCGGCGCGATCGCGGGCCTGATGGGCCGGACCGACGCCGCGCGCGGTGTATGGAAAGCGCCCGCCGGCACCGAAGCCGACCTGCGCGGCGTGACCGGGCTCGAGTTCCGCTTCAGCGACGGAGAGAACGGGGTGATGAACCCCAAGGGCATCAACACCATCCGCGTGTTCCCCAATGGCATCGTCAATTGGGGCGCCCGCACGATGGATGGCGATGACCAGTTCGGATCGGAATACAAATATATCCCGATCCGCCGCCTCGCCTTGTTCATCGAGGAGAGCCTGTTTCGCGGGCTCACCTGGGTCGTCTTCGAACCCAATGACGAACCCCTCTGGGCGCAGATCCGGCTCAATGTCGGGGCCTTCATGAACAATCTGTTCCGCCAGGGCGCGTTCCAGGGGGCGGCGCCGGTCGATGCCTATTTCGTCAAATGCGATGCGAGCACGACGACGCAGAACGACCGCAATCTGGGCATCGTCAACATATTGGTCGGCTTCGCGCCGCTGAAACCCGCTGAATTCGTCGTGCTGACGCTGCAGCAGATGGCCGGACAAATCCAGACCTGAACCTTTTCGCAGAGGTCTTCGCAATGGCTCAGTTTCCCGTAAATACGCACCGCTTCGATCCCTACAAGAACTTCAAGTTCCGCGTGAAATGGGATGGCCGCTACGTCGCCGGCGTATCGAAAGTCTCGGCGCTGAAGCGCAGCACCGAAGTCATCTCCCATCGCGAGGGGGGCGACGCCAGCACGTCGCGCCATTCGCCCTCGACGTGGAAGTTCGAACCGATCACGCTGGAACGCGGCGTTACCCATGACACCGAGTTCGAGGATTGGGCGCACAAGGTCTATGGTGTCGAGGCAGGGTCCCTGACGACGCTCAAGGGCTTTCGGAAGGAAATCCTGATCGAGCTTCTCAACGAGCAAGGAGTCGTCGCCAAGTCCTACAAGGTGTTTCGCTGCTGGGTCTCCGAATACCAGGCCCTGCCTGAGCTGGACGCCAATGGCCACGCCGTCGCCTTCGAGCATATCGTCCTGCAGAACGAAGGGTGGGTGCGCGATATAGACGTGCCCGAACCGTCTGAAACATGACGACCGGGAGACGCGCCTGGGCGGAGCGTGTCGTCATTCAGGCCAGCGGCGGAGTTCCCGCTTTCATGCGGGTCCGCGAGCCGGCGGGCCAGGACGAATTGTCGCTTTCCGGCATCGACACGCAAGCGGCCACCGCGCTTCTCGACCGCCTGGTGGAACCGCCGCTCGCCACCGCCGACCTCGCGGCGAGCGATCGGGACCGGCTGCTGGCCACGCTCCATCGCGGGCTGTGGGGCGATCGCATCGTGTCGTCGCTGCAATGTTCCGCTTGCGGCGCGATGTACGACCTGTCGTTCGAGCTGACCGCCTTGCAGCATGCGCTGGAAGACGCACGCGAGGCGTCGCAGCCGAGCGGCCCCCGCCGGATCACCGATGCCGGCGGCCATCGGTACTCCCTGCCTTCCGCGGCGGAGGAGGAGGAAGCGGCGATGGCCGGAGGCGAAGCCGGACGAGCCTTGCTTGCAGCGCGCATCCTCGAAGAAGTGGAAGGCGGGATCGATCCCGGCGAGCTCGACGCGCGCCTGGAAGCGCTGGCGCCGATCCTCGACGTCGATATCGCCGCACCTTGCGCCGAGTGCGGGAATCCGGCCGAGATTCGCTTCGACATCCAGACCTTCGCCATGCAGCGCCTGTTGGATGAGCGCGAAGCGACGCTGGCGGAAGTCCACCGGCTCGCCACCGGCTATGGCTGGTCGCTTTCCGAGATATTGGGGCTGGAACGCGGGCTGCGGCGCAGCTTCGCCGAACGGCTGGCGGTCGTATCATGAAATATCTCGAACGCCTGATGAGCCGAGCGCTGGCCGTCCCGCGCCAAAGCGCCGATGCCTTGTTCGATCCGTTCGTGCAGACCACGCAATGGGCGCTGACCGATCCCGTCAATGACCTCGCCCAACCGCAGAATCCGGCTGTCGCTCCGGCTCCTTCGTTCCTGCCCGCAACGCCCACGACCGCGCGGGCCGCGGCGGTTCCCCTGACCACCCCTTCGCGCACGACGCCCCCGCCGCCAGACACGCCACGAACGATCGACCGCATCGCTCCGGGAACGATCGCGCCCGACCATGCGCAACGGACGGCGAAGCGTGATACCCCCGCTGCACCGCCCCCCGCCGCCGTCCAGCCGCAAGCGCCGCAGGACGCCATCCAGCGCGCCGATGCCTTCATGCGCTCGCTTGCGACGCCTGCGACCGAGGCACCGCCGCAGAGCGCTCGACCGGTTGCGCCGCATGTCGCAGCGCCTCGTCCGTCAGCGGCAGTGGTTCGTGATGACAGGGTGGCGGATAGCCCGGCCGTCCCTGCCGCAATCGCGCTGACACCGCCACCGCCCCGGATCGATCCAGCACCGAGGGAGACTACCCCCTCGCCTCGCCGCCAGGCCAGGCGCGAAGCGGGCAAAACCGCAGCTCTCGCCAACCGGGCCGCCGGGAAGAACGCAACGCCTTCCGCACCTGTCGCAGCGGTCTCCCGACCGATCGCCTCCCTTCCCGTCGGCCGGCGTGACGGACTGGCGCACAGCGTCGGCATTCTGCGTTTCGGCCTCAACCAGAGTTAGGAGACGCTTGGGTGGCCCTGCTCGATCTCGGCCTGGTGACACGGTGCTTCACCACGCTGCTGCAGGAGCGCATCCCCGCGTTTCCCGACTGGCCGGGAGGATCGACCCTGCTCGTCTCCGCCGGGCCGCCGGATCTCGTCAACGGCGCGCACGCGCTGAGCTTCTATCTCTACCACCTCAGGAAAGACGCCCATACCGAGGGCCAGGACTGGGGTGTCACCGCGCCGAATCCGCAACGCTACAAGCCGCTCGGGCTCACGCTCTACTACGTCCTGTCCCCGCGATCGAACACGGCCGATCCGAACAACCGCGCTCTGTCCGACCAGCTGATGATGGGCCTGGCGGTCAAGACGCTGCGCGACACCAATTTCATCAATGATGACTCGACCGTCGATACGGCGGGAGGCCCCGTGCTGATCATGCCGCCGGCGATGCGCGGCCAGGGCAACAAGCTGCGCATCACGATGCAGCCCACGCCCGTCACCGAGGCCGGGTTCTACTGGCAGGCGGGCTCGGGCGCGATGCGCCTTGCGGCCTATTACGAAGTATCCGCCACCCTGCTCGAACCCGACGAGCCCCAGGTCCGGGCGGGCCGGGTGCTGATGGCCGGCGTCCACGTCCTGGCGCGCGGCCGGCCGGTCATCGAAAGCATCGAGAACACGATCGGCTTCACGATCCCGGGAACGGCCACCGAACAGCGCATCAACCTCTCTCCCGCATCGGCGCCCTATGGCGATACGATCCGGGTCCGCGGCGGCGACCTCAAAGGCGACGAGACCGCGCTGCTCCTGTTCCACCGCGACTTCGCCGAGCCGGTCCCAGTGGACGCCGCCTGGAACCTCGCCACGGATGGAACGCAGCTGACGGTCACGGTGCGGCCCACCGCCGGCGGCACGGCGATCCTTCCGGGCATCTACGGCGCTTTCGTGCAGACCACGATGCGATCCACCCTCCCCGACGGATCGCAGCGCGATTTCGACGCCATCTCCAACCAGTACCGCTTCGCGATCGCGCCGCGGATCGTCTCCGTCACCGCAGCCGGCCCAATCCTGACGGTGACGGTGGACAGTTTCGAACCGCATCTGCTGGCCGAAGGCGACATCATGGTCTTCGCCGGGTCGGACCGGCTGGCGCGCGCCGCCGCGACGCCGCCGGGCCCGGGCGAATATTTCACCCCCTCCTCGCCTCCCGCCAACCGGGTCCGGCTGCGCTTCCGCTTTCCGGCCAGCGCGGTTTCCGGCTCCACCCTGCCTATCCGGATCATCGTCCGCGGGGCGGAATCCGGTCCGTGGTGGGAGATCGTGCCATGAACGGGACCGCTGCCGACCAAGCCAGGCTGGCGGACCGCGCCGGCGCGGATGAACGGAGCCTCGAATGGGCCCGGCTCCACGCCGCGCTGGAAGGCGCCGCTCTTGCCGAGCGGCCGGAAGGGCGGCTGACCGAGCTTGCCGCCCGTTTCGGCCTCGATGCGGCGGAAACCGATCTGCTCGGCACGCTCTGGATGGGCGCGGTCGACCCGGCGATGCATGCCGCTGTCGCCGCGCAGGACCCGGTGCAGGGACAGGTCACCGTTCTGACGATAGCGCGTCTGTTCGGTCATCCCGCCCGGCCGCGCCTGCCCGCCGGTTCGCCGCTGCTGACCTGGGCCATGGTCAGCGAACACGAGCTGGCGAGCGGCGGCGCCGCGCTGACCATCGACCCGCATATCCTGGCCTGGCTCGACGGCACGCACGAACTGGACCGGATGCTTCGCCGGCAGGCCGAGCTCCTGCCGCTCGGCCCGGAATTGTCAGGCTGGCCGGTCGACGCGACCGCCGCGCGGATTGCCCAGCGCCTTCAGCGCGGCGAGGCCAGCCGGCTGCGGCTGCAGACCGACGACGCCGTCGCCGCGCGCTGGTTCGCCGCCGCCATCGGCATGCGGCTGGGCCTTCCGGTATTGGCGCTGAACGGCGCAGAGCGCACGCTGAACATGGCGATGCGCGTTCACCGCCAGGCATTCCTCGACAACAGCATCCCCTATTTCTCCGCGGGGCAGGAAGGCCTGTCCGCGCCTTTCGGCTTTCCGCCCTTTCCGATCCAGATCATCCATAGCGACGCACCGCTGCCGAATGTGGCGCCAAATGTGGCGGAGGTGATGGACATCGAAGCGGTCCTCGCCCCGCCTTCGCCCGACGAACGGCTGCGCCTGTGGCGGCGGCTGCTGCCCGAATGCGTGAGCTGGGACGCAAAAGCGCTCGAAACGCTGGCGCTCTGCCATATCGCCGAAGCAGGCGACATCGCCGCTATCACAGCGCGCCAGCCCGCCGATCCTGACGAGGCGGCCGCCCTGCTGCGCGCCCGCGGCCGGGCCGAAGCGGGCCCGCTCACGCGCCGCATCGATGCGGTCTTCCGCTGGGACGATCTGGTGTTGCCGCGGGATGTCCAGACCCGGCTCGAGGAATTCGCCTTCGAGGTGCGGGAACGGTCGAGATTGTGGACCGAGCCGGAAGCGCAGCGTCTTTTCCCCTATGGCCGGGGGCTGGTCGGCATGTTCGCCGGCCCGCCCGGCACGGGCAAGACGATGGCCGCGCAGGTGATCGCCGGGGAGCTGGGCCTCGACCTGCTCGCCGTGGATTTGTCCGCCGTGATCTCCAAATGGGTCGGCGAAACGGCGCAGAACCTTCAGGAACTCCTGTCCTCGCGCCCCGCGCAGAATTCGATCCTGTTCTTCGACGAGGCCGACGCCCTGTTCGCCAAGCGCGTCGACGACATGCGCGACGCGCAGGACCGTTTCGCCAATTTCGACAGCAGCCACCTGATGACGGCGATCGAAGCCTATTCGGGTGTCGTCATCCTGGCGACGAACCTGCGCGCGAATATCGACACGGCCTTCCTGCGCCGCATCCGCCACATCGTCGATTTCGCGCGCCCTGATGCCGCCGCGCGCGAGGCGATCTGGGCCAAGGCGGTGACGGCCCTGTTCCCCGCGCGGCAGGCACGCACGCTCAGGCCCGAGCTTTGCCGGGTCGCCCGGTTCGAGGCCAGCGGCGCATTGATCAAGAATGCGGCCCTGTCCGCGCTGTTTACGACGCGGCGGACGGGTGACGCGCCAAGCTCCCGGCTGCTGGCCGAAATGCTGGCGCGCGAACTCGGCAAGGAAGGAGCCGGCCTGTCCGCCCGCGACATCGACGCGATGCTGGGAGAAGCGGGATGAGCGCTTCCCCGGCCCGGCCCGACGCTTCCGGTTCCACCCACCGCCGAACCGTCGGCAAGACTCATGCGCCCCTGCGCTGGCGCAAGCGCGATGGCCATGAGCACGAGGCGGAACGAAGCGCGTCCGCCTTCCTGCGCGGCGCGACCGGCCTCGGCGCAGGGCTGAGTCCCGCGCCGGCCGCCGGCATCTTCATGCCCGGCAGCCTGGGCTTCCCCTTGCCGGCGCGGCTGCACCGCGATCTCGAAGAAGGGTTCGGCGCCGATCTTTCGGTGGTCCGCGTCCACACCGATGCGATCGCTCAGGCGGCCGCCCTGCGGAGCGGCGCACGCGCCTTCGCCGCCGGCAATCGCCTCTATTTCGGTCGCGGACAATGGTCGCCGTTCACGGTCCAGGGACGGATGCTGATCGCGCATGAAGTCGCCCATGTCCTCCAGCAGACGGGTCGGACGGCATCGGGCGGCAGGATGCGGGTCGAACCGCATGTTGCGGGCGCCGCGGGCATCCAGCGCGATCCGGACCCCAATCAGGCGGTGATCGACGGGCGCGACAAGCTGGTTGGCGGGCTGGAGATCGAAGGCCGCTTTTCGCAGCTCGACCTGCTGCATCCGAAAACCGGGGTCGATGCCTGCCTGGCGGTGCTGGATCGCCATGCCGCGCTGCCGATGGACGCCGAGTTCATGGCGCGGGCCCAGTCACTGCGCACGGCAGTTACCGGCAAGAGCGACGACAAGGCGGTCGAGGCGGTCAGCGCCGAGATGACCAAGCTGAAGGACGCCGAGTTCACCGATGCTGTCCGCGCGCTCTATCGGGATTGCTTCAAGTCGCTCGGCGCCAATGACGAGGCGATCGGTGCGGCCGGCGACAAGGCTCCGCCGACAACCGCTTTCGCAAGCTGGGATTTCTATGCTTCGGAACACCGGGGAGACGGCAGCTGGGTGGTGAAGTTCCTCAGCGAACATCCGGTCGGCAAGAAATACTACCCCAACGCGGTCGTGGCCGTCGCCCGGCTCGATTTCTACGGCATCACCCGCGGCGGCCTCAATCTCGATCCGCACATGGCGTTCGACGAGACGATGAAGGACGCGATCGCCAGATCGCTGACCTATAATCCCCTGGCTGCGGACGAGCGTGAGGCGGTTGCCCTGCGCGCACTGGCGGCGTTCGACACGCTGCGACTGCAGCCTTTCAAATCCTACAAGAAGGCGATCGAAGGCAAGCAGTCGCTGCTCCAGCGTTTCGACGTCAAGCTCGGGCTCATCGGCTTCTACAAGGACGAAGATTTCCTCCCCGGCCTTGCCCGCGCGGCCAAGGCCGAACCGGAACTGGTGGCGCTGGCGGTCGATGCCGGCAAGCGCATCGCCCCGATCGCGCGCCGCGCGGAAATCTTCTGGCAGCGCGCCAAGGCGGCTACGCTTGCCACCGATCGGCCGAAGATCGCGCCCGATCGCTGGCCGACCGACGATCAGCTCACCGCCCAGGCCCGCTCGAGCGTGTTGCGCGAAGCCATCCTGAAGCGGCTGCCCGCCATCAAGCCGCTCGCCAAGCTCGAAGGTGAACTCATCAAGGCGCTGCGGCGGACAGCACAGCTCGAGAATGGCGGGATGCCCGGCCCCTCCGCGCTCGCCGACAACCTCGCCGCCGCCGCCAAAATGGTCGAGGCGATCACCTACGGGATCGATGGCGACCTTGCCCGCCGCGACAAGACGCTCGTGATGAACGAACTGCCGAAGATCGATCCCGACAGCGCCGACACAGAGCCGACCGCCGCCGCCATCACCGACGACATGATCTACGGCATCGTGCTGATGAGCATGTTCCAGCTCCAGCAATGGCTGCTGAAGGCCTATGCCAAGCCTGAAAAGGCGACGGACCCGGACGCTCTCACGGCGCAGCGCGACGAAGCGGCGAAATCCTATCAGACCGCCCTCAACAGCTTCTACGACATCGCTGTGCTGCTGGGCTACGGCAAGCTGGGCAATGCCGTGATCGAGACCTTCCTGGCCCAACAGAAAGGGGTCAAGAAAAGCTATGTCGGCCTGCTGACGTCATTCGAGAAGGACAGCGTCGGGCTGGGCGAACTCGCCAAGGAATTTCCCGATGCCGACGTGACGGGCTTCCCCGTGTCGGGAGCGGCCCTCGTGACCTTCGCCTATGCGCTCTATTACGGTACGCTGCTGGACGAACTGAAAGCCGCGCTCGACACGCCGGTCGATGATACGACGCGCGAGTTCACTTACGATCCGGCGCGAACGCCGATCGTCAATGTCGCGATCGAGGCCGTCAAGGGGCGCTTCAAGCCACCGCAGCGCTACAAGGTCCCGAAGGAATCGACGGTGCTGTTCGTCCGCCCGGAAGACCGCGACAATGTGTCGGCGCTGCTGACGCTGGACGCCGGGAAGAAGACCCAGCGCGACCATCCGCGAAAAGCGGCCCTGCGCGGGCAGATGACCAGCAACCAGCTGATGGTGACGCCGAAGAAATTCAGCGCGCACAAGGACGGCTTCGTCACCTGGATCGTCGACGATATCGACCGCCTGGCGGAGATCCTGGCCAACGTTCCCGGCGTAACGGACATGCCGCTCGAGAACGGTGCGAAGCTGGGCTGGCCGTCCGACTATCAGAACGCGGTCGCATGGTTCCTGCTGCTGGGCAAGCTGGTGGAGAACAGCAAGTCAGCGCGCGATGCGCTCGATGCCGCTGTCCGGGCGCAGATGGAGCTTGAGCACAAGGCTCTGGAGGGGCCGCTGCGCCGCGCGACCAACAACCAGCGCCGCACCATCGGGCCCCTAATCGCCCAGCAGTGGGAGCGCGTGCAGGTATCCTTCCTCAAGGACCCCCAGGCCTTCTTCGAAGCGCCCAAGCTGGCGATGCAGTACACGCTCACCTTCCTGGGCAATATCCAGCCGGCGACCGATGCCGAGCAGAAGATGCAGATGGCGATGCTGATGCTCGAGCTCGCGCCGGTGCTCAACCGCAAGCTGGCCTCCAAGACCCATTTCGGCGATCTCGTGACGATCTCGGGCACCGATCGCTTCGACATCGTCCTGCCGCTGCATCCTTATCTCAGGAATGCGGCCCAGATGGCGGCCCTGATGCTCGCCGCCAAGGATACCAGCCCGCTCGCCAGGTTCGACATCGATTTCAAGGTGCCCGACCTGCAGCGGCGCGCCAACATGCTCGCCTCGCTCGCCGCGGAGTTCGAGAAGACAGTCGAGAACTACCAGGCCGAGACCGTGATGGAAGGCCTTCCGGGCGAGAACATGCTGCACGTGCCGGGGCGGGGCTATCCGCTTTATGGAAAGGATGAAGACGCGAACGAGCCCGGCACGACCTTCATGCAGAATGGCAATGTCTACGAGCTCGTAAAGGTCCATCGCCAGTTCCAGTACCAGCCGGAAATCCTCGGCCAGCCGTCGATGATCGAGACCGAGGGACAGCCGATCGGGGTGCGCAAGCTGACCATCGACGGCAAGGACGTCGCCCCCGGCGATACGCCCGTCGACCTGTTCACGATCATGTACACGCCCCATGGGGGTCAGACAGCCGAACTCGTAGTGCGGTCGGACAATGTCCGCATGCTCTCCGAGATGACCTATGCGCTGCACATCAACATCACGATGGAAGCGCTGGGCGACCTGGCGGCCGGGCTCAACGAATTCGCGAGCGTTCTGACGGCGCTGATCCAGCTCGCCTTTCCCGAATTCGCGCCGGCCATCGCCGCCGCCGAGATCGCCGGCTCGATCATCCAGTTCTGGGGCACGCCCGAATTCGCCACGATCAAGGCGGTGATGAACGGCGATGTCGGGGAGGTCTTCAGCAAGGGTTTCGACAAGCTCAAATCCGATCTCACGCTCGCCAAGCTGTGGGACTATCTCCTGTTCGGCGACGAGCCGGACACTTTCGCCGTGATCCGAGCGGGCTTCCAGGCGGCCGGGCGCGTCAACGGGATGCGCGGCCGCGACGATGACGACGTCAAGAAGAGCTCGATCAAGCGCGTCGTGGGCGGCATCCTCGGCGCGGGCAGCAAGGTGGTCGGTGGAGCGGAACGCGTCCACCAGCACACGCGCTTCGCTTTCGACAAGCTCGAACTCAGCGTCCAGGGCTCGCCCTGGGCCGCGCTCATCCTGCGGGTGGTCGCGCGCAACCTCCACCGGCTCGACGGGCTGTCGCTGCGGGAAGCCGGGCTCGACGCCGCGGTCGACGCCGTCGAAGGCGTGCAGGACACGCTGCGGCGCTTCGAAACCGTGCTTGCCGCGCTCAACGAATATGAACTGCCCGAGGAGCTCGTCCCGCTCGAAGTCATCATCGAGATGGTCGTCAACTTCGTCATCGACCATCTGCCGTTCAAATACCGCAAGCCGCTGCAAGGGGTGCGGGGCGTGGTGAACGCGGTGGGCCCGCTGCGTGAGCTCTACGTCAAGATCTTCGAGAAGGTCGCCGACGAACTGCGCGAGGCGCGGATCGATCCCAACATCCTGTGGCGCGAATATGCCAGGAAAGCGCTCGATCCCTATTTGAAGGACGCGGCATCGGGCATTTCGAAAGAAGCGCACGATCTCTTGACCAAGGTTCCTTTCCTGAAGGAGCTGCAGGCGGTCAACGTGCCCGCCGTCGCCACCTCCTTCGTGCAAGGCGAAATGGCGCCGAAGCTCAACGATGAGCATATCCTGCCGCTCGCGCCGCCGCGCCTGCCCGCCGGGCGCGGAACGCCGCTTTCGCGCACCGACCGGGCGGCGGCGCAAGCCGGCTTTGGGCACGATTTCTCCCATGTCCGCATCCATCGGGGCAGCGGCATCGATTCCGGGCTGCGGCCGGCAGGCGTGCGGGCGGCGGCGGCCGGCAGCCATGTCTATCTCGACAGCAGCATCAACACCGCCACGCCCGGCGGCCGCCAGGTGCTGCATCATGAACTGGCCCACGTCCTCCAGCAGACGGGATCGCGTCCGCTGGGAGAGCGCCACAGCGCCCAGCCTGCCGGCACTTCCGGCGCGGCTTCCGGCTCAGGCCCGGCCTGGCGGATGGACAGCCGCGCGGAAGCACAGGCGGATAGCCTGGCGGCCGCCTCGGCTCAGCCCGCCGCCGGCCCACGCGCGGTGGCCCCGTCGGCGGGCGGAATCCAGCCCAGCCTCACCGACATAGTCGAGCGGTTCTTCAAGAAGCTCGGCGATCCGACCGCGCTCATCGAACATGCCGACAAGATGACCAGCCGCCTTACCGGGCCCAATGCGCCCAAGGCCGCCGACCTCGCCAAGGCCGCGCCGGGCCTCAAGAACGACCTCCAGGCCAAGCTGGTCGAACATCTCAAGGAAGCGCAATCCGGGGCCGGGCCCATGACCTTCGCCAGCCCCTTCGACGGCGCAGAGGCGAAGGCGGCCATGCTCAGCTACGTGCTGGACAACAAGAAGAGCGAACTTGCCGAGATCGACCGGATCCTGCCGCTGGCGCTGAAGCAGGTCGATATCAAGCAGGACAAGAAGAGCCCGAAGGCGAAGACCGAGAAGGTATGGGTGCTGGATACCGGCCGGCTGGAAACGATCCTCGAGGAATTCTTCTTCGGCAAGACCAGCGTCTCGATCGATGTCGAACTCCACACGAAGGAGGAGGCCGGGCCGGACGGCAAGCAGCGGCCGGCGGTCGACATGACCAAGCCGTTCAAGACGCTGCGCGTCACCTACATCCACCTGCCGATGATCGGCGGCGGTTCGCATATCTGGGACCATGTCATCGACGCCAACTTCCCCAAGGCCGGGCCGAAGCGGGCGATCTACCAGGCGAAGGCCCGGCTGGCGCTGCAGGGGCTCCAGCCTTCGCCGTTCATCTTCTCCAAGGGCAAGGGCAAGAACGCCGGCAAGCTGATGTTCAGCGCATCGACTCTCAAGCAGATCGAGGATTATGTCGATCCACCGCCGGCCCGCGACCTGCCGGGCGACCAGGCGCCGAAATGGGCGGACTACATCGCCACCGATGCCGGCGCGACGACCGGCAAATACGGCCAGATCGGCCTTCGCCTCGGCTTCTATCGCGACAAGAACAACCCGGCCCAGCAGAAGGGCACCGACCGCGCCGCGCACCACACGGTGCAATATCTGCTCATCGAATATCTGGTGAACACCAAGGACCGGCACAAACCCTTCCCGCATCCCCTGTCGCTCTATCCCAACATCGTCGCGCAAGGGCAGCAGGTGAAGACGATCACCCGTTCCCCCGGCGGAAATAGCGGCATCCAGATCGCGGATAACGACAAGGGCGATCGCGGTCCGAACATGCCCACGATCCTGCTGTCGAACCACGCCCATATCTATGGCGACGTCCACATTTCGCCCAAGCCGGACGATCTCGATACCGCCGGCGCCAGCCAGGGTGGCGCCATCAACGGCGTATTCCGCGACAAGCTGGGCGATGGCTATCGCGACCTCGTGCGGGACAAACCCGCGCTGGAAGCCATGGCGAAGAAGCGGAGCGGAAAGCCGCTGAGCACCTCGGACACAGCGAAGCTTCCCAAGATCGGCGGAGCCGAAGTGACGCCCGAAGCGCTGTCGACCGCGATCTACAACGCCACCTGCAAGACCTACACCTGGATGCGCGACCATATGAACCAGAAGCTCGAGGCCGCGCTCGACAAGCACGAGGTCGAATATTACCGCGCGCTGGTCGCGACCGCCAAATCCACCGCGATCTACAGCAACAACATGCCCCAGGCGGGCTATGAACCGGGCGCGAAGATCGGCCCGAACATCCTCGACAAGGTCCGCGAAAAGCAAAAAGAAACGCTCGAAGGCGCGACCTTCGGCTTCGAGCCGATGACGTGAGGGGGCGCTGATGTCTTATCCCAACAGCCCCTTCCTGCTCAAAGGCGCGCTGATCTACTTTGGCGCGCCGATGCTGATTCCGGTGCCGAACATCATCGTGTTCCAGTACAACCCGGAAACGATGACCCGGACGCTGACGCCCTGGCAGCCGCCGGCCAAGGTCGTCAGAGAGGAAGTGAAGGACGGCCAGGTCACCAACCAGGCCGAAGTGACCGCCTATCGGGACGCGCTGGCCGCGCTCGCCCAACCATACGACCCGGCCGAGACTTTCTCGCTCGTGCTGGAAATGGACGCGACCGATGCGCTGGAAACGCCCGAAGCGCACCCGGTGGCGGTGGCGACGGGCATCGCGGACCGGCTCGCCGCGATCGAGATGCTGATGTACCCGCCGGGCGACAGCCTGCTCGGCGGCCTGCTGGGCAGCGTCACGGGATCGGTTTCGTTCTCGGCCGGCGGCGTCAGCCTCGGCGGCGGGCTCAGCGCGGAAGCGGAAGCTGCGCTCGAACGCCGCGATGCACCGATCGTGCTGTTCTTCTGGGGCCCGGGCCGGATCGTGCCGGTGCGGATCACTTCGCTGACGATCGAGGAACAGCAATTTTCGCCGCTCCTCTACCCGCACCGCGCCAAGGCCACCATCGGCCTGCGCGTGCTGACGCTGGACGATCTGGTGCAGGTGACCGGCGACAAGGCGACCGGCGCGACCGCCGAGATCGCGACCTTCTGCTATAAATTCACGCGCGGCCAGAAGGAGGGACTGGCCTTGGCCAATCTCGCCAACTCGGTCGAATCGATCCTCGGCATGCTGCCGATCTAGGGAGGGAGGCCGAAATGAGCCTGTTCGACGAAAAGAGCCGCTATGCCGGCATTCAGACGGTCCTCGCAAAGGATGCGCGCGGGCGCACGGTGGAGATGGTTCCCCCTGCCCCCGCCCCCGAACAGGAATTGCGCGGCCGCCATCTGCGCCGCCAGGGCGAACGCGCCGATCATCTCGCGGCCTATTACCTCAACGACGCCGCGGGCTACTGGCGGATCGCCGAAATCAACGACGCAATGACGGCGGAGGTCCTGAGCGAACTTTGCGAAGTCCAGATCCCGGCCAAGCGATAAGGGAACGGAGACGAGATGCCGCTCGGTTGCCAGATCCTGCCCAACGGATTTCCCGACCCGACGCTGGTCCAGCCGGCGATCGTCGAGATTACCGAAATGATCGGCGCGACGACGACCTTCTCGCTCTTCTACGATGTCGAGATCGCGGATGGCGACCTTGCCCTGCTGAGCGACGACAGGCTGGGCCCGGAAGCGGAGATCGCCATCCGCGCGGCTGACGGGGACGACAGCGCGATCCTGGTCCGCGGCCCGGTGACGCAGCAGCGCATCTCGGTCGTGACCGGCGGCGAAGGATCGAAGCTGGAAGTGATCGGCGGCGATGCAACCGTCGCCTTGGGGCGCGAGGCGAAGATCAAGGTCTGGCCGTCCGTCACCGATGCCGGCGCGATCACCGAAGTCCTCGGCGCAGCGGGGATAACGCCGACAGGGGTGAAGCTGCCGAGCAGCGTGAGCCATGACGAGAAGAAGAACGCGCTGGTCCAGCGCGAGCCCGACCTTCACCTGGTGCGCCGCTTGGCGCGGCGAAACGGCTGCTGGTTCTGGATCGAGTACGACAAGCTGACCGGTCTGCCATCCGCCCATGTCCAGCGCCCGCCGGTCGATGGAACTCCGACGATCGAACTCCATCTGGCGACCGAGAAGCGGAACATCGATTCCGCCGTGATCGAATGGGACGTGGAGCGGGTGGTCTCGACCGACGCCGACAATCGCGACGGCTTTTCCTCCAGCGACCAGTCAGCCAGCGTCGAACGTTCGCCGCTGTCGCCGCTTGCCGCCCGATCGCTGGCCGACATCGTAAAGAAGCCGCGACGCGCGCGGCTCAGCATTCCCGTCGACGACGCCGGCGATCTGATCGTGCGGGGGGAAGCCGCGCTGATCGACGAAGGGTGGTTCGTATCCGTCACACTGACCGCCCGCGCGCGGCGGATCAAGCGGGTGATCCGCATCGCCAGCGTGGTGGCCCTGCACGGCGCGGGCAAGCGCCATTCGGGCAAATATCTCGTCCAGCGCGTCGTCCACCGGATCGACGACGACGACCATCTCATGACCGCGACACTTGTCCGCAACGGGTGGAACTGACCATGCACACCGA
The DNA here is from genome assembly GCA_946482075.1 of uncultured Erythrobacteraceae bacterium. The sequence continues at coordinate 16,603 of CAMLQG010000020.1, forward strand.
TCCGCTTGTCGAATTTCAGCTCGCCATGCTCAACCGGGTGTGGGGCAAATATGCCGGCTCCGTCGTCAGCAACAAGGATGAGGAGGAATCCGGGCGCCTGCAGGTGCTGTGCCCCGCGATCCTCGGATCGACGCCGGTATGGGCGCGGCCCTGCGTGTCCTATGCGGGTCCCGACCTGGGCTTCTTCATGCTGCCGCCGGAAAAGGCGAATGTCTGGATCGAATTCGAGGGCGGCGACACGTCCCGCGCGATCTGGACCGGGTGTTTCTGGGGCAAGGGAGAACTGCCCGCCGATGCGACCTCCGCCGACATCAAGCTGATCGCGACCGACCAGGCCAGCTTCAAGATCGACGACAGCGACGGCACCGTCGAGATCGCCAACGCATCCGACGCGACGACGACCTGGACCAGCGACGTGGTCACCATCGCAGGGGAAGCCAGCCATTCGGTCGCCGCCGGCGGGGTCGTTTCGGAATCCGCCGCCGGGTCCGGCAAGGTCGAAGTCGCCGATGGCGGCGTCACCGTCAATGGCGGCAAGTTCAAAGTCGGCGTAAGCTGAGAGGAGGACGGAATGGCATCGCCCCTGCTGACAACCGCGTCTTCGCTGCAATGCCCGCATGGCGGCACGGTCTCCATCGCCTCGACAAACATGAACGCGATGGCCGACGCCGCGCTGGCGCTAGCCACGGATAATTTCATCATTGCCGGCTGTCCGTTCCAGATCAGCGGCGCTCCCCACCCCTGCGTGAAGGTCCAATGGGTGAAACCCAACACCGCCGTCACGGTGGGCGGGACTCCCACCCTGTCGCAGGACAGCAAGGGCCTGTGCCTCGCGGCGGACCAGGCGCCGCAAGGCCCCGTCAGCATCGTCAACACCCAGCCCACGGCAGGCGGATCATGAGCACGCCCTTCACCAGCATCGCCTGGACGCTCGCGGTCGATCCGGCGCGCGGCCGCATAGCGCAGGAGCAGGATTACGACGCGCATGTCGCGCAGCTTATCAGGCAGGTCCTGCTGACCGCGCCGGGCGAGCGGATCAACCGGCCCGATTTCGGCTGCGGCGTGAAGCGGCTGGTGTTCGCGCCCGGAGGTGAAGCAGCGGCGGCGCTGGCGCAGGTGTCGGTCTATCAGGCCCTGACCAAGTGGCTGGGTAACGTCATCTCCGTCTTCGACGTCGTGGCACGGGCGGAGGACGCGACGCTCCATATCCGGGTCGGCTATGCGGTGAAGGCGATCGGCGAGAGGCGCTATCTCAACCTTGAGGTGACGCCATGAGCATCGACCGCGCAGACCTGATCCGCGCGTCGTCGACGCTGACGGGCATCGATTTCGTCCAGGTCTCTCCCGACCAGACCACGATCACCCTGTTCCTCCATCACGAGACGCTGCCCGCCGCGTTGGCGGCGCAGCTGGCCGCCATCCCGCGCGCAGCGTTCACGATCGTTGCCGAAGGCCAGGTCGCGCCACCCAAGATCGCGGTCATCGAACATGTCACCCCGCTCCCCCCCGCGATCGACGGCCGCGCGGTGCTGCGCATCCGCGTCGCCGCGCCGGGCGGGTTCGGCTATTACCGGCTGCACATCGCCAGCAATGCGATCGATCCCTATTTCAACGGCATCCGCTTCTCGTTCAAGGCGGCCTGCGACAGCGACCTGGATTGCGAGACCGACCCGCGCCCCTGTCCCGAGGACGAGCCGGTCGATTTCCCGGTCGACTATCGCGCCCGCGATTTCTGGAGCTACCGCCAGGCGCTGATGGATTTCGCCTCGCAGCGTTATCCCGATTGGCACGACCGGGTGGAAGCCGATATCGGCATGATGATCCTCGAACTAGTCGCCGCGATGGGCGACGAGTTCGCCTATGCGCAGGATCGCATCAGCCGCGAGGCGCAGTTCGACACGGCGAGCCAGCGGCGTTCCCTGCGCCATCTCGCGCGCCTGGTGGATTACGAGATCGACAATGGTGCCGGTGCCCATGCCTGGATCGATGTCGAGGCCTCGGCCGCCGCAAACGTCCCGGCGGGCACGCCGATCAGCGACGCCCAGCAGCAGCTGGTGTTCGAGATCGGCAAGGGGCTGAGCGACCGGCCGCTCAGCCCTCCACCGGCCGCGCCCGTGCCGCCGGTGCTCTACGCCGTCGATCCTGCGCGCAACGCGCTTGCGCCCTATATCTGGGACGAGAACGACACTTGTCTCTTCGCGGGCAGCACCACGATGACGCTGGCGGGCGCCCACCAGACCCGCCTGCAGCCGGACGCGGCGATCGATCCGTTGGGCCGGTGGGTCGTACTGCGCACGGACCCCACCGATCAGTCCAAACCGGCACGGCGGATAGCCGTCCGCATCCTGCGCGCCACCAACGATGTCGACCCCCTGCCCGCCGGCACGCCGGCGATCACCCGGATCACTTTCGATCCCCCGCTGCCCTTCGACCTCGATCTCGAAACGCTGACGCTGCGCGGCAACATCCTTCCGGCGACATCCGGCGAGACCCATGAGGCCCGCTTCCGCATCGGGCCGGCAGCGGACCCGACAGATCCCGATGCCGGCCTGCCGCGCGCGATCGAGCGCGTCGGCGCCGACAGTGCGCTGTGCTATCCCGCCTCGGGGGATGAGGAGGACCTGAGCGCGAGGGTGAAATCGCTGTTCCCGCTGGCGGAATCCGACAGGACTCCGCTGGTCTGGCATCTTTCCGAGGGGATCCATCGCCCGGAAATCGACCTCTTCCTGGAGAACGACCGGGCGTGGCGCTGGCGCCCGGCGCTGGTGGGCGAAAGCGTCGCCGAGCCGACGGACAAGGTCTTCACTCTGGAGGACGGGCTTTTCGCCACAATCGCCAGCTTCGAACGGTTCGGCCAACGCACCGAACTGGTCGATTACGCATCGAATGACGGCACGACCATCCGCTTCGGCGACGGCAGCTTCGGGATGGCGCCGGCGGAAGGCTCGGTCTTCTCGCTGCGCTACCGGCTGGGCAATGGCGCGCGGACGAACGCCGCGCCCGATACGCTGGTCCGGTTGGGTGCGGCCGTGCCGGGTGTGGTGCGGATCACCAATCCCCTGACGGCGAGCGGCGGGCGCGATCCGGAAGCGCTCGATTCTGTTCGCACCAACGCGCCCCAGGCGTTCCGGGCGATCACCTATCGCGCGGTTCAGACCGCCGACTACGCCGCCATGGCGGAACGGATCGCCGGCGTGCAGAAGGCCGGGGCGGTCAGCCGCTGGACGGGCAGCTGGCCGACCCTCTTCGTCACTCCCGATCCGCGCGACGCGACGGCGCTTTCCGCACAGCTGCGCGCGGAGATAGGCGATCTGCTCGACAGCGTCCGGCAGGCCGGGCGCGAGGTCAAGATCCGCGATCCGCGCTATGCCGACATCGATCTCGAAATCGCGCTCTGCGTCGCTCCCGACGCCTATCGGGGCGAAGTGAAGGAAGCCGCGCTCGATGTGCTGTTCGGGCCGGAAGGCGATGGCGGCTTCTTCGATCCCGACAATTTCACCTTCGGCCTGCCGCTTTCCCGGGCCGAGCTGATCGCCACGCTGCAGGCGGTGCCCGGCGTCAAGGCGGTGGAAGGGATGAAGGTCCGCCGACCGGGCTATTTCGAATGGCGCGACTTCACCGAATATGCACTGCCGGTGGGCATCGACGAGCTGGTGCGCGTCAGCAACGACCGCGACATGCCGGAACGCGGCGCAGTGCGCCTCGTCATGGAAGGAGGCGCCTGATGGCCTGCGCCTGCGACGTTCATCCCTGCGCCGTCCACGCCATCCCGGCGGGCCTGCCCTCCCTGCCCCGCGCGCTCGGCACTTTCCCGCATTGGCGCACGGAAGTGCTGGCCGCCATCGCGCGCGAAGGCGCGCTGCGCGAATGGCGCTCGCGCGAGGCGGGCGATTTCGGAATGATGCTGGTGGAATTCTTCGCCTATATGGGCGACGTCACCAGCTTCTACGACGGGTTCATCGCCGGCGAGACCTATTTGCGGACCGCGACTCTGCCGGACGCCGCAAGGCGCATGGTGGCGCTGCTCGGCTATCTGCCGAGGCCCGCTCTCGCATCGTCGGTCTGGCTGGCCGCGGAAGCGGACGGCGTGCGCCTGGTCACCCTGCCCGTGGCGACGGCGTTCCGTTCCGGCGAGTTCGACGGCAACCCGCCGCAGGTCTTCGAAAGCGGCGCGGCGCGAAAGCTGGAGCCGCGGCTCAACCGCCTCGCGGTCGACCGCGTGCCGGCGACCGCCCTCCCTTCTCCCCTCGGCACGATCAGCGTTCGCGCGGGCACGCTGCGGGCCGCCGTGGGGCAGATCGTGGTTCTCGACATGGGCGGCGCTCTCGCCGCCTCGCGGATCGCGGCGGCCGCCCCGCAAATCCTGCGCACGCGCCGCGCCGTCACCAGCGTCAATCTCTCCGCGCCGGTGACGCCGCCGGCAGGCGCGACCTACGCCACCGCTCGCCTGTTGCGGGCCGCCGCGCGAACCGGCGCCTGGAAGCTGACGCCGGGATCGGGCGAGCCGGCAGTGCTTTCTTCCACGCAAGTATCGCTGGAAGCCAGGGCCGCGATAGCGGCGGGGGATATCGTGGTGATCGAAGCGGGCGGCGTCCTCGCACCGCGCCGCGTAACCGCGGTGGGAGAGGTCCAATACACGCTGCTCGCCAGCCTCAGCAGCACGCTGACCGACCCCGACGGCAATGTCAGCACGATGGCCAGCCCCGCGATCAAGACGGGCGTGACCCAGCTCACCCTGGACAGCGCGATCCCGTTCAGCACGGCGGATGTTCCCTCGCTGATCGTCCACCACGCGTTGAGCTCGGCCGGCCAGATCCACGTGCCGCTCAAGGACGTGCTGGAGCAAGGCGATCCGGTGCTGCTGCCCGGCCTGCTCGATGCGCCGCGCATTCCGGTGACGGAAATGGCGCTGGAGGACATACATGCAGAAGCGGCGGTGGCGAGCGGCACGCTCGATCCCGTCGCGCGGCGCGCAACTCTGGACAGCACGCCGGCGTGGGACCAGCCGCTCACCCAGGCGGTGACGCTCAACGGCAATGTGTTCCTCGCCACGCGGGGGGAGAGCGTGCATGACGAGGTGCTGGGTGCGGGCGATGCCTCGGCCCCGCAGCAGACCTTCCGTCTCAAGAAGAAACCGCTCACCTATCTGCCCGCCGCCAACGCCGCGGGCCGGACCAGCAGTCTCGTCATTCATGTCGGCGGGATCGAATGGGAGGAAGTCGAGAGCTTCTACGGCCAGCCGCGCGATGCGCAGGTCTATATCGTCCGCCATGATGAATCCGGCGAGGCCGACATCACTTTCGGCGGCGCGGCACGCGTGCCGACAGGCGCGCCGATCATCGCGAACTACCGCTTCGGCGGCGGCGGCGCGGGGCCGCCGGCGGGTTCGGTCAAGCAGGTGGCCAAGCCGGTCGCCGGCGTGCGCGGCGTGCGCAATCCCCTGCCTGCATTCGGGGGCGCCGATGCCGAAGCCCCCGTCGAGATCGCGATCCGCGGGCCGGCTTCCGCGCTTCTGCTCGGCCGGGCCGTATCCTTGCTCGATTTCGAAACCGCCGCGCTGGAACGGTCCGGCGTGCGCGCGGCAAAGGCAAGCTGGCGTTGGGACGCGGAAGGGCAGCGCCCCGCCATCATGCTCCGATATATCGGAGATGCTCAGCTTGCCCCGACGATCCGCGCAGCCCTGCGCGCCATCGCGGAAGAGGACGCGCCCGTTTCGGTAGTCGTTTCCCCGCCCCAGCCAGCGAGCCTGAACGTCGATATCGCAGTCGATCCGCGCTTCGTCGCCAACGATGTCGCTGACGCGGTGGGGCAGGCGCTGTTCTCCGCCGCGACTCTGCCGGGGACGGGCGGCTTGCTGCGCGGCGAGCGCCTGGGGCCGGATGGCGTCGTATTCGCCAGCATAATCATCAGGGCGATCATGGAGGTCGAAGGCGTCACGGCGCTCAACAGCCTCGGCTTCGATGGCACTCCCTTCACCCAGACGGGCCGCAAGCCGGCCACCGGATCGTGGTTCGACTTCGCGGCCGGGGGCGTGCGCGTCAACGGCAGGCTGGCAGGATAGGAAGCGGACGATGGGCACGGCACGCGACGATTACCGCGAATATTTCACCGAACGCCTGTGGGAATGGGTGCCGGCGGCCTTGCGCGAGGCGGATGCCGATGCCGGCGGCGACACCCTGCGCGCACTGGTCCGCGCCTATGCCAGCCAGGCGGCGGTGCTGAAGCGCAGCCAGGACCGGCTGTGGGACGACAGCTTCATCGAACTGGCCGACGATTGGGCCGTACCCTATATCGGCCAGCTTCTCGCCACCCGGCTGGTTTCGGCGCTCAACCCGCGCGCGCGCCGCAGCGACGTCGCCAAGACGATCTACTACCGCCGCCGCAAGGGCACGATCAAGGTGCTGGAGCAGCTGGCGGACGATATCGCCGGCTGGGACGCCAAGCTGGTGGAGCAATTCCGCCGCCTCGCGCGCAATCGCCACGGCCTGGACGGCCCCGCACTCATCGGCCGGGTCACACGCACGCCGGAAGGCGGGCTGGCGGATCTGCGTTCGGCGCGCGGCGCGCGGCTTACGGACGAACCGTTCGATGAATTCCATTATACGCCCGAGACCCGCTCCCCGGTCGGCCGGCTCGGCCTGCGCGGCATTTCCACGCTCGCTTTCTACCTCCACCGCCTCTCGATCGTGGAGCTTGCCGGGGTGACGCCGCTGCGGATCAATGATCTTGCCGGCACGCGCGACGGTTACACTTTCGACCCCAGCGGCCGCGCCGTGCCGCTGTTCGCGCCGGGCGTCTCGCGCCAGGACTGGAGCGGCTGGCGCCCGGCCGCCGAAGGATCGCTGCCAGTCGAGATCGATTGCCGCCTGTTCAACGAACGGATTTACTCCGTGGGCGACGCCGCCATCGCCTGGGTGCGCAATGGTGCGCCCATCGCCAATCCGGCGGATGCGCAAGCCGCCGCGGACGACCTAGCCACCCTTGCCGGGCAGCGTTTCGTGGTGGAGGCCACGTTCCGCCGCATCGTGTCGGGCCTGCGCTCCGGCGCAATCCTGGGCGGCGCGGGCGTGATCGCGGGCATACTCAGCCGTTCCATCGCGCCCGACAGCGGCAGCGTGGTGCTTTCGGGTACGGTCGGGGTCGGCGTGCCGCCCGCCGACACCGCTCCGGAGGCGATGCGCGCGGCCGATCTCTCGGCCTGGCCCGTCGCCGCGCCTGCCGGCATCGCGCTGCTGTTCGATCCTGCCAGCGGACGCTTCCTGTTCGATCCCGGGGGGGCTGCGCCGGAGAGCGTCGCGGTCGACTACGCGATCGGCATGAATGCGCCGATCGGTGCGGGCGCATTCGGCCGCACGATCGATTCCGCCGCCGCGACGGCCAGCTGGGCGCAGCGGTCGAGCGCGCCGGGCGTGCCGGCCGGCGGCATCCTCGAGCTGAAGGACAGCTCCACCTTCGCGAACCCGCCCAACCAGACCGCGATCACCGATCTGACGATCCGCGCGGCGGAAGCCACGCGGCCCTATCTGCGGCTGAGCGCCAATTGGCGGCTGGGTGCTGTGGGCAGCAACCGCACGCTGGTGATCGACGGGCTGTGGATCGGCGCGCTGGCCGGGCAGTTGCGGCTGGAAGGCGATTTCGCCCGCGTTGTGCTGCGTCACTGCACGTTCGATCCCGGCGGGCTCAACACGATCGGCGGGGCGATCCCGCCCTGCGGCCTGGCGATCGCGGGCACTATCGACGAGCTGGTGATCGAACGCTGCATTCTGCCGGGCGTCGCGCTGGCCGGCGCGAACAGCGGCGTGGACACCGTCACGATCCGGGATTCCATCGTCGATGCAAGCCAGCCGGGCGCTTCCGGCATCGTCCTGCCGCGCAGTCATGCGATCATCATCCGCTCGACCATCATCGGCCAGACGATCGCCAGCCTGGTCCTGGACGTCGAAAGGCTGGATGCCAGCGACACGCTGGTCGCCGGCAATGCGGACGTCACCGATATCCAGAGCGGCTGCTTCCGCTTTTCCGCGCGCGGCCCTGCGTCGCGTGTCCCGCACCCCTATGAATCGCAAATCATCGACGATCTGCAGCGCCTGTTCGTCTCCCGCCGGTTCGGCGATCCGCACTACGCCGAACTCTCGCCCGTCGCCCCCGCCGCACTGCTGCGCGGGTCGGAGGACGATTGCGAAATCGGTTCGATGGCCGGCGAACGCCGCCCGATCCGGCAGGACGGCCTGACCGCCAAAATCGACGAATACATGCCTTTCGGCCGCCTTCCCGCTCTCATCATGGAGAATTGATCATGTCGACCATCGACCTTTCACGACTGATCAACGATCCCCGCAAACACTACGCCGGTGTCCGCCACCAGCAGGGCCGCGTCCTGACCGACGAGGATTTCAACGAAGCCGCGATCATCGAGGCGGAGGAACTCCGCCGGACGCGCATCCACGCCATCGGCGCCTATGGCGCACCGGGGCCCGGCTTCCTCCCCTCGGGTTTCACGACCAGCGGGGGAAAACTGGATTTCACACTTGGCGCGGGCGAACTCTATCTGGGCGGGCTGCGGCTGGAGATGAGCAGCCCCGAACAATTCCTGGAACAGCGCGACTGGCTGAATTTCGACAAGACGGCCGCTCCTTCTCCGCCCGCGGCCAACACCACCCGCACCGACCTGGTGTGGATCGAAGCCTGGCAGCAGCCGGTCACCGCCACCGAGGACGGCGAACTGTTCGAAGTCGCGCTCGGCGGGCCCGACACTTCCACCCGCTGGCGCACGATGCGCCGGGTTCATGTGCTCCAGGGCGTCGCCGGCGACGAATGTCCGGCTGCCTGGGCGGCGGCACAGGCCAGCTTCGCCGGAATGGGCACGATGGACGGGGAGATGAAGATCGCGACCTCGGCGACGCTGACGGTCAGCTTCACCGCCGCCGCCGTTCCGGGCGACCTTTGCTCCCCGCCGACCGCCGGAGGCTATCTGGGGGCGGAGAACCAGGCGATCCGCGTCCAGATGGTGGACGCGACGCATTACACCTGGGGGTACGACAACGCTGCCCCGCTCCACCGCGCCGTGGTGACGAGCCGCGCCGGCCAACCGGTGGTGGTGACGCTGAAAGCCCCGCCGCGCGATGCGGCGCACTGGCCGCTGCGCGATCAGGTGGTGGAACTGCTTCCCTGGTCCGCCGCGCTGCCGAATGGCGAGCCGGTGGCGGATCTTTCGGGCCACCTGTGCAAAGTGGCGGTCAGCTACGATCCCGACAGCCTCTCCTTCGAGATCGACGTTCCGCTGCCCGCCGGCTTCGACCGGTGGAAGTCCCGTTCCGACGCCGCCGAATTCACCGAGGAATTCGTCTATCTCCGCGTCTGGAACCGGGGCGACGACCTCGCTTCGCCGGCCAAGATCCCGATCGCCTCGACGACGCTCGGCAATACCGGGCTGGGTATCGCGTTCGGCGGCGGGCCGCTCCGGCCGGAGGATCATTGGATCATCGCCGCGCGCCCGGCGGCGCCCGATGCGGTGACGCCGTGGCGGCTGACGCTGCCATCGGGCGCGCCGCCCAACGGCGTGGATCGCTATCGCGCGCCGATCGGTCTCGTCGAATGGACCGGCAACGCCAATGGCGCAGCGACAGGCGAGCTGATCGACGATTGCCGCCCGCCCTTCCTTCCGCTCACGCGCATTCGCGGATGCTGCAGCGTCACGGTGGGCGACAATGTCATCAGCTACGGCATGTTCTCCTCCATCGCCGATGCGCTGGCGTCGCTACCGCCCACCGGCGGCACGGTCTGCATCCTTCCCGGCACCTATCGCGAGGCGGTACGGATCGAAGGCCGGCGCAATATCACCCTGCATGGCTGCGGGCCGCGATCGCGGATCTATGCGCCCGACAAGGAAGGCGAGAAATCGTCGGCAGTGACAATCACCGACAGCACCGACATCTGCGTGGAAGGGCTGGCGATCGAAGGCGGCGGCGAAGCGGTCGTTCGGATCGAGAAATCGGACGTGGTGCGGATCGCGGACTGCCTGGTCCAGTTCCGCGACATACGCGAAAGCTTCTCCGCCTGGCCCGCGATCTACGCCGATGGCGAGAATATCGACATCGACGGCAATATCATCGAGCCGGCGCCGGACGATGAAGCGGGCGGCCTCCACCGCATCTTCTCGAAACTGGCGGCACCCGGCCGGGCAGGACTGGCGGACGCGGCCCGCGGCGGCATCCAGATCGGCGGCGGCAGCGATACCGTACGGATCGCGGACAATGTGATCGCCGGCGGCCGCGGCAACGGCATCACGCTGGGCAGCATCCTGCGGATCGACGAGGAACATCCCGACGGGATCGAAGTGGTCGATATCGATATCGAAGATCCCTGCGCTCCTTGCGCCCCCACCGACCATGGCAGCGAGGATGACGGGGAGGAAGGCGACGGGCAGGTCCATTACGAATCCGCCGGCGATCTCTACGATATCGAGATCAGCGGCAATGTGATCAGCCGTCACGGCGCGAACGGCATCGCAGTGGTCCGCTTCTTCGGCTTGCGCGGCGGAGGCCTGCCGCTGGTCTCGGTCCACGGCCTCACGATCGCGGATAATCGGATTATCGGCTGCCTGCGGCATGAGATCGCCGCCCCCACCTCGCAGCTCATGCAGCTCCTGCTCGGCTATGGCGGGATCGCGCTCGCTTTCACGACGGAGCTGGTGATCGAAGGCAACCGCATCGAGGATAACGGGCTGAACTGGCGCGATCCGATATGCGGGATCTTCGTGCTCGTCGCCGACGGGCTGCAGATCGAGCACAATCTGGTTCGCGGGAACGGCGCGCCCGACGTGGGCAGGATCGAGGGCGCCCGCAACGGCATCCGCGCCGGCATCCACGTCTGGCTGGCGCTCAGCCTCGGCAAGCCCGGCAAATATGCCGGCGAGATGATGAGCGCCGCGACGCGCCGCTCGCTCGCTCATGGCGTCGACCAGCTCCGGGTACATGCCAATCAGGTGGAACATCCCCTGGGCCGCGCGCTGTTCATGCTCGGAGCGGGGCCGATGCTGATCACCGACAACCGCTTTGCGAGCGAGGCGCTGGCGGATGCCGTCACCGATCGCTTCGCCCGGACGGTACTGGTCGGGAATCTCGGCGTCGGGCGCGACTGGACGATCGGACTGCTCTATGCCCTCCTCTACCGCATCCTGGCGATGATGGGATATGAGAACATCGCGCGATATGTCTGCCCGATGGCGAAGCTGGGCGCGCTGACCAAAGGCGTCAATCCACTACTACCTACCGGCAAGACGCAGTTCGACAACAACCAGATCAGCTTCAACATGGATGATCCCGAGCAGGGCTTCGATCTCTCCTCGGTCCTGCTGCTGTCGCTCGACGACGTGTCCGCCTGCGACAACCAGTTCGAATATCATATCCGGGCGGAGCGCCGCCGCCTCGCCCTTGCCGATCTGGTCGCCGCGGGCATGACGGTGCGCACCAACGACAACCGCCTGTCCGAGACCTGGGGCCGCGCCTTCTTCTCGATCCTCAGCCTCGGGCTACTGAACACCGCAGCGGACAACCAGTCCACCCACTGCATCCGTGTGCTGGGCTTGAAAACGGCGGCGGACAACAATCTCGTCCTCGGGGAGATATTCTGTGAGGATCTCTGCTCGAGCGGCGGGCGGGACGATGTGACGGGCGACCTCGCCAGCGGCGCAGGCCGGATCGTCGGCCTGAGGGCGTGAAAGGAAGCATCATGATCGACAATGAACGGATCAACCCCGATACCAGCGCCGATAGGGCCGAAGCCGAACGAGTGCGGGCGCGGCAGGCCGGGATCGCCCGGATGTTCGCCGAAGGCAAGGACATCGGCCCCGCGGTCTTCACTTTGCAGAAGGCGCTGCTGGGCGGGTTGATGCACGCGCAGGGGCGCGAAGCCAGGCGGCTGGAAGCAGATGGCAAAGACAAGGAGCGCATCGTCGCAATCAATGCGCGGATGGAACGGCTGGCCGCACTGGGTGCGGAACTGGGCGAGGCCGAAACGCTCGCCAAGCGGTTTGCAGGGAATATCGCCCAACCCGGGATGTTCCACGGATATGTCCGGCTGGCCTCCGGCGCACCTGCGATCGGCTACGCCGTGCGCGTATCCGGTGTCATCGGCGGCCGAACGAAGCAGGTGTCGGGAAAGACCGATGACAGCGGCTATTTCCGCATCGCCGTCAACGCCCGGGGTGAGAAGGAAAAATCCCACGATGCCGGCGAGAAAGCGGCCGCGGCGTCCGAGCCGGCGTTCGCCGTCGACATACTCGATCCGGCCGAACGCATCGTATTGGCCGACCCGGCGCCGCCCAGATTCGCCAGCGACCGTGGATCGGTGTTCCGCTTCTATCCGCTGCTCGGAAAACAACTCTCGGTCGACGATCGGGTGAAAGCTGCCGAAGCGAATACAGCCGAGGTAAAGGCGGCAGAAGCGCCCAAACCGGCAGAGGCGAGAACCACGAGGAGCACACGTCCGAAAAGATGAGCTATCCCGGAACTGAACCGAAGACGAGTGCTGGAAGTGTGCGGCGGTGCCGTCAGTCTGACCATCAAAGGGTGCATTTGCTCTGGCAGAGTTCCGCTATCGAACTGCAGCAAGCCAACCGCCATCGACGCGGATGTTCGCACCGGTAATATACTTTGCCCGAGCGTCAGATAAAAAGAGCGCCAACTCCGCGATGTCGGCGGGTTCGCCGAAATTCCCGCCCAACGGAATCTGAGCGGCAAAGCCGTCCACCACATCCTTCGCCGGAACACCGAGCAAACTGCTCGCCTGATCGGCGAGTCCTCCAGCGTCCGACCACAAAGGCGTCGCAATCGCGCCCGGAGCGATCGCGTTCACGCGAATGCCGCGGGGCGCAAGACACGCCGACAGCGATTTCGTGTAGGAGTCCACGGCAGCTTTCGCTGCTGCATAATCGATGGTGATTGGCTCCGCTCGCTGTGCGGCGACGGACGAGACATTGAGGATCGAGGATTGACCGTCAACCATATGCGGCACGGCTGCCCGGCAGGAGCGGACTACATAGAGGAAGGTACGATTGAGCATCTCCAACCATTGATCATCCGTAACATTTACGGGGTCAGGACGAATAATCCCGCCGCCAACACAGTTTACCAGAACCGCAATCTTGTCGCCTCCGGCGACAGCCGCGTGGATGAGAGCATCGGGTCCCTCCGGCTGACTCATGTCGCAAGGGACAAATTGCGCGTCTGTCAAATCCTCGATTTCCGGCCGATGGCTGCGAGCCCCGATGACAAGCCGCGCGCCGCACGCGCTGAAACCTCGCGCGATCGCAAGGCCGATACCCTTGCTGCCGCCCGCGATGACGACCGTCCGACCGTCGTAGCTGTTAACCATTGTCAGCCCTCAGCTTCTCATGCGCGAAAATCCGACACCGATGAACGCCGGTCGATCCGTCCTGGGCTTTCCTGAAAAGACCCAACGTCTCGATCATCACTGCCTCTCCCAAAGCCCTGCATCGGCAATTCACATCTTCCAGTCGAAACGGACCCCAAAAGTACGTGGCGGCGCGACAGCCGATTGGCGCCCATAGCCATAGGCCGGATTCGCCGGATTCGCCGATGTCAGAACATATTCGTTGGTCAGGTTGTCGCCAAACAGGGCCACCGACCACTTTTCGTCCGAGGATCGATAAGTCAGCGAGGCCCGCAGCCACCAATACGCGTCCTGCGCCACCAACTCATTATTGAAGATCGTCAGATATTGGTGGCTGCGATACGACGCGGTGAACAATGGGGTGATCTGTCCGCCATTGCCCAGATCGAAATCATACGAAGCCGAAACGCTGCCGGACCACTTGGAAGCGCGCGGCAGGCTGTTTCCATCGACATTGTCGGACGTGCCGAAGAGAGGATTGAAGATAGGCTGGTCGCTTGTCGCTTTGGCGTCCAGATACATGCCGCTGAAGTTCAGGGTGAAGTTCCCGGGCCGGATGGAGCCATCCAGCTCGATGCCGCGAATGCGCGCCTTTGCGGCATTGCGGATCACTGTTTCGTTGCCGATCGAATCTTCGAGCTGGAGATTCTTGTAGTTTGACCAGAACGCAGCAGCGTTCAGGGAGAAGAGCCGGCCCGAGCGAAACTTCACGCCGGCTTCGTATGCGTCGATCTTCTCGGGCGCGTAAGGCGAATTCTGGTTGAGCGAGCCAATGTTGAAGCCGCCGCTCTTGAAGCCCTTCTGGAATGAGGCATAGAGCGTGAGATCCGAGGTCGGCTCGTACTTGATCACCGCTTTGGGAGTGAATGATTTGAACGTCGCTGCATCAAGCGGCCCGACATTTCCGAGCAGCACCGCGTCACCTGCCTGGAAGCGAGCATCCTGGAACCCATCCTTCTTCTCATGACTATAGCGACCGCCAAGCGTGAACTTCAGCTTGTCGGTGATCGCATAGGTGACATCGCCGAAAATTGCGAAGGCGTTCGTCTTGCCCTTGCCGTTCAGGTAAAGATTGGCCGTAGGGAACGTGCCGTCGAGGCGGAAGAACTGCGAGAACGGCAGCTTCTCATGCAGGTAATAGAGACCGAATATGCCGCTGACACGTTTGAAATCGAAGCTCGCCTGAAATTCCTGCGAGAAGACGGTGGATTTCGCGCTGTACTCGTTCGCGCTAAGGTCGGCCCAGGTATCGTCGAACTCGCCTAGAATGTAGTATTTGGTTCGCCGATATTGGGTAAGCGAACGGAGAGTGACGTTCTCGCTCGCTTCCAATTCCAATGTCGAGGTGATCGCGTTCATCGATGGCTTGTTCGCGAATGGCTCGTCAACGAAGATCTTGCGGCTGTTCTCGATGAAGGGGAATTGCGGCGTACCGATGATCGGTACGTCGGGCCGTGACCGACCGGTTATGTGAATGAAATAACCTCGATCGTCCGCCCAGTAATTGTCGGTGGTCAGCAGCCAGCGCAGATTGTCCGACAATTCGAAATTGAGGTGCGCACGCACGTAGAATTCATCGGCGTTGCCGAGGTCGATCTTGCGCCCGTCCGGATAGATGCCGGTGAAGAAGCCGCCCCGGTTGACCTTCATCAGCGCAACGCGCGCCTGCACCCGGTCGCTCAACGGGGCGTTCGCGACCAGCGATCCCTTGATCCCGGTGTTGTTGTCGCTTCCGCTATCGTCGATCAGCAACCCTTCAACGGAAGCCGACAGTTCGAATTCCTTGCTCGGCTTGTTGGTGATGATGTTGATCGTGCCAGCCGTCGCGTTGCGGCCGTAGAGCGTGCCCTGCGGTCCCTTCAACACTTCCACGCGCTGGACGTCGAGAAACGATCCGATCGCCGCGTTGGTGCGGGTGAGGTAGTAATCGTCGATATGAATCGCGACCGCGCCTTCCGCGACGCCGAGGATCGACTGAGTGCTGATCCCGCGGATGGAGACAATGGCCTTCGCCTCGCCCGAGCTGATCTGGACACCCGGAACTAGCAGGCTGACGCTTTCCAGATTGGTCGCATTATTCGCTTTGAGCGCCGTATCGTCGAGCGCCGCGATCGAAAGCGGCACGTCCTGCAGGGTTTCCGCGCGCTTTTGGGCAGTCACGATGATCTCGTTCGAATAGATTGCCTCAGGCTTCGGGGCATCCTGCGCATGGGCGGCCGTCACCGCCATCAGGGAGGCCAGAGGCGCTCCGATGCATACCGAATATCTCATACTTCCCTCTCCTTATTTTTTGCTTCGACCCCCGGCCGTCTGTCAGAGCACGAGCGGCGCACACAATTTCGAAATGTAGTGGTTCCACTGGACCTCGGCCGTGATACCCCAGAACTCTCCTTCCAGTTGCGGGGAGACCCAACGCGTCAGGCCGACATGACACATCGCGTTCTGCCAGGTCTTCCAGGGAAGATTGGCCGTCACTTCGCCTTCGAAGTGATATTCCCGGCCATTGGATGCCACGCAGTCGATGATGTTGCGTGCCGGCGTCAGCCCATCCGAACCGTGCTTCGTCACCTTGGACACGGATGTGAAGCGCAATTGCTCGCCACGATCGTAGAGCCAAGCATCGCGGACCAGATCGCGTTCATCTACCATGTAGAGGTCCTTCCAGTCCGGATCGCGCCTGGGATCGTCGAAAGCGCCGATGGTGAAGGCCAAATCCTTGGAATGGACACCGGTCATCCAGGTATAGGGCGGGCCTATCACCCCCGTTTCCGGCCGCGGCTCGCCCCACGATCGGTCGCGCACGGCATAGTGATCCAGCGGATAGCGGACTCCGCCTATGACCACGCTGCCGGTCACGCGCATCGTCTGTTCGAAATGCTTGCTGTTGGACCGCACGATCGGCGGCTGAACGGCTTCTTGGATCATGTCGAGTTCGAAGCCGCGCTCCTCGTTTACGCAGCAGATGTGCATGGTCTTCATGGGTTCGACGAACTCGATCGTCAGGCCCAGCGGAGTGGAGATGTTCCCGGAAGCATCAGCGAAATCGTCGAGCATGTAGGTTCGAAAATCGAAGAACTCGGCCGCGAGATAATCCCGTTTACTGCCGAAATGGGCGAAAACGCCGTACGTACCCGCTCCGATGTTGGGCCGCATCATGAAATAGACGTAGCCGTGAAGGTTCGCTTCGGTGTTGAAGAATGTCCAATAATAGGTCTCGGTCACCTGCGGATCGGGATTATGCTTTGCCTCATACCCGTAAAGATCGTGCTCGTTGACGATCTGGCCAAAGCCGCCCGCGGCCTTTGTCCAGTCCAGCTTCTCAGTCATTTTGATGCCTCTTCAAACCTAAGGATCGATTTGAGCACATCGACTTCAAACTTCGCGAGGTTGGTCGAGCCAGTGTAGATGAGCTTGATGTCGTCGACGGTCGGCAGAAGGGCCGTGTCCAGGAGGCCGGCGATGCCCACACAGACCTTCACGTTATTGTACACATCGAAGTAACGTAGCGCCGGTTCCGTGCAGGGATGGCCGCCGCGCGATCGATATTCTGCCAGGAAACGACCCCAGAGGCCGAATTCCTCGATGAACGGGCGGACATAGGCGAGATCCTCTGCCGGATCGCAGAAATGGGTGAACTCCCAGTCGAGTGCGATCCGCACACGATCTTCGTGGATGAGCACATTATGGAACGCGAGATCGCCATGTGTGCGGCACACGGGACGATCGGCGAGGATTTCGACATGATCCAGCAGCCAGGCGATCCCGAACTCCACGCCCGGGTGGGGAAGCCGCTTCAAAGCCGCGAACCGTTCGCGCATGCGGTGGATTTCCTCGGCCACGATCGCTCGTACATCGACTGCCTGCGGCGGAGCGATGGCATGGAGCCGTGCCAGGAGATCGGCAAAGCTGAAGGCCCAACTTTCCTGCACCGCAGGATCTCTCGGCATTTCGCGTCCGGGAGCACCGGGGGAAAATTCCACCGCCATCAGCGCGGTGCCGAAATGACTGGTATCGGGCTCAATCCAGAGAGGTCGCGGAACTGGCACGCCCGCAGCGTGAACCTCTTGCAGTACGGTAAATTCGTCCACTACGCTGGAATCGGTCGGCAGGCCCGGACGGTCTTGCCGGATCACGATCTTGCTTAGTTCCGCCCCCGTCCTGAGCTGGACGATATAGGTCGACTTGGAATAACCGCCCTGGACGATATCGAGCGAGACGACCGTCAAGTCGTCTCGCTCGAGGTGCTGGCGCAGATAGTCCTGAAGGGCCTCGGACGTGATGAAAGTGCCCTGCGTATCCTCGGGAGTGATCGTCACGTCGCTGTAGACCGCGCGACTTCCCTGGACGATCTGGGAATCGACCGGGCTGTAGAAATCCACGATATACTCGTGAAGCGCACGTGCTACTTGGGAGGCCTTGGCGACGTCGAGGCCGGCCTGTTCCGCACTTCCCGCTAGTGCCGCCAACCTGCTGCCCATGCCCGATCGCCAGTCGCTGACTCTTCGTGCAGTTTCCGGTGGATCGCCACACGAAAGGATCGGCGCGAGATCGGCCAGCGCGGTACGCTCCCTCGCTTCGAGGTCGTCGATCTGGCCGGCATTGATTGATCCACGCATGATGGCGAAGTCGATGACCCGTGCAGCCATGCGGGCTTCCGTCGCGCGGTGACCGGTCAATGCACCATCGAGAACGAAGCCCGCCAGCATCCGTCGGGTGGAGGAAAGAATCTTCCGATCTATCTCATCCATTGGAAGACGCCCTCACATCGGCGATGCGGCCATGATGCGCCCAAAGGCCCTGATATGACGGAAGCAAACCAAGCCCCTCACATATTATTAGATTATTGATCAAATCTTATATGATTCGACCTCTGAATGCAATTGCCTCAAAAGACCCGCGTGCATGTGAAGGAAAGCCACATCCGCGTGAAACCTTCGGAAAAGCGGGATGCTGGCGGCGGCTCGTGTTGACGACCGGACCGGAATTGCGCAGATGAACACGATGGACCCGACGAAAGCAGGCGTGCAGCCGGGAATAACGAGAACGACTGCCGAAGAAGTCGTCGACTGGATCATTGCTCAGATTGGCGCCCAGCGCTTCACGCCCGGACAGCGCCTCATAGAAGCTTCTATCGCGCGGGAACTGGGCACCGGAACGGTGCCCGTGCGCGAGGCGCTTCGGGTCCTTGCCGGTGATAATGTGGTGGAAATCTTACCTCATCGCGGCGCTCGAATCTGCATCATGGATCGCAAGCAGGTCGCCGATATGTTGAAGGCGATGATGGCCCTGTTCTTCGTCGCGATCGATGAGATCGAAGCCGATCCGTCAAAGCTCAATCCGCTCATTCCCCGCCTCAAGAAGATTTGCGAAACGTTGGCTCGCCTGGAGCGGGAGAAAGAAACCGCCGCCATTCTCGAGACCATGCAGGAGTACATGCTCTCAATTATAGAGGCATCCGGAAACAGTTACATCATGAAGACGCTCAACCGATTTCGCCTGACCTACTACAATCTCCAGATACTGAGCTATGTGGGGCCAAACAGTATCCGCAAGAATGGCGTCGATCACGACAAGCTGACTATCGCACTGGAAAATCAGCAATTCGCCAAGGCCAGGAAAATCCTTTCGATCAGCCGGGACCGGGCAATTTCGGATCTTCTGGATCGCCCGATCATCAGGATCACATCTTGATCATCACACAGACGCCGCCGCCCGCCCTCGCCGGCGCCGAGGAACCGCAAAAGCATGCGGTCAGAGCTTCACTCTGGCGGTGACCAGGAGATTACGCGGCGCGCCATAGAAATTGCCGAACTGGATGCCGTTGACCCGCTCGTAATATTTCTTGTCGAACAGATTGTTCACGGTCGCGGCAATTTCGATCGCGTCGGTCACTTGGTGCCCGATCCGGGCATCGACCAACACATAGCCCTTCTGCCTGGCTTCGCCGCCGAAGCCGATCTGGGTCAGCTCTGCTGCGATGCGACTCTGCCAGGTAAGGCCGCCACCGATGCTCCAGTCCGCGAGCGCACCTTCCTCGGGGCGGTACATCGTCCACAGCTTCACGCTGTGGCGCGGCTGCTGGCGTTCGTTGGCAGCGGCCAGGTTCTGCGTATCGTTGACATAGCGCAGCCGGTTGAAGGAATAGCCACCATTGACCGTCCAGCCCGGCGCGATCTGGCCGTTCGCTTCCAGTTCGAACCCGCGGCTACGGATTTTACCGCTGGAGAGGACAAAACCGGGATTGAGCGGGTCCGCCTGGGCAAGCCCGGTCTGTTCGATCTGGAACACGGCAAAGGACAGCAGCAGCCGGTCGTCGAACAGTTCCTGCTTGATGCCGATCTCGAACTGCTTGCCCGTGGCCGGCTTCGGCACGTCGCCAGTGAGCGAGACGCCCGTCTGGGGCGTGAAGGTATTGGCGTAGCTGGCATAGGCCGTGAAGCTCGGTGTCACGTCGAACACCAGGCCCGCATAGGGCGTGAACCGGCCATTCTTCCGATAGTGGGTGGTCGGCGCGGTGGGCAGGACCGTCTCGACATCCTGCTCATACCAACTCAGCCGGCCGCCCAGCACCAGTTTGAGCGGCTCAGCCAGGCTCAAGCGAGTCTGACCGTAGATGCCGAACTGCTTCGTCGCGGTATCGGCGATGAAGGTCGCGGGCAGATCGGGCTTGGGGTAGGCATCGTAGTCGGGATCGTAGAGATTGAACGTGCCGAGGAAAGCGCGGTCGGAGAACGTCTCGAAGCGCGATTTGCGCTGGTAGTCCGTACCGATGATGACTTCATGCTCGCGCCCGAACAGCGAGACCGTGCCCACCGCATTGAGATCGCCCGTCAGATAGTCCTGATCGCGCGTGAGCGCGGAAGCGAGAAGAAAGGCACTGCCATCCTCAGGCGTCAGGCCGGTGAAGGAAAAGGCATAGGAACTGAACAGGCTGGTAAAGCTCTTGCCGTATTGGCCGCTCAGGCGGACGACCCAATCGTCGCCCACTTCCTGGCGCAGTTCGGCAAACGCCGCCTTGATGGTGTAGCGCGAGCGGTTGAAATCCGCCGCGCCGAACGTGGAGCGCGGTGCTGTCAGTCTAACCGCAACTTGTCTCTGATCGACGCAGATCTGGTGTTGAGCACGCACCTTCAGCCCATGACGATCTGCCACTCAGCCAAAGCGGCTGAGCGGCGTTCGCGATACGTTTGACGGTCGATGAGATGGCGTTCCTGATTGAAGTGGTTATGGACGTTGGCATGGACTGAGGCGAACTTCTGTAACGACTTCATCTGCCGAAATCTTAGCATCGCCCGCTCTCGTCGCCGAAAGGGCAGATGGGAATTCTCGACCCGGTTGTTCGCCCAGCGGCCGATCTCCTGCTTTTCCTTACAACCCAGCTCACTCATCGCTGCTTTGTAAGTGCGAAGACCGTCGGTTGTGATCGTTGCCGGTGATCCATGGCGCTTCAGCGCCTTCTTCATGAAGATCAGGGCAGCCGCTTTATCGCGGGTCTTGGTGACGTAGCTCTCAAGGATTTCGCCCTCATGATCTACCGCTCGCCACAAATAGACCATCTCACCATTCAGCTTCACGAACATCTCGTCGAGATGCCAATTCCAGTGCCTAAACCCACGCATCCGGTTTACCCGCTGGCGTCGGATGTCGGCGGCGAAAATCGGACCGAACCTGTTCCACCAATGCCGGACGGTCTCGTGGCAGATGTCGATGCCGCGTTCGAACAGCAGGTCTTCCACATTCCGCAGCGAGAGCGGAAAGCGGACGTACATCATGACCACCAGGCGGATGACCTCGGGAGATGAGTTAAAATAGCGGAATGGGCTATGTGGCTTGCGAAGGCGAGGCATGGCGCCGCCCTACCCCGCCTTCGGTCAATTGCTCAAGCGGTGCGTTTGCTCTGACAGAGCCCTACCGCATCCTCAGCGGCGAGAAAGCCGAACACCATAGCAGGAGCCAACGTTCCCCCGGCTCCAGGATAAACATTTCCGAAAGGTGAAGCCGAACAGTTCCCGACGGCATAAAGACCATTCACCACGGAGCCAGTTTGGTTCAATACCCTCGCTGAGTGATCTACTTTGAATCCACCCTTAGTACCGAGATCTCCAAGGTCGACACGAACAGCATAAAAGGGCGCTTTATCGATCGCCCCCAAACAAGGATTGATCGGCAAACTTAGATCACCGAAATAGCGGTCGTAAGCGCTTTCACCTCGGCCGTACTCAATATCCATGCCGGTCGCTGCTGCTAAATTGATCTTATCGACAGAAGCCTGAAGCGTTTCTGGATCTACAGCGATCTTGCTAGCAAGTTCCCTAATCGTAGTGGCCCTAAAGAGATATCGATCCCAGATTTCCGAACCAATCGACTTGTCAGGCCGAATGAAGGAAGGCGCGATGCCGCCTGCGCCAAATTTCCTACGGTAATGGGTATCGAAAATCATCCAACAAGGCACATTAGCGCCCGTTTTCTTTTGATCCTCGATCATCGCGATTCCGAAAAGGTCATAGGAACACCCTTCGTTGACAAACCGCTTTCCGAGACGATTTACACAGATGCTATGAGGACGACGATGATCAAAAAACATTGGATGGACGACATCGACATTCGGGATCGACGAAGGAAGTTGCATCGTCGGGGACCACCATCCACAATCCATCTGCTCCGTCGCAACATCCAAATGACTGCAGGCCGCCATGGCATCGCCTTCATTGCCTCCCGGCGGCGTCAAGCTCCAAGAGGCTTTTGTGGCGACAGGGAAATGCTTTTGCCTCAGCTGTTGGTTTTGCTCAAAGCCCCCACACGCAAGCACCACGCCAGCGGTCGACTTCAGATATAAGCTGTTGTTATTATTAGAAAACGTAGCTCCCGACACGCGCGATCCATCGAACTCCACCTTTTCGAGCTTGGAGTTAAGCAAAAAAACCACGCCATGTCGCCGACAGGCGCGAACGAGACCTCCGATAAGAGCGTTTCCTAGAGTCAAGCGTCGATCCCGTCGAGAGCGTCGTCTTCCCTCCACGTCGGTCCAATATCTGAGGATAATTCGCCCCGCCAAGCTGCGCCATGCCGGTCCACGAGAAGCCAATATCATTGCCTCATCAAGACTCAAAGAATATCGCTCCAGAAGTTTGTACAGAAGAGGTTGCTGCCTTATCGATGCCAAGTCGCTAGCCAAAACCCTTCCGTCAAGTTCACGGGGGAACAAGGCGCGATTCATGCTTGCGCCAACCTTGTCAGGGAAATAATCAGGGTAACTCGCTAAGGGAGAGTACGAAATTCCCTCGCTGTTAAGAAATTCGACAAGCGCACGGCCGTTGTTGACAAACGCGCGTAATCTTGCCGAATCTACCTCGGCTCCACACAGAGCCGTAAGGTATTGAAATCCCAGATCCGCAGTGTCTTCGTTATTATCGAGGCCATGCCCTGGTATCCATATAGCTCCTCCGGAAAGAGCGGAGGTGCCACCCATAAAATGCGACTTTTCGGCCACTGTGACCCGTAGCCCCAATGCGGCCGCTCTTAAAGCAGTCGATAGGCCAGCAGCACCGGACCCTATAACGAGGAGATCCGCTTCAGCCTCTTCTTGCAACTGCATTAAGGCTACTCCCCGCATAATATTTCAAAAAGTATCAAGACGACAATCTAAACTATTTCTTGCCGCGCTAGTTTAATCCGAGTGGAATTGATGATTTGAGATTGGCGTCTTTCACCATGTCGGCTCCGACCTTCAAATCTTTCTCATTATATCCAAGGCCCACCAGGAAAGCTCGGGCCGACCGATCTACCCTATCCGTAAGTTGTTCTGGGGTGCATGAACCGATGGACCATTCGTAGGTAGCCGATGTGCTGATAGCGACCAATTGTCGCGTTAGATCCGCTCGATGAGCCGAACTTGATCGATGCCAGCTACCAAACATCAGGGGATTAGACTGTGTCTGCATCAAACGGTTAGAACAGAACTTATGAAGTCCATCGTAAACACTGGAATACCGGAACATCGCCTCCAGCACACCCCTAAGATATCCCGGGAACTCGAAAGCCTCTTCAGTAATGAATTTAAAAAATGCGAGAGCTGAGCACCCGTAATTACCGCTTCTTGTAGCCGAATCCATTTGCTGACCAGCAAAATCTTTTACCGCCAATTCAATAAGATCCGATCGGGTACCGCATATTTTGTTGAGATTCTGAACTGAAGTGCCATTCCGTTCAGCGAGATCCTGCATGGAAAACGTGATATTTCCATGAGCCAGCAATTGGCGGACTTGCGCGAGAACTTCCGACCGACGCCGCAAGCGCCGCTCATGGCTGGTTCGGATGGTGCGAGTTGCTGGCAAAATTATGATGGGCTCGAACGGATTTAAGCTCGAAGAACGTCCCACAAGTTTGGCACTGGCCATCTAAGCCTCCCATGATCGCTTCAGTGGACGCGGGTTTCTCCCTTGTCTCGGCCTAGCAGTGCGTTGCTAGGCCGAGGCAGATATTGGGTTCTGAAATTTCCGCTTTCCATCCCGAGCATCAAAAATCGAAGTGGCCAGCGATTCCAAACGTCCGCGGACGCATTACATAGCGAGCGGCATAGGAATTGGGGATGGCCTGCGTGCCGAGCCCGCCACTGTACCCAGTCTCGTTCGTCAAATTTTTCACGAAGAGGTCTATGCTCCAAGATGCTCCGGAATCATATGTGATGCGAGCGTTGGAAACGAAATTTGACGGAATCTGCCAATAGAAGCGACTTGTCGTGTCGAGCGCGCCGCTAGCCCGGCTTTGATACGAGCCGTCCACATGCAAGTTGATTGAAGGTTCACCTCCTGTCGGAATTCTATAGTCGGCACCGAATGTAACCGTGTGTTTCGGAACGCCAGGAAGCCTGGTTCCGGCGGGAACCGAAATGTTGAGGATTGGAGGCAATTGAGGGTCGGTGAGCAGTGCGCCGACCGGAAGGTCATAAACTTGAAGGGCCTTGCGCACCTTGGCATCAGTAAAGGTGTACCCTAGACTGACAGTGAATTCGGGTGATAACTGAGCGTTCAGCTCCAACTCGACGCCCTTGGATCTCGCCTTGGACCCATTGTAAACGAGGCCTGCGCCTGCAGGACTGTTTGCATTAAATTGAAAATTGCTCAGGTCGATAAGAAAAATGTCAGCGCTGAAACGCAATGCTCGGTCGAAGGCAGAGCCCTTGACTCC
Source organism: uncultured Erythrobacteraceae bacterium (assembly GCA_946482075.1). The sequence continues at coordinate 41,203 of CAMLQG010000020.1, forward strand.
CACTTCATAGTTCTTAGCCAAATCGGGGGTGTAGGTGTCATACTCCGACAGCGAAGCGAAGGCGCCGCCCACGATCGCGTTAGCTCCACCGCGACGGAACCCCTCGCTGTATGTTGCGTAGATCTTCAGGTTTTTCGAGACATCAAACGAGGTGTTGAGCTTGATGATGTGGTCTGAAACCTTGGTACTCTCGTTGACGATCTGAACACCATTTGGATTATCAGGGCCAAGGCCGCCGAAAGGCAGACGTGACAGGAAATTGACTGAGAATTCCTGCCAGAAGAACCGCACGCCTCCGGTAACTTGCCACTGGGGCGTAATGTGCCAAGTCAATTCCCCGAACAATGCCTTGTCGACGAACTTCGTTCGTCGATCGAGCTGATAAGGCGAATCGGGTATCGTCGGACTTGACGATGGCACTCCGACCGAAGCACCGAAGTCATCGAGACCGGGCATGACCGTCAGATAGCCATTATGTGAATCGGCCTGCAATATTGACCCCGGTTCTGGGGTAATCGGCGTCCAAAAT
>CAMLQG010000021.1 GCA_946482075.1 uncultured Erythrobacteraceae bacterium
AGGGGGTCAATGTTGGACGCCGATCCAGGGTCAAAATCCCGCGCCGATTGACAGTAACGGGGCCATGCAAATTTCGGGACATTTCCTTGGGACCATTGATGAAGTGCAGGTTCGGTCAAAGCATCGGACGATCTGAGAACGACGCAAGCTTTCACATCATCTTCACCAAACGGTGACGGAATGCCGATGATCGCCACTTCCGAGACATCGGGATGGCGCATCAGTTCCTTTTCCACCTCGACGCTGGAAATGTTCTCGCCCCGTCGGCGAAGGCAGTCCTTCTTGCGGTCCTTGAAGAAGAAGAAACCGTCCTCGTCGAAATAGCCGAGGTCGCCGGTATGAAACCAGAGATCGCGGAACACCGCCAAGGTGGCCTCCGGACGCCCCCAATAGCCGTTGAACATGATCGAGGGACGGATGGGACGCACGCAAAGCTCGCCGATCTCGCCCGGTGGCAATTCGATGCCGTGCTCGTCGGCCACGCGAGCCTGGAAATCCGCAAAGCGGCGGCCGGCGGATCCCGGAGGGGAAGGCTCGAAGACACTTTGTTGCAGCATCATGCTCGCCTCGGTCATCCCGAAGCCGGGCGCGCCAACATGGGGTACCCCGAAGCGTGTCTTCCATGTCTGCTGCAGATGAGGGGTGAAAGGGGCTCCGATCACTGCCCGCAGCTTGCCGCGATAGCGCCGTTCCGGCTCGCTCTCTTCCGCCTGCGCAACAAGCGGAATCATCGATCCGATCACCTGGACGATATCTGCCTGCACCCGTTCGACATCCGGCCAGAAATTGGAGACGGAGAACCGCTTGGCAACCGCGGCCGTAGCACGCCTTTGCATCGCGGAGAAAACGATCGCCAGCGCAGCGAGGTGGAACAGCGGGCCTGCGCACCAATAGACGTCCCCCGCTCCCAGACGGACGGTAGTCGCCATGTGGTGTCCCATGTTGCAGAGGTAGTTGTGGGACATCATGCACCCCTTGGATGCCCCCGTGGTGCCCGACGTATACATGATGGCGGCGATGTCGCGGCCGTGGGGCTCGACATCGACTTCCGGCATCGCCACGGCATTGTCGACGAGATCATCGAGATGCCTCGCCCAGTCGGGCGTTTCGTCCGCACCTCTGGTGACAAAGAGAGTGAGAACCTCCAGCCCCATCAGGCGATCACGATCGCGCTCCAGATATTCCGGCTCCGCGATCAAGCAGCAGGCGCCACTGTCCACCAGCTGCGCTTCCAGGAACGAGCCGACGAGCGCCGTATTGAGCGGCACGACGATTGCTCCCATCCGATTGATCGCGAACAGGGCGATGATGAGATCGGCACTATTGTCGAGCTGGAGCGCTACCCTTGCCCCCGCCCTCACTCCCGATCCGAACAGAGCGGCGGCGAGGCGGGCGCTTCGGTCCTCGAGATCGGCATAGGTAAGTCGAACCGTGTCGATCTCAGCGAAAACATGCTGCGGTTCGTCTCTCAGCCCGTCGCGCAGCAGCGCAATTGTAGTTTCGAAGCCGGCCGGTCGGCCGCCGGAAGTCTCGATGTCCATGGCGGCTTTCCGAGTGCTCAGTAGATCTGGTGCTCTTCGACAAGGAAGAAGGTGGAGCGTTTCAGGTCGATGAAGTTCGCTTCGTCTTGGAACATCATTTCCATCGCGTTCTGGCCGTCTTCCGACGTCAGTACCTTGTCGAAATCGTCCAAGGATTCGAACCAGGCTTCCGCCACGCCGTCGAACTGCTCCGTCCCGCCCCGCACCTCGTTGGCGAGACGGCTGACTTCGGCTTCGACTGTGATGTTCTGGACGTAGCGCCGCACGCGCATCGCTTCGCGTGTTTCCCGGGCAAGCTGCGCGTGATGACCATTCCAGTAGCGGAAGAATTCTTCACGGGTCATGTCGGGCCGCCTGTGAAGGCAGAAAACCACCTTGATCATCCTGTCACCCTCTCTCCTCAAGGCACACGTTTATTGCGCGTGTCGCGATCTTCCGGGCGCGGTGCCCGGAAGACCATCACCGCCTTACATCGAAAAACTGATTTCCGCGCCGATCACGCGGCCTTCGTTGACGACGCAGGAGCAGCCCTTGACCGCGGGGTAGGCGATCGGAGTCCTCGACGAGAGATTGAAGTCGTTCGTCAGATTCTTGCCGTAGATCGTGAAGGTCAGGCGATCATTGGGGCTGAACGAGATGCTGGCATCGAAGATATCGAGTGCGGGCAGCTGGGCCGACGCACCATCCGCACGCAGATAGTTGTAGTCCGTGAAGTAGGACGCGTCGCGATGGCTGTAGCTCAGGTTGAGCGTCAGCTCTCCGGCGCCGATATCGTGCGAAGCATGCAGGCCGGCGCCGAAGGTCCACGGCGAAACGCGCGGCAGACGCTGCTGCAGGTCGAAGTCGTTCACCACGTTGTCCTGCGTGATGTCGAACAACATCTTGTCGTACTTGGCGTCGACGTAACCAACGCTCGCGTTGAAGATGACGCGCGGGACGATTTCCTGGATGAACTCCAGTTCGAAGCCCTTGATCGTCGCATCGGCCGTGTTGAGCGTGCGCTGGAAGCTTGCGAAGCTGATGGGATCGAACACGGTGATATCGCGCTGCAGGCCCTTGATCTTGGTGTAGAAGGCTGCACCGTTGATACGGGTCTTCTTGCCGAACAGATCAGCCTTGAAGCCGATTTCCGCAGCCTTCTGGTTTTCCTCATTATAAGGGATGGCTGGCTGCGGCGAGTTGTAGCGAATGTTCATGCCACCGCTGCGGAAGGCCTTCTGCGCGGTGGCGTAGAGCATCACGTCCTGGGTCGGCTGGAACTTGATCCCGATCTTGGGCGTGAAGTTTTTCCAGCTGTCCTCCAGCTGGTATTGATAGGTGCTGCACGTCGCGCTGTGGCCTTCGTAATCGAATAGGCAGGTGCCCGGAACGCCGAAGTTGCCGGCGAGGATCACGCCGGGTGTCTGGCTCGCCAGGGCCGAGATGCTCGCCTTCTTCTTTTCATAGCTGTACCGGCCACCGAATTGCAGTGTGAGCGTGTCGGTCACTTTCAGATCCAGATTGCCGAAAACTCCGAATACGTTCTCCGAGAAGAAGCCGCCCTGCGCCGCATTCAGGTTGATGCGTGCGATGTAGTCCGACGATTTCTGCCAGAAATAGATCGCCCCCACCGTAAGCGTGGCGATCCCGAACGTGCCGTTATAGCGCAGCTCGTTGCTGAACTGCTCCTGTTCGGAAAAACCGCCACTGTGGGCGACTGTGGCCTCGCTGCCATCTGCGTCGAACTCCGTATAGAAGCTCATCTTGCGCCAGCCGGCGACGTTCGTGATCGTTCCGTTGTCGCCAACGTCCTGGTTGATCTCCATCGAGACACTCTTCCACTTGAGGTCGGTCACCCCGCGTAGGTTGGTAAAGATATCGTCGTAGTGGAAGCCGCGCGGAGCAATGCTCCCGGCACCACCCGGCGTGCCGAAGCCTGTGTAGTCGGGCGCGCGGAATACGGGGCCATCGCCGGTCATCTTGCCGATTTCACCGAACACCACGATGTCGGTCGCGTCTGAAGGCTGGAAGCGGATCGACGGGCGGATCGTGTACGTCTCGGTCTTGCCGTAGTGTTTGTCCGGCAGGATCTTGTTGTCGTAGTAGCCCTTGTCATACCGGTAGATCGCCGCGAGCCGCACGGCCAGCGTATCGCTCAGCGGCGTGCCGCCCGCGACCGAGAAATTGTATTCCGGCCCGGTCTCCACGCGCGCGCGCCCTTCCAACGTGACTTCCTGCGTCGGGCGCTTGTTGCGGATCAGCACTGCACCGCCGGTCACGTTGCGGCCGAACAGGGTTCCCTGCGGCCCGCGAAGGACTTCGATACCTTCCAGATCGAACGTGTCGATCAGGATGCCGATATTGCTGCCCATGTAGACGCCGTTGACGAAAGTGCCGACGGTGGGTGCGGACGAGGGAATGGAGCTGTTCAGCCCGAGACCACGGATCTGGAAGTTCGCGGTCCCCTTATACGATCCGGATTCCTCGAAACTGACATTGGGAACCGCATTCGCAAGGTTCTTGATATCGGTGAGCTTGAGCGTTTCGAGCTGCTTGTCGCTGAACGCGGACACCGTGACCGCCACGTCCTGAAGCCGCTCGCCATTACTCTGCTTGGTAGCGGTGACCACGATCTCATCGAGGAGCGTCCCCGCTCGGGACTGGTCGCCGCTGTCCTGCGCAAAAGCCGGGGCACTGCAGGTGATGGCGGCCAAGGCCACCGATCGCAGCAGCGTGGACACGGATCGGTTGATTGCTTCCCTCATTTTCTCTCTCTCCGAATTATTCAATTATTCAATTGTTATAAACTGTTAAGTAGCCCGAATCCCATTGAAGAAGAGGTCCAGCATGTTGGTTACGACTGCCCCGTCGTCCAGCTCACTGTCAGGATCGAACCACTCCGACAGCCAGTTCAGCGCACCGGTCAGCGCATACATGCACACCGTCACGTTCATCGGCCGGATCGACTTGTCCTGGATCCCTTCCTCGATCGTCCGCTTGAGCAATCGCCCGCACCGCCGCTTGACCGCGCGCAGGGTCTTCTGATTTTCCGGCAGCAAATCGTAACCCTGCACGGTCATGACCATCCGCCCCTCGAGCGCGGCGGCGACCAGCCCATATCCGTGAAGCATTCGCCAGAGACGCTCGGCTCCCGTGCCGTCCGACATGGCGGCATCGCGAAGTGCGCTCTCGAAAGCATCCAGCCCGCGCATGAGGCAGGCCATCAGGAGATCTTCCTTGCTTGGATAATAGTGATAGATCGTCGCCTTGGTGACGCCCAGTTCGCTCGCCACGTCTTCGATCGATGTCTTTTCATGACCTCGACTGACGAAGAGCGCGCTCGCACGATATACGATCGCGGAACGCTTCTTTTCGCGTTTGTCGTCCCGGCTTTTCTTCGTCTCCCAAAGCGTGTCGACCGCGATTGCGGCCGGCACTCCTTGCGCCTCACCAAGATTACGGTTTCGAGATTCCGCCAACGCTCCCAACCCTTGTCTGCTGCTTTCCGAACAGCCTGACTATAGGGTACTCATGAGTCAATAAATAACCCTTGGTTCAATCGGAACTGCCCCTAGCCTCAGGTCGCAGGCGCGGAAGTGCGGGACTTGGCTCCGCACTTATGAGTCGGGGATTTCCTGCAATCGGATCGTGTGCTTTGAGCCGACCAGTTCGGGGTGACCGCGATGATGGTCCAGTCCATCGCGGTAATATTACAGATTTATATAGTCCGGAGACGGCAGAGTGGAATAATAGCTCCGTTCATCCGATGTTTGCGCCTGCCCGGCCAAACCGTAGGTTGGCCAGCTCGGCCGGAAATTGATGAAGCCAAGCCCCTCTGGACCGGTTTTGAAACCGTATATGGTATTGTGAGCGATAGCTATTGCGGTGCCCCGGCCATAATGACGCGTACCCAGCACAATTTCCCCGCTGGTGACGACGATAATCTCGTCTTCGCTATGGAAATGATTTGGAATCAGGCAATCCGGATCGTGAAAATCATTCGCGTGAAGCCACAGTTCGCAGGTCGAACATTCTGCATCGGCAAAGAGCGCACCGCCGACGTTCATCTGCTCATTCACTCTCGTGGCTGCGGGCACCCTTTCGGCGGGCAGCAAATGGACGTTGCCCCCGAGACGCGTTGGCCGTTCTGCTGTGTCGGGGTTTGCATTGAACACCAGGAGGGTTGCGTTCTCATCCGCATGAACCGCGGCGCCCGCGCCGTGTTCGATGATCATGGCGCTGCCCTTCGGCAGGATGACATCGCCAGCGTGCACTGTCCCGTGCCAGACATAGACGACAAATCCGGTCTTGCCCGCTTGCCAGCCTAGGCTGCTTCCTTCGATGAGATCATGGAATCGTGCATGGAGGTTATCGTTGTGCGATGCGAAGATGGGGAAGGTCGCAACGCCGATCGAGGGCGTCTCGCTCGCATCGCAATCACCAGACTTGAGATCGTCTCGCTCCCGAATCTTGATCTTCGCCATGTTAAACTCTTGCTTATGGTTGGATATACAGGTCCTTGAACGCCTCTCGCAGCTCGTTCTTCAGAATTTTTCCTGTCGCGGTCGTCGGAAGCGTATCGCGAAACTCCACGTGTTTCGGAATCTCGAAGCGAGCGAGTTTGGCGCGGCACATTCCTAGCACGGTATCAGCCGCAAGCCCATTTCGCGCTGTTATGAACGCGGTGACAGCTTCGCCCCATCGCGGATGAGGAATGCCGACGACCGCGACCGTCTTCACGCCCGGAACGCCCAGGATTGCCTGCTCGACCTTGATCGACGAAACGTTCTCCCCTCCGGTCTTGATCATGTCCTTCTTGCGATCGACGAAGAGCAATTGCCCGCATTCGTCGATCAGGCCGAGGTCGCCGGAGTGATGCCAGCCGAACTGGCGCGCTTCGCTGCTCGCCGCTTCGTCCTTGTAATATTCGGTCATGATCGTCGGGCTGCGCCAGCAGATTTCCCCTACTTCGCCGGGAGGAAGCTCTCGGCCGTCGTGTCCGAGGATTGCTTGGTCCGCAGTTGAGATAGGCTTTCCCCAATAATTGCTGCCCGGAAATTGCGAGGGTGCGCCATCCAGAAACTGCGTGACGATGGATGTTTCCGTCTGGCCGCTCGCCTGATCGAAAGTGCAGCCGAAGATCTCGCGCAGTTCCGAAAGGGTGGAGGACGCCATGGGCGCCATGGCGTAGAGGGCGCGCTTCACGCTGGAGAGATCCCGCTCTCTGATGTCAGGAACATCCAGTAGTGCTTTCCACATCGACGGCAGCAGGAACAGGCCGTTGATCCGTTCCTTCTCGATGATGTCGAGATATGGTTCCGCAGCGAAATCGGCGAAGACGTATTTGCCGCCCACATGATGATAGGTGAGCATGTGGGATTCGCCGCCGATATGGAAAAAGGGCAGGGGGCAGGCATGGGAATCTCCCATTCGCAGCCCGAATGCGACCGCCATGGACAAGGTCCACAGCACAATCGCGAGATGCGAGTGAACGGCGCCCTTCGGCCGGGACGTGGTTCCGCTCGTGTACATGATTTGTGCCGGATCGCGATCATGGATCTCGACGTCCAGAATGTCATCGCCGCTCAAGGCCGGAAGCATGTGGTCCGCCGCATCGGTGCTTGGGGCCGGCCTGTCTCCCAACAATATCGCCCGGGGCTTGCAGCGGAGCTGCGAACTGACGTCGAGCCATAAGGGCCAGAAGCTGGGGTGGACGATTACGCATGCGGGGACGGCATGGTCCAGGACATAGGCCAGATCCCGTGGTGCCATGGCGTTGTTGAGCGGGACATGGATCATCCCGCCTTTGAAACTCCCGTACATCGCCGCGGCGCCATCGATGCAATTGGGCGCCATCAAGGCGATACGGTCACCTTTCGTGGCGCCGGCAGCCCGAAATAAGCGGGTGAAGCGCGAGGAGCGGTCGTTCAGCTGGGCGAAGCCGATGCGCTGGGCCTTGCCCGAATTGTAATCTACGAGAGCGATCGCATCGGGCATGCTGCGGGCGCGGCGCCTGAGAAAGTCGCCGATGGCGACGCGGTTTATCAAGTTCCCCTGGAGTGCATCCGGTATCATGGCTGTTCAAAGTAAGAGTGCAGCGTAATCGTAGCCTCCGCGCAGTCCTGCAGCATCTCGTGGATCACCTCCCGACAGGACATCTCCCGCTTGATCAAGCCGATGACTTGTCCGGCCGGCTTGTTCGCGAGCAGGCCGGCGCCGGCGCTGATCGTGGACGAACCGAGAGCGGACGCACGATCGATGCGTTCGACATACCGGCCCGTGGCTATGCTCTGGAGTGGCGTGGGCAGGATTGGGGGAGCGCCGTCTCCTTCCCATTCGTCGATCCATCTGGATTTGAGATATCGTGCCGGCTTGCCGGTGTAGCTTTTCGTCTTGATCGTGTCCTCGCTGCTCGCGGCAACCAGCTTCTGACGGACGACCGGCGAGCATTCCGATTCAAGCGTCGCGAGCCAGATCGTGCCGCACCAGACACCTTTCGCGCCAAGCGCCAGCGCCGCGGCCATCTGGCGGCCGGTTGCGATCCCTCCTGCCGCCAATACGGGAACCGGAGCCACGGCTTCGATGATTTCCGGCCAGAGGACCATGCCGCCGATATCGCCGGTATGGCCTCCGGCTTCGTAACTTTGCGCTATGATCAGGTCGACCCCCGCCGCCTTGTGCTTGAGGGCGTGGGATACCTTCCCCGCCAATGCTCCTACGAGCATGCCCCTTGAGTGAGCCTGTGCGACGACATGGGAGGGAGGCGTTCCGAGCGCCGCGACGAGAAGCTTGGCGTTGGATGCAAATGCGAGTTTCAGGATGCCCGCTTGCTGGGCCGCGGTGTGGCGCTGATGCCCGAGATTCTCTTCAGCCTCGATCTCCCAGCCTTCGACCTCGGGGACATGATACCGGTCCATCATGTCATCGAGGAACTGCTGATATTCTGCGGGGATGGCTTCCCTGGCCTTGTCCCGCGTCAAGCCGCCTTCCGCATTGCCGACGTATTTTTCCGGCATCATCAGATCGATGCCGTAGGGCTTGCCGTCGAGCTGCTCTTCGATCCAGTTCAGGTCGATCGATATTTCCTCGTCGGTATGCATCGACGCGCCGTAAACGCCCAGTCCGCCGGCTTTGCTGACGGCGACGACGACATCCCGGCAGTGGGAAAAGCCGAAGATCGGAAGGCTTATGCCCAGGGCTTCGAACTCGGTGATCAATCCAGTCTCCTACGCGCCAGCTGATCCGGCTTGGTCAATCTAGGCCCCTAATCCGATCTCGATCATCCCGTCGGTTATTCTGACGGGGAATGTCCTGATCCCCTTGTTGGTCAGTTGTCCGCGCGCTTCGCCGGTTCTGAGATCAAACGGCATCCCGTGCAAAGGGCAGAAGATCATGCAACGCCTGACCCGGCCACCTTCCAGCGGGCTGGTCTGATGCGAACAGACGTTCTCCACGGCGAAAATCTCTCCATCCGCATTGCAGACCAGAATGGATGTGCCGCTTAGTTCGACTGCGCGATTGGCGTTCCTGGCAAGTGAATCGAGTGAGAAGGCGGTTTCAAATTCCACTGACATAGCTGGCCCTGGCCCTAGTTCTTCATCTCGGTGACGGTCCGAGATCGCATCTGGCAAATTCGCCATTCTTCATCACCGCCAATATGCCGGCTTCAGGATTGGAGAAGGCCGCAAACCCATCGGTCAGCGGATCGAAGTCCAGGATCAGGAGATCGGCCGATTTGCCGGCGGCGATGTCGCCGGTTTCTTCGCCGAAGAAGCGAGATCCGTTGCTGGTGACCATCCTGATCACGTCTGCGGCTTCAAACTGCATCTCATCGATGTACATGTTCATTTCATCTCCCCAGAGATTGGGGAAGAAGCCGTATTTCGGCCCATAATCATCGCCGATCAACATCTTGACGCCGGCATCTCTCGCCTTCCTCAACTGAGCGCCGAAATGCGTTATGTAGCTCTCGTCCGAGGGGTAATATTGCATGAACTCGTACCAGGGCTTTCCTTCCTCCCATCTGATCGTGGCGATCATCATTCCGATGGTGGGGCAGAAATAGGTTCCATGCTTGACCATGGCTTCGATGCAGGCGTCATCAAGCTCATCGGCATGATCGATGATGTCGATGCCCGCCTCGATCGTTTCCAGAACCTGATCCCGATAGGTCACATGCGCGCGGATCCAGGCTCCGCGATCATGCGCCATTTCGATGGCGGCGTTCAATTCTTCCGTGGTGAGGTTGCGCATTCCCCTGGTATCCTTCAGCCCGTGGCCACCGCTGGGAAAGATCTTGATCATCCGGACGCCTTTTGCCGTCTCCTGACGGATGAATTTGCGGAATGCGTCGGCTCCGGTCAGTTGGCCCTGGTCCAGGCCGAGATTGGTAGCGCCCAGCCACCAAGGGGTCTGCGGGGAATGTGTTCCGGTCGCCATGAGATGGGGACTGCACGGGACAATGCGCGGGCCGACGCAGACCCCTTCCGCCATCGCCATTTCGAGGCAGATGTCGGTATCGTAAAGCGATGCGGTGCCGAGAGCGGCGGTGAAGCCGGCCTCGAGCGCGATCCGCATGTTCCTGACCGCATAAGCCATGACAACGCCCGGCGGACGCTCGGTCCCCAGGTTCATATTGGGCATCAGCGTGCCAAGCCCGTTATATTCCGGATGGAAATGGCCGATACACATGCCCGGCATGATGGTCTTGCCCGGAAGATCGATCACGCGATCATTCGCGCCCAGATCGTCGGGCAGGCCGTCACGCAGAGAAGAGATGTGCTTGCCCTCTATCACCAAGGTCTTGTTGTGGTGCCCCACACCTTGACCATCGATGATCTTGGCGCTGGTCAGGATGGTCCGAGACATTCCACTCTCCAAATTCTGATGGCAGTCGGGCGAGATCGCGTCACGCCCTCGCAAACCAGGCGACCGGGCGTTGTTCGATTTCGGACGCGTCGGCCGGGCGAAAAACCACGGCCTCGTCACAGCGATAGCCACCGAAATCGCCATCTTCGGTCGGCGCCAATCGGCATAGAAGCTGCGGTCCCTCTTCGAGCTTCACGATTCCGAGGCCATAGGGGACGTCATCCTTGAAGGCGGTCGGCGGGGCAGCTCGAACGACAGTATAGGAAAGAAGGCGTCCTTTCCCCGAGCATTTCTGCCATCCGATGTCCGTGGAATAGCAGGAGATACAGCGCCGCCGCGGATACATCTGGTTATGGCCGCAGCTGTTGCAGTGCTGAACATGGAGCTCCGCGCGAGCAAGATGATCTTTGAATTCTGATGCAAGTGTCATCGTGAGAGCCTCAATCAATGCGTTCGAGCAGAAGGACTTGAGCGTCGCTGTAGCTGCCGCCCGTGCCCCCGACGATGCCGCGCCGGCAGTTGGGGATCTGCCGGTCTGCGGGAGCCCGGCCAGACAACTGGCGTACCCCTTCAAGCAATAACGCAAGCCCGCCGCCGATTGCGATGTGGCCGCCGGACAGCAGGCCGCCATTCGTGTTCACCGGCATCTCGCCACCCGGCGAGAAACGCCCTTCGGCAAAATAACGGGCGCCCATGCCTTTGGGGGCCAAGCCGATCCCTTCGACAGCGATGGCAAGGATCACCGGATATGAGTCATATATCTGGGCGAAGTCCGCATCCGCGACGCCCCAGCCGGCTTCCCCGAAGGCTTCCCGCGCCGCTTTGGGCCATCCGAGCGTCCCGAGATCGCTTTCCTGGGCGAGGCTGAAATGGGTGACCGATCCCCCGCTGCCCGCCATGCGGACGAGCGGCTTGTCGCTGATCGACCGCGCCTTCTCCTTTGTCGTCATGACGAAGGCGGTGGAGCCATCACCCATCATGGGGCATTCCAATGCATGGATCGGATCGCACATGACGCGCGAGCGCATTACGTCGTCCACCGTCAGCGGCTTGCCATGGAACATTGCGTTCGGATTCAATTGGGCCCATTCGCGCAGCGCAACGCAGATCGATGCCATTTCTTCCGCGGTCGCGCCGCTTTCATGCATGTAGCGCTGCGTCAGAAGCGCGCCGATCGCGTTGAAATTCTGGCCCGCCATCCTCTCCCATTCGCGCGGGATTCCGTTGAATGTCAGCATGTCGATCATCGAGGCCACATCTGCCGAGCCCCAGCGGTCGGTTTGCAGGACCAGCACGGTTTCCGCTTCGCCCGTGGCGATCAGGCTTCCGGCGACGCGAGCGAGATTGTCGCTCGTCGATCCGCCGGAATGGACCATGATGTTGGCCTTCAAGGTGCCCTGGAGGCCGAGTTCCTCGACCACGCGCGCGAAGATGAGGTCTGCCTGCTCTTCCATGGAATGAAGGCACGGCGCCAACAGCAGGACATCGACTTCGGAAGGGGCGATGCCGGCATCAGCCAATGCCGCCATGGCGATATCCGTGATCGCTTCCATGAAGCTGTAATCGGGATATCGCCCGGCCTTGAACTCCGCGATACCGACGAAAACGGGTTCCCGTTCGGGAAGCGCTACCTGCATCAATCTTCTCCCTTGTTCCGTTTTCGCGCGAGCATGACCATGGTGTAGATCATGACCTCCTCGTCGTTCTGGTTGAAAACCAGATATTCGACCGTGAATTTGCCGAGGCCGGGCTTCTTCCACTCGCCGATATCCTTGACAGTGGCCTTCACATGGATCGTGTCGCCTGGGCGGACGGGGCGCAGCGCGCGCAGTTCCCTGCACTCCAGCATGGCCTGGATCATCATGCCGTAATAGCCCGACTGAAATACGAGCCCGGTCGCGATACCGAAGGTCAGGGGGCCATGGGCGATGCGCTCCCCGAAGGGAGTGGCCTGGCAGAATGTGTCGTCGACATGCAGGGGGTAGAAGTCACCGGTTAGGCCGGCGAATAGTTTTATGTCGGCGATATCTATCGTTCGTCTGGGAGAGATGATGAAATCGCCCGGGCGGAAATCCTCGAGAAATCTCTCGGGAGGCCAATCGATCTTTCGTTCGTCTGACATCAAATGCTCGCCTTTTTTCTGTCAATTATTGATGCTGTGGGCGCCATCGATGTAAATCGTGTCGCCTGTCAGGAACGGCACGTCGGCTTCGAGCAGGGCACCGATGAAACGGGCGACCTGCTCCGGTTTTCCGGCCTCGCGGCCAGGCACTCTGCGGGAGAGCCATGCGCGAAAGGATTCCTTGGCCAGCGCTTCGCGATTGAGATCGGTTTCGATATAGCCGGGCGCGATATTGACCACTGCGATGCCATCCATCGCCCATTCGACGGCGAGACAGCGGGTGATCGCGCCTACGGCTGCCTTCGCGGCGCAATACCCGACATTCCTGGGAATGCCGAGCTTGTCGTAGAAAGACCCCATGTTGATGATGACGCCTTTGCTTTCCTTGAGATAGGGATAGATCTCGCGGCAACCGATGAGTGCGCCCGTCGCGTTGATGCGAATGGCCTTTTCGAAGTCCGCCGTGGGCAGATGTTCGCTGACGCAATCGGTATGCAGTCCGGCATTGTTGATCAGTGCGGATATCGGGCCCTGCGCAGCAATCTGCGAGAAGGCCTCTCTGATCGCGACCTCGTCGGTTATGTCACAGACCATGCCCGTTCCACAGGGGGCGTCGCCGGAACGTGAGAGAGCAGTGCATCGATACCCTCGCCGATCCAGTTCCAGCATGATCGAAGCGCCAATCCCTCGACTCCCGCCGGTGACAATAACTTGGCCTTTTTCTTCCACTTATGAACGCTCCTGCATCCCGAATTACCTGTCGATCCCCATGGTCGATCGCTAGCTCGCGGCTGGCGCAGGTCTCACGATCCCCGAGGCTTTCACGCTGTACCCTGCGGACTGGCAGTCCCAGGTCCCGGCCCCGATGCCCCGGATGCGCAGGTCTGCCTTGATGACTTTCTCCGTAGGCGTGCGCGGGAGCGCATCGATGAATTCGATATAGCGTGGCATCATGAAGTGGGGCAGCTTGTCCGAGAGATACTCGAACAGTTCGGCCTCGGTCAGGCCCTGATCCGCTTGTTTCACGACAAAGGCCATGACCTCGTCTTCGGTTTCTTCGGCGGGGACGCCGACGATGACCGCTTCGAAGACCTCGGGATGGGTGTTGATGACCGCTTCCACCTCGATGGAAGAGATGTTCTCGCCCCGGCGGCGAAGAGCATCCTTGTTCCGATCCACGAAATAGTAATCGCCCAGGGCGTCCCGGCGGAAAAGATCGCCGGTATGGAACCAGCCGTCCTTCCAGGCCTGCGCGGTTGCTTCCGGCATGTTGACGTAGCCGCTCGTGACCACGCCCGGGGTCTTGTTTCGGACCACAAGCTCGCCGACTTGGTTGTCGGCGACATCCCGGCCATCCGGATCGACAAGCCGGACGTCCCAGTCCGGAGATGTCGGCTGACCCGCAGTGTTCAGGTTCCGGGCGCCAAGCGGGGTTCGCAGGGGGCCGGGGACTTCCGACATCGCGAATCCCGACCACAGCGTGATGTCAAATCGCTCCGCGAAAGCATCCTTGTCGGCGATGCTCGGGACCAGCAATGCGATCCGCATCGGATTGTCGGCATCGTCAGCCTTGGGCGGCTCGCGGAACAGGAACGTCGCCATCGCGGCCATGATGGTTCCCGTCGTGCATTGCATCCGGCGCACCGACTGCCAGTATGTCTGGGTCGAGAAGCGTTCAACCACTGCGATCGATCCGCCGCGATACAGCATCGTGTGCAGCCAGCCCGTCCCACCGACATGAAATAGGGGAAGGCAAACGAAAGCCCTGTCGTCCGCGCCGATGTCTCCGTGGCCGAACCAGCGCGCATAGGCTTCATGATGAAGATAGGAGCAGCGTACCGCCTTCGAAGGCCCGGTCGTGCCGGAGGTGTAGATATAGACCATGTCTGCGGTCGGATCGGCGAGAAGAGCCGGCGGACTGTCTCGGCGCGAGCCGTCGATCATCTTGTTCCAGGTCAATACACGGCGAAGCGGATCTTCGTAGGCATCCTGGCCTACGACAACGATGGTCTTCAGGTAAGGGAGATCCAGGTCGATCAAACGATCCGCAAGAGTCGCGTGGACGACGAGGATCGAAGCCTTGGGGACATTGATCGCGTGCTGGAGGAATTGGCCGCGATAAGCCGTATTCAGCGGCGCATAGACTGCACTCGCCGCGTTGGCGCCCAAGTGGAGCGCGACCGCTTCCTCGCCATTGGGGAGGAAGGAGAGGACCGCATCGCCCGGTTCCAGCCCCAATTTCATCAGCCCAGCGCCCACTTGCCAGGACAGATGCAGGGCATCCGAATAGGACCAGGCGGCGCCGCTCTCGAATACTGAGAATACGGCCTCCGGCGACTTCGCTGTCCACTGTTGCAGCAGCCCCTGTGTCATCCCAATCCCCGTCAGCTTCCTTCTTCCGGCGTAGCTTAGCGATCTCACGTGAAGCGAAGCAAATCCGGACGATCACCTGCAAAGCAATGTTCGTACCACTCTGCAAAATCCGAAGAGTTGGCGTGGGCCGGACAAACAACGGGTGCGCCATGCAAGCACACAGCGTCGCCGGGGAACGAGAAAGTGTCTTCGTGGGCGACACCTCGCGAACGCGCATGGGCGTCCGGAGAAATTGCGATGACGCAGGGATGGAAAGTGACTGAGCTAGATATACTCTGAATCATTCAACTTCTTGTAAAGATAGGATCGCGAAATACCGAGCTCTTCTGCAACTCGTTTTTTATTTCCGTTATGACGGTCCATCGCCTCGCGAATGAGAACAATTTCGACCTTATCTATCTTATCTTTGATTTTGGATGTTTCTGTAATCTCGTCGTTGACAGGGAAAACAGGAACATCCAGCGCGCTGCGGTCCGTTTCTTGAAAATCTGCCAAGGTGAGCTCTTCTCCCTCCGAAAATACAAGCGCCCGCTGGAGCGTGTTCTGAAGCTGGCGAACATTCCCCGGCCAGCTTTGAGTCATCAGGAACGCCAGGGCTTCCGGTGAAATGGAGCGTACTTTCAGGCCGAGCCTTGATGACAGTCGCTGCAGAAAGTGCTTCGCAAGCAAGGGGATGTCCTCAAGTCGCTCGCGCAGGGGTGGCGCATAGAGCGTCACGCCGTTGATGCGAAAGAACAGGTCGGATCTGAATTCCTCCTGAGCAATGCGTTGCCGCAGGTCGCGATTGGTCGCGGTGATCAATCGGAAATTTGTCTTGCATTGGCGATTTCCCCCCAGGCGTTCGAAAGTTCCATTCTCCAGCACGCGGAGCAATTTGACCTGCGTGGCCATCGGCATCTCGCCCATCTCATCGAGAAACAGGCTGGATTTGTTCGCCAGCTCGAACTTCCCGACGCGGCCTTCTTTTCTCGCGCCCGTGAACGCGCCCGGCTCGTAACCGAACAACTCGCTCTCGACGAGGGTATCGGGCAGGGAGCCGCAGTTCACGATCACCATCGACTGATCGCTGCGGCTGCTCAACGTGTGGATCGCCTGGGCGATCAGTTCCTTGCCCGTGCCGCTTTCACCCGAGATGAAAACCGGGATGTCGAAATCGGAGACTTTGCGGATCTGGTCCTTCAGCCGGCGCATGATAGCGCTTTCTCCAATGATCTCGTTCAAACCGAAGGTCTTCTGTTGAAGTTCCACCAGTTCTTTCCGGTAGTGGTCGACTTCCGCTCTGAGGGAACTGACCTGCCGGCTCAGCGCGTGCAGTTGTTCGGGCGTCTTGAACATGACCTGACCGATGGCGCCGACTATCTCGCCGTCCCGGCGTATCGGCACGCGGTTCACCACGCGCGAGACACCCCGCATTTCCTGTACCTGGCCGATCTCCGGAACGCCGGTTTCGGCTACGACATCCAGTCGCGTGTTCTCGATGATCTCTCTGACGCGCCGCCCGATGGATGCGCCCCGCTTCATGCCGAAAAAACGTTCGTGAACCGGGCTGATATAACGAAGGATGCCTTCGCTATCGACGACCGTGATCCCCTCGTAGGGATTGGTCAGAAAATGTTCCAGAATATTGAAGGAGAAATCAACCGAAGTGACGAAATCGACCAGCGTATCCGGGGGACCCTTGCTGATCAGAAGAATCGTGAATTCATCGGTTGGGATCAGAAGGACGGCATATTCATCACCGGAATGGGAGATTATTTCGAGATTGGTATCCCTTCCCTTGGGTAGATTGACAATCTTTTCAAGGATGCCGGTCTGCCTCGCGCCCGCGGTCGCCAGCAACAGGTTGCTCTGTGGGTCGAGAAGGGCTGCTTCGAATTTCATGTGTGCTCCCGCCACCAGGGTCGTCCCCGTGGGGCCGATGTGTATTTCTTGAGAACACTCGTATCCAGCGTGTTGGCGGCAGGCAAGACGAATGACACCCGCCCAGGGGCGACAAGTCACGAGATTTATCCGATGTCCCTGTTTGGCCTGAAGTTTGCATTCCCAGTTCCCGAACATGGAGAGGTTGCCTGGCTTCTCAGATTTGTGGCCGGGTTGATGGAGTGGTTATGGCAGAAAATCGACCGGGGCAGCATGAGGGGGCAAAGTCGTTCGACCTGCTTGATGGGATTACGGTTCTCGATCTGACGACCTCGATAGCCGGCCCTTATGCCACGATGCTGCTTTCGGATTTCGGTGCTGCGATCATCAAGGCGGAAAGGCCCGCGGGGGACGATGCCCGCCAATGGGGCCCGCCATTCCTGGACGACGAATCTCTCTGGTTCCTCAGCGTCAACCGCAACAAACGATCGATCTGCATCGAAGGCGGCAGTGATGCAGGACGCGGCATTCTCGCGGAATTGCTCGATCGCGTCGATGTGGTGATCACCAATCAGCTTCCCGAGAGCCAGGGGAAATTGGGAATTGATCCCGAGACGGTACGGGCGGGAAGGCCCCGGCTCATCCATGTGTCCCTCACCGGTTTCGGGCTCACCGGACCGCGTTCGTCCGATGCCTGCTACGATCTGATCGCCGAGGGTTATAGCGGCGTGATGGATCTCACGGGGACCGCAGACGGTCCGCCGCAGAAGATCGGTACTCCGGCCGCGGATTTGCTTGCCGGCAGCGATGCGGCGATGGCGGTGATGGCGGCGCTTTTCAAACGGAGTGCGAACGGTCTGGGGTGCTCGATCGATGTCTCGCTCACCGAAAGCATGATCCGCTTCCTGGCGCCGCGGATCGTACCCTTCATCGGGTCGGGAGAAGTCCCCCGCCGCAGTGGCGGAAATGACAGCGTCATTGCCATCTACCAGGCGTTCGAGACAGCGGACCGGCCGCTGACCTTGGCTCTTGGGTCGAATTCGATCTGGGAGCGCTTCTGGGTGGCAGTGGGCCGTCCCGATCATGCGAAACGAGACGGGATGGAAACGAACATCTCCCGCAGGCAGAACCGGGAAGCGATCGTTTCGGATATCCAGGAGATACTGCTGACGAGAGGTCGCGAAGATTGGCTGAAGCGGTTTCGCCTCGCCAAGGTCCCCGCCGGTCCGATCAACAGCATAGACGAAGTGGTCGCAGACAATGCCTTCCGGGAGCGGGGCCTTTTCTTCGATATTCACCGCAATGGCTTTACTCTGCCACAAGTGGGTCTGGGCATCCGAATTGACGGAAACGCCGCAGGACACGATCGTCCACCTCCACGGCTGGGCGAACACACGATCGAAGTGCTCGTGGAACTTCTCGGCTATTCGCAGGAGAAGATAGCTCAGTTGGTTGAAGCAGGAGCCATAAAGCTTCCCTGCTCGACGGACGATCGGGATTTGAAGGAGAACAAAGGGTAATGTTCGAGACTATCTTGTTTGAAGAGGACGGTCCTGTTGCGACGATAACCCTCAATCGTCCCGACGATGCCAACATGTTCACCGCCCAGATGTGTCTCGAAATACGCGATTGCATCGAAGCGGTCCGAACGGAGACGCGTACGCGGGTTGTCGTGCTGACGGGAGCGGGCGATCGATTCTTCTGCGTCGGGGGGCGTAAGGACGGACTTGAGAAAACCAATCTCTATGCTGGAGTTCTCCCGACGCTGGAGATGTACGACGCGATCGAGCGCCTGCAAAAGCCGGTGATCGCCAGCGTGAACGGATATGCCGTGGGCGGCGGGAATGTTCTGCAGATGGTGTGCGATCTTTCCATCGCCTGCGAGAGCGCGAAGTTCCGCCAGGTAGGCCCCATGGTCGGCAGTTTCGATGCGGGCTACGGCACATGGTTCCTGGAAGATATCGTCGGGAAGCGCAGAGCCAAGGAGATGTGGTATCTCAATGAGGTCCTGACGGCTCGACAAGCGCTGGACTATGGGTTGGTCAACAAGGTCGTCCCCGACGCCGAACTGAAGAACGCGACCCGCGCGATGGCGCTTGCGGTGGCGGATAGGGGAGCGTTCGCGCTCGCCTCGCTGAAGGCGGCGTTCGGGGCACGGCATGGCGGCGTCGGAGGGCTGGCCAGATTGGCGCATGACCTCTTGCTGCGGTCCTATCTCAACACCGAAGAATCGGGCGAACTGTCGAAAGCCTTTGCGGAGCGGCGTGCCCCGGATCCGACCAGCTTCGGACACTAGAAGGAGATCGTCGCGGACGGGCGATCCTGCCCGCTGGATAAATTCTCATAGGCAAGAAAGCAGCATGATCACACTCAGCCAGGTTGACGAATTCGCCCTGTTGACGCTGAACCGGCCCGAGGCGCTCAACGCGCTCAGCTTTGAAATACTCGAAGACCTTGGCGCCGCGCTGGACCGGGTCGATCGCCTGGATGTTCGGGCGCTGATCGTGACGGGTGCCGGAACCAAGGCATTTTGCGCGGGTGCGGACATCCCGGAACTGCTCGGCAGACAGCTCATGGAAGAGCGTCGAGGAGCAAGATTGGGGCAAGGGGTCTTTGCGCGGCTTTCGGCGTTACGGGTTCCCAGCGTGGCGGCGATCAACGGTTACGCGTTCGGAGGAGGGCTGGAGCTGGCCCTGGCCTGCACGTTTCGGCTGGCCAGCCCGAACGCGAAGCTGGGACTGCCCGAGATCAAGCTGGGGCTGATCCCCGGCTATGGCGGCACGCAGCGCCTGCCCAGATTGATCGGGGAGGCACGCGCTCTGGAACTGATAATGACCGGACGGAGCGTCGATGCTCAGGAAGCTCTATCCTTGGGACTGGTCAATCGAGTGATCGAGGGAGACCTCGTGGCGGCGGCCTATGCCTTCGCGCGAGAATTCACCTGTTACGGACTGCCGGCGCTCGAACTGGCGCGAGAAGCGGTTACACGGGCCTTTGACGTATCGCTGGATGATGGGCTCAAGATCGAGGCCGATCTTTCGACGCTCGCCTACCGCACGCAGGATGCGCAGACCGGCTTGCAGGCATTCGTCGACAAGCGGCCGCCCCGATTCAGCGATCGCTAGCGGCGTCAAGGCGTACACGAGGAAGACATGAGTCTTTTTGACAAGATCAGTGATGAAGCGGATTTTCCCGAGCACGAGCGGGCGGTCATCGATGCCGTTCGTGCGCTCGCCGTTCAGAAAATCGCACCGCGCGCTGCGGCTTTCGACAGGAGCGGCGAGTTCCCCTGGGCGAATATCCGGGACATCAACGAGCTTGGGCTCAACACGATGTTCGTGCCCGAAGCCTATGGCGGAACGGGACTGTCCTACCGCTGCTACCTCGCCTGCGTCCGGGAAATCTCCGCCGCATGCGCCGCGACCGGCATCATCTGGGCGACGAATTTCCATGCGATGAAGCCGCTGGTCGATTTCGGCAGCGAAGAACAGAAGCAGCGCCTGTTGCCGCGGATTGCCGAAGGCGCATTGGCGAGCCTGGTCATAACCGAGCCCGATGCAGGTTCCGACGCCACCGCCATGCGAACGACCTTCACGCCCGATGGAGACGAGATCGTCGTAACCGGGACCAAGACCTTCATCACCAATGGCGATGTCGCCGATCTCTATCTCGTGTTCGGAAAATGGTCGGACGAGGAAGATCCCCGCAAGGCTATCTCGTGCCTCATTGTCGAGAGGGGCGATGACAGTCCGTCGGTTGTCCGGTTGGAAGAGAAGATGGGGCACCGGGCGTCCTCCACCGCGCAGCTATCCTTCGACGGCATTCGCGTCCCTTCGTCCAATCTTCTTGCCGGACCTGGCGAGGGGCTTCGGATGTTGTTGTCTTCTCTTAACAAATCGCGACCCAGCATCGCGGCCCACGCGCTCGGTATAGCACGCGCCGCGTTCGAGGATTCGGTCGCCTATATCAATCAGCGCAAACAGTCGGGTCGCCGGATCCTGGAGTTTCAGGGTATCCAGTTCCTTCTGGCCGATCTCGCGTCCGAACTGGCGCTATGCGAGCTCTGGCTGTCCTATGTCGGCAGGCAGATCGAACTTGGCGTCGATATGGCCATCGAGGCCTCCATTCTGAAAATGCGCGCCAGCGACTTCGCCATGAGGATGACGACCGAGGCGGTGCAGCTGCACGGCGGCTACGGCTATTGCGCGGACTATCGGGTGGAACGCCTGATGAGAGACGCGAAGATCACGCAGATATGGGAAGGCACCAATCAGGTGCATCGGCAGCTTATCGGCCGCAATTTCCTGGAAAAATGAAGGGCGGTCATGACTACTGAGAAATGCATAGGCATCGCCGGCTGCGGCACGATGGGTACCGGTATCGCCATCGTGGCTGCGCGAGCGGGCTTCGAAACGAGGATCTTCGATGTCGATGACCAGTGCGTGGAAAGAGCGCGCGGCCAGATCGAAGCGTTTTTCGCGAAGTCGGTAGCTCGCGGGAAACTGGCCCAGGCGGACGTCGATCGGATCTTGTCTCTCATCAAGGGGGGAAGCCGTCTCGATGTGCTGGCCGATTGCGATCTCGTGATCGACGCCGTATTCGAAGATCTCGACGTGAAGGGGGACCTCTTCACCAGGCTGGACGCTATCTGCCGTCCGGATACGCTTTTCGCCTCCAATACGTCCACCCTATCCATCACCGAGATTGCCGCGCGTTCAGGGAGGCCCGATCGCTTCGTGGGGATGCATTTCTGCCTGCCCGCGCAATTGATGAAACTGGTGGAGATGTCTCCCGGATTGCTGACGAGCGATCATGCGTTCCAGACCGCCTGGCAGCTCTGCGAGGCTATGGGGCAGCGGCCGGTCAAGACGCAGGATATGCCGGGCTTCATCCTCAACTACTTCCTCATCCCGTTCAACAACGACGCGATCCGACTGGTGGAAGAGGGCGTCGCTGCTCCCGAAGACATAGACGGCGCGATCAAGAGCGCGCTGGGCTATGCGATGGGACCGATGGAACTGCTCGACCTGGTCGGTCTCGATACGCAGGTTCGCCTGTGCGAGGCGATGTCGGGCATTGTCGATGATCCCCGAGCCGGCTGCCCGCCCCTGCTGCGCAGGATGGTGGCGGCCGACCGTCTGGGCCGGAAAACCGGGCAGGGTTTTCTTTCCTACGATTCCGCCGCAATCTTTGGAGCGTGACAGATGCCGCATCAAGTCATTCGCACGAGCGCGAGCAACGCCTTCTCCGATGATCATCCCATCCTCCGTTCCGATGATGAGGCGAATGTCCTCCTGATCGTCGGCGAGGATGCCGGATCGGCCTATGCGGGACTGAGCGGCCGCGAACGATACGATCTGGTGCTGATCGAACTCGGATTGGAATGTCTGGGAGTCCATACGGGTGAAGCGCGAGGCGAGGAGGGCGGCAATGTGCTCGGCTTCGCCCGTTTCCGCTTGGGCTCCTTGCCGCCCAGTGATCTTGTCGAGCTCGTGCGACAGCCGAACTCGAATCCGGATGCGATCGAGGCGGCCCGGTCCCTATTTCTGGGCCACGATCTCAAGGTTGCCGTCTGCGGGGATTTCCCGGGTCGGATCGTGAACCGGTTGATCCGTCCATACTATAACGCGGCGCTCAATCGGCTCGACGCCAAGCTGGCGACCGCCTCCGATCTGGACGTGACGCTCAAGCTCGGTCTGGGATATCCCAGCGGGCCGATCGAACTGCTGGAGACGAGCGGGCTCGAGGATCATTGTCGCGTGACGAGATACCTTTACGAGGCGCTGGGCGATCGGGCGTATTTTCCCGCCCGGCGGGCGCAGGTGGCGGCCATGCGGGCGGGAGGCGAATGATGCAGCCGCTCGACGGGCTTCTCGTCCTGGATTTCAGCACGCTGTTGCCGGGTCCGCTTCTGAGCCTTCTTCTGGCCGAAGCGGGGGCACGGGTGGTCAAGCTCGAGCGGCCTGTCCGCGGCGACGAGATGCGCAGCTACGAACCGAAATTCGGCGTGGATTCCGCCAACTTCGTGATGCTGAACCGGGGCAAGCAAAGCATCGCTCTGGATCTCAAATCGACTGACGCAGTCACGCGCCTGGAACCGTTGCTGCGTCGGGCGGACGTGTTGATCGAACAGTTTCGCCCGGGAGTGATGGAACGGTTGGGCCTGGGGTATGACGCGGTTCACCGCCTGAATCCTCAGCTGATCTATTGCTCCCTCACCGGCTGGGGCCAGAACGGCCCGAAACGGGATGTCGCCGCTCACGATCTGAATTACATGGCCGAAAGCGGAATACTCGGCCTGTCCCGCAACGAGGACGGTGCGCCATCGCTTCCGCCCGTTCTCGCAGCGGACATCGCGGGCGGAACCTATCCCGCCATGATGAACATTCTCCTGGCGCTTCGCCAACGCGATATGACCGGACGCGGCACCTATCTGGATATCGCGATGGCCGACAATCTTCTGACCTTCGCCTATTGGGGGCTGGGCGAAGGTTTCGGCTGCGGTGCCTGGCCGAAGGGCGGTCAGGAACTGGTGACGGGGGGCTCGCCACGCTATCAGATCTATCGAACGAGCGACGATCGCTATGTCGCCGCCGCGCCTCTTGAAGACAAGTTCTGGGACAATTTCTGCCGGATCATCGGGCTAGAGGATCGGTATCGCCTTCCGAACGCTCCGGTGAAGGAGACCAGGCGCGCGATCGCCGGCCTTATCGCCGGCAAGTCGGCGGAGGAGTGGCAGCGGCTGTTCGCGGGACAGGACGTATGCTGTTCGATCGTCGCCGATCTGGAGACGGCCGCGAACGATCCTCACTTCATCGAAAGAGGCCTTTTCACGAAGAAGACAGTCGCCGGCGAGGCGGAACTCACGGCCTTGCCGGTTCCGATCGTCGCCGAGTTTCGCGCTGAAGAGGAGCGCGCCGCTGCACCGCGCCTGGGCGAAAACTGGGATTCGCTCTTTGCGATATAATCTGGCGTCGAGGATACAGGGATGAGGGGACTTGAAGAAAGCGCGCTCATTGCCGTTCTCGGCACGGGAGCGATGGGTAGCGGCATCGCGCAGGTTGCGGCGATGGCTGGCCATGACGTGGTCCTGTATGATGGCCGCCCGAACGCGGCGGAAACGGCGAAAGCCGCCATTGTCGCGGGCCTGACAAAGCTGGTCGGGAAAGGACGCCTGTCCGCGGATGCGTGCGCTGCTGCCGAAGCGCATCTGATCGTCGTTTCCGCTCTGGAGGAGATTGCGCCCGCCGCGCTGGTGATCGAGGCGATCGTCGAGGATCTGGCTGCCAAGCAGGACCTTTTCCGTCAGGTCGAACGCATCGTGAGCGATGCGGCCGTCCTGGCTACCAACACCTCTTCGATATCGATCACTGCCATCGCGGCCGGGCTCGGCGATCCCGGCCGGCTGGCGGGCATGCATTTCTTCAATCCCGCTGCGGTGATGAAGCTGGTCGAGATCGTTGCGGGCCTGGGGACCCGGGAGGAGGTCCTCCATTGTCTTGCGGAAACAGCCGAGCGCTGGGGCAAGATACCGGTACGGGCTCGTTCCACGCCAGGTTTCATCGTGAACAGGATCGCGCGGCCCTTCTATGGTGAAGCCATCCGGCTTCTGGAAGAAGGCGCGGCGACAGAGCGGCAATTGGATCGGATCTATCGTGAATGCGGCGGCTTCCGGATGGGGCCGTTCGAACTGATGGACATGATCGGGCACGACGTGAACTACGCCGTCACGTGCGAGGTTTATGCGGCCACATTTCAGGATGCCCGCTATCGCCCTTCGATCACGCAGCGCGAACTCCTCGCCGCGGGATGGCTTGGCCGAAAATCCGGCCGCGGCTTCTACGATTACGGCACGGCTGGTTCCCACGCGGCGGAGGGGGCGGATCACGCAGGGATTCCAGTCCGCGCAGCCTTGCCCGAAGCGGTGATCTTTGCGGGAGAAGGGGAACGATTCTCGGAAATCGCCGCCCTTTGCGAGGAGGCGGGAGGCACTGTTCTGCGGCAGGCCGGCGCGGGAAATGTACTACTGCCTGGGGTGTATCTCGCGCAGACGGATGGCCGCACTGCCACCCATCGCGTGGCCCACGGAGAACCGCGCGATCTCGTCCTTTTCGACCATTGCGCCGATCTCAGATCGGCTCCGACGATCGTGCTGGCGAAGGCGGATCAGGCGGATGACGAAGCCCTGGCGGCAGCCGCCGAATTCTTCCGCGCGCTGGGCAAGGATGTCTGCGTCGTCGAGGACACGCCCGGGCTCGTGCTGATGCGCACTCTGGCAATGCTGGTCGATGAAGCGGTCAGCGCCGTGGAGAAGCGGATCGCTTCGGCACAGGACATTGAAATCGCGATGGTTTCGGGCGTCAATTACCCCCGCGGCTTGCTGGAGTGGGGAGACCGGATCGGAGCTGCGGCGCTTCTGGCGGTGCTGGACAATCTGCGTTCGCTCACCGGCGACAGCCGCTACAGCGCTTGCGGCCGCCTCCGCCGATGCGCCGAGAGCGGCCGGCCATTGCTGTCGAACCCAGGCGGACAGGGGCTTAGCGGAACATGAGCGAAGTATTCATTTGCGACACCGTGCGGACGCCGATCGGCCGCTATGGCGGAGCGCTTTCTTCCATCCGCTGCGATGATCTCGCGGCGATCCCGCTCGGTGCGCTGATGGAGCGCCATCCGCAACTCGACTGGGCGCTCGTGGACGATGTGATCCTTGGATGCGCGAACCAGGCCGGAGAAGACAATCGAAACGTGGCGCGCATGGCGGCCCTGCTGGCCGGAATGCCGTTGGAAGTGCCCGGCGTGACGGTCAATCGCCTATGCGGTTCGGGAATGGATGCGATCGCGCTCGGCGCCAGGGCGATACGCTGCGGCGAAGCGGAACTGGTCGTGGCAGGCGGAGTCGAGAGCATGTCGCGCGCGCCTTTCGTCCTGGGGAAGGCGGAGCAGGCCTATTCTCGCGCAGCGCAGCTGGAAGACACCACGATGGGCTGGCGTTTCGTCAATCCGAAGATGGTGGCGCAATATGGTGCGGATACGATGCCGGCCACGGCCGAGAATGTCGCGGAACGCTACGGCATATCGCGTGCGGATCAGGACGCCTTTGCGCTGCGCAGCCAGCAGCGGGCGGCAAGGGCCATCGCGGCCGGGCGATTGGATGAAGAGATCGTGCCTGTCACCATCCGCGGCCGCGGAGAAGACATCGCGATTGCCCGTGACGAGCATCCCCGGGCCGACACGACGCTGGAGCGGCTCGCTTCGCTGCGTGGCGTCGTTTCCCCCTCGGGGACGGTTACGGCAGGAAACGCTTCGGGCATCAATGACGGAGCGGCTGCATTGCTGCTTGCTTCGGAACACGTGGCAGCGAAGCAGGGGCTCGCTCCGCTTGCACGCATTGTCGGCTGCGCAGTTGCTGGAGTCGAGCCCCGCTACATGGGCATCGGGCCGATACCCGCAGTGCAAAAGCTCCTGGCCCGGCACGGAATGACCATCGCGGATGTGGATGTGATCGAACTGAACGAAGCATTCGCGGCGCAGGCGTTGGCAGTGGTGCGGGAACTGGGAGTTCCGGACGATGCGGAGCACGTCAATCCGAACGGCGGCGCCATTGCTTTCGGCCATCCCCTGGGCATGTCCGGAGCGCGGCTGGTCATGACGGCCGCCATCCAGTTGCGGAACACCGGAGGACGCTATGCCCTCTGCACGATGTGCATTGGCGTGGGCCAAGGTATCGCGATGCTCACAGAGCGCGTTTGACGGCGCTCTATGATCGCAGGATAGCGCTTCATTTTCCGTCGAAGCGTATCCGCAGTTCCTTGAGCGGGCGCAACAGAAGATCCGGCTTGTGGGGCGGATCGGGCATTTCACCGGCAAGGCGGATATTGTCCAGCCGCTGCAGCAAGATGCGGAAGGCGCTCTGGAACTCCATGCGTGCGAGCGTGCGCCCAACGCAGAAGTGGATGCCGTTGCCGAATGCCAAGCTCGTCGACGCGTTGGACCGGGTGATGTCGAACTTATGCGGACATTCGAACTGCCTGCTGTCGCGATTGGCCGCACCGTAGCGGACGATGACGATCGAGCCCTTCGGAATCAGTACGCCGGCGACTTCGATATCGTCGACCGCTCGTCTGAGCAGCCCCTGCACGGGGCTTTCGAACCGGAATACCTCTTCGCCGAAATTCGGGATCAGCGATGGGTCCGCGCGTATCATCGCCATCTGCTCGGGATGCTGGATCAGCAGCCATAAACCGTGGGAGATCGCGCTCAGCAGCGTATCGAAGCCCGCACCGATCATCTGGCGCAGGATGAACTGATATTCCTCCATCGGAAGAAGCTGGCCGTCGCTCGCTGGCTGCGTAGCCAGGACGGTGATCAGATCGTCGCGAGGATTGGCCGCACGATCCTTGCGCGCCTCGGCAAAGAAATGCTGCATTTCAAGCTCGGTTTCGGCGGCCTGGACGATCTCGTCCATGTTCAGCACACGCGTGATCGGTGAAAGCAACGCGTCGGCCCAACGCTTGAACTTATCGAGTTCGGACGCGTCGAGACCGATCAGCCCCGCCACCACGGTGCCGGACATCGCCATCGCGAAATCCCTGACGAACTCGCATTCGCCTTTGTCGATGAAGCCGTCGATCAGATCGTTGATAATCGCGTCTATCTTCGGTGCAAGCGCCTTGACCCGCGCGGGCGCCAGCGCAATTTCGACCATCTTGCGATGCTTGGTGTGGAGCGGCGGGTCGGCATTCTCGAGTGACATGCGGTGCTTCCACCCGCGCGCAGCCAGCATATCCTCGTATGTTTTTCGACCTTCAGGGGTCTGCATCTCGAGGACGCTGTCGGCAAACTCATTGGAGAAGGCCTTGTGATCCAGAAGAACTCGACGGACGTCCTCATAGCGCGAGACCACATACGCCTTCGTTTCCGGTAGCTGGTAAACCGGCGCATAGGTATGAAGAAGTTCATAGAACGGATAGGGGTTGCTCTGAACCTTGGGGTCGAGGAGGCTCGTTTGGTCGATCAGGGCCAGGCCGGATTTCTCGCTGTCGGCCGCATCGGATCTAAATTCCATCGCGCTCTCCTTTCAAACGATCTGCATCTTATCTCGCTCCAGCTATCCGCAACTATTGTGCCAAAAATCGGTTGTGGTCGGACATGGCGTTATGTTCGGCACTCGACGGAGATCTCCGACATCCACCTGATACCGATGGACAGAAAGTGTCTTCACAGAATACACTTTCTGTCCGTTAAGGTTTGGTGCGGAGGCATGTTCGCCCCGTCATACTCGTCTTGTCCGCGTCAGGATGGCGGACGAGTCTTCTGTATGGAGGTTGGCTGATTTCGCGCTCTCGCAGCTTTCCTCAAGCCTATGGAACCTCGCGAATTTCTGAGTTGGCCCGATGTTTGCATCGCTGGTCAGTGAACCGCGCGGCTGGATTCCTCAGCCGATCGCGGAGACCCGATGATCTTTGCAGGGGAGAGGGAAATGAGAGCGGTTTCTAAAGCCGGGATTGCGTCGATTGCGCTCGCGGTCGGATTGGCGAGTGCGCAGGCCAATGCGCAGGCACGAGCGGAAGACGATACGGACAATAGCGGGGTCGCGGAGATCATCGTGACCGCGCAAAAACGTGAAGAGCGTCTCCAGGACGTCCCGGTAACCGTGGCGGCATTGACCGGAGCGACACTGGAGAATGCCAATCTCGGCAATACCACGGCCTTGCAGGGCCTGGTTCCCGGTATGACGATCAATCAGGGGCAATCCTCTTCGAACGTCGTCCATATCAGTTTGCGGGGCATTTCGATCCAGGACAACTCGAAGCATTTCGAATCCGGTATCGGCTTCGTTCTCGACGGCGTGCCTTTGGGGACGACGACGGGCCTCGTGCTCGATTCCTTCGATGTCGAGCGGATCGAAGTCCTGCGTGGTCCGCAAGGGACGCTCTTCGGTCGCAACACGACCGGCGGTGCGATCAACATCGTCCGTACGAAGCCCGATCCCAACGGTCCGGCCACGGGGCGTGCGCGTGTCACGATCGGGAATTTCGGCAGGAACGATTATGAAGCGCTCATCTCCGGGCCTCTGATCGAAGGCAAGCTGGCGGCGAAGGCAAGCTTCATTTCCCGCAACGACAGCGGAACGATCTACAATGATTTCCGCGATGTCCATCAGGGCGACAAGAACTTCAAGAGCTATCTCGTCAGCTTGTTGGCGACGCCGACGGACAATCTGACGGCGCAGCTGACTTTCGAGAGGCAGATCGACAAGAGCGAACTGCCTCCCACGATCAATCTCCTGACACCGACGCCGATCGCGCTGCCCATCCCGGGATACAGCACGGGCGCGAACTATCCCTGCTTCAACCCGTATCTCGACGTTTGTCGCTCGCAACTGCGTAGTAGCGATAATCGGGTACAGCTGCCGACCAACACGCCGGGCATCATGAAGCTGACGGCGCTGACGTTCAATCTCGATTGGGATTTCGACAAGGTGAAGCTCGTCGGCGTGACGGGATACCGGAAATCCAAGGAGGATTCCTTCTCCTATCTCGATTCAACCTCGCTGGGATATTTTCCTATTCGGCAGAAGGGGCCTTACAAGCAGTTCAGCCAGGAGGTTCGGCTCGAGTCCAACTTCGACGGACCGCTCAACTTCGTGGGCGGCGCCATCTACTTCAAGAGCAAGTACAGCCTGGTCCAGGCCACCCAGCTGGACCTTTCCACTCTCCCGCCGGCGGCGATCGGCCTAACCGACCCCATTCCACCGGGAATCGCGTTCCTGACGTCGCCGATCTCCTACGCGGTCGATTACTGGTCGAAGTCGACAGCGCTGTTTCTCCAGGTCGACTATCAGATCACGGATGCTCTCAAGCTGATCGTCGGCGGGCGGCAGACCTGGGACGAGAAGAAGATCGACCTTTCGCTCTACGGCGCCGGGACGGGCGTTCCGGGCGATCTCTACCAGGACTTCCTCGATCGCGTGGTCGATCCCGATCAATTGGGAACGGTCGTCGGGCAGGGCAGGGCGAAGGCAAAGTTCAAGAAGTTCACGCCGAAAGTCATCCTGCAATATCGCTTCAACCCGGATGCCATGGCCTATGCCAGCTACAGCAAGGGGTACAACACCGGGGGTTTCAACGCCCGTGCGGCGACGATCGCGTTCATCGGGCCCTATCGACCCGAAGTGCTCGACGCTTATGAGGTGGGCCTGAAGACGCAGTGGTTCAACAACAAGCTGCGCTTCAACATCGCCGCCTATTTCAACAAGATGCAGAACAAGCAGGAAGATCTCACCGTCTTCGTGACCGGCGGAGCCAGCGGGACGACTACGGTGAACGCCGCCAAGGCCGAGTACAAGGGTGTCGAGGTCGAACTGACCGCAGCACCGGTCCAGGGTTGGACGACAAGCCTCGCGGTCGGATATCTGGACGCCAAGTACAAGAGCTTCGTCGGTGACCTTGGGCAAGGGGAGGCTGACCTGTCCTCGCTCAAGCTGCGCCGGACGCCGAAATGGACGGTCGGCCTGATCTCCGATTACGAATTCGACGTCGGTCCCGGACGCTTCGGGATCAACGGAACGCTGAGTTACGTCGACAAGCACTATACCAATATTCTCAACGATCCCCGAAGCTTGATACCTTCGACGACGAAGATCGACGCGAGTGCGAGATACATATTCCCGATCGACCGCGTCGAACTGAAACTCACGGGCTTTGTGAAGAACATCACCAACAAGCATCCGTATACGGGGATGTTCTCCGCGAACCAGCCGGGCAGCAATTTCGAGTTCGCTGTCCCCGATCCCGGCCGGACTTACGGCGTGTCTCTGGAAGCACGCTTCTGATCGATCTGCCCGTGGCGAGCTGGGCCGCGGGTGGTGACGCCGCAGCGTGAGGGGGCTGCGGCGTCAAGCCATGTAGCGCCAGGGAGGGAATGCGCCGGTGAGCATAGATGCCGATTGGGACATCGAAGTCGATATACTCGTCGAGGGATCCGGCAACGCCGCGCTGACCGCCGCCCTGTGCAGCAAGGAAATGGGCGGAGGCGAAATCCTCGTTGTCGAGAAAGACAAGGTTTTTGGAGGTTGCAGCGCCACTTCGGGGGGAATGATCTGGATACCCTGCAACCCTCCAGCGCTCGACATGGGATTTCAGGATACTCCCGAAGATGCATTCGCCTATATCAAGGGCTCCACGCCGCCCGAATATTTTCGCCAGGATATGGTCGAAGCATTCGTCGCCAATGCTCCCAGGATGATCCGGTTTCTGCATGACCGGACCGAAGTCCGGTTCCGTCCGGTCGTGAGCTATCCGGATTACTACACGGACGTGGAAGGATCACGGCCGGGATATCGCGGCATGGAGCCCGAACCGATCGATGCTGACGAACTGGGCACGGACTACGCCCATCTCAAGGACGGGCACGCCTTCTGGAATATCGGCGGGATCATCTCGGTCGATATGAAGGAAGCGCATGATATCCCGGTGGGAGTGAAAGGCTGGCGGCTGAAGCTCGCCAAGCTGTTCCTCGGCTACTTCCTGGACATTCCCTGGCGGTTCAGGAGCAAGATGGCGCGACGTCTGACGGTCGGCCGGGCCGGCATCGCTCGGCTGTTCCTCGGTCTCAGGGATCGGCGAGTTCCACTCTGGTTGAACTCACCCATGACGGGCCTCATCGATCAAGACGGCGAGGTCATAGGGGCCTGGGTGGAGAAAGACGGCGGGCCACTGCGCGTTCGCGCACGCAAGGGCGTCGTGATGGCGACGGGCGGGTTCGAGCACAATCAGGAGATGCGCGAGAAATACCTGCCCAAGCCGACCAACCGGTGGTGGAGCGCCAGCGCGGCTTACGGCAATACCGGCGATGCGATCAACGAAGGCTTGCGCCTCGGCGCGGCAACAGCGCTGCTCGACAAGGGCTGGTGGTGCACGACCATGTCGGTGCCCGGCGAAAAAGTCCCACGGCTGAGCATCCAGGACAAGTCCTGGCCGGGCACGATCCTGGTGAACAAGGCAGGCAAGCGCTTCGTCAACGAATCCGAGAACTACATGGCGTTGCAGGACAATCTCTACGCGGTTCACACGGACGAGGTTCCGTGCAGTCCCGCCTATCAGATCTTCGATGCGGAATTCCGCCGGAAATATCTCGTGCCGCCTCTGATGAAATCAGGCCTCCGGCCGGACTGGACCTTTCCGCGGCGCTGGTATCGGGAGGGGTGGCTTGCGAAAGCGTCCACTATCGGGGAACTGGCGGAAAAGATCGGTGTCGATGCGGAAAACCTCCTGCAGACAGTCCAGCGGTTCAACGGATATGCGAAGCTGGGCAAGGACCCGGAATTCCATCGCGGCGATGCGGCCTATGACCGATACTACGCCGATCCGATGGTCAAGCCGAACCCTTGCCTCGCGCCCATAGCGAAGGCGCCGTTCTATTCCATCCGGATCGATGCCGGCGATATCGGGACGCAGGGTGGATTGGTGATCGATCCCCATGGCCGCGTCCTGCGCGAGGATGGGAGCGCCATCAAAGGGCTTTACGCCGCCGCGAACTGCACGGCGGCGATCATGCCGACCTATCCGGGGCCGGGCGGCACGATCGGTCCGGGCATGGTCTTCGCTTATCAGGCCGCGAAGCACCTGACGGGCTATAACGACGCCTGATCCGGTCGCGCGGCCGGATTCAACGGCCCCGAGTTCTCGCCTTCAGCATTTCGAGGCGATCGAAGGAGAACTCGTGTTCGGGCGTGGTATATTGCAGTTCGATGAGCCGCCCGTCGGGGTCCCGCCCGTAAACGGCGCGGATGCCATCGGTCTCATCGGGTATCGTACGATGAAAGGTCATGCCTGCGGCGATCAGGCGCTTGTAGTCCGCTTCGATGTCGTCGGTATCCACCGCGAAGTGGGTGTATCCAAGATCGTTGGGGTCCAGCGGGTCCAGCCGCTTTCCCGGCGGCGATGAATACTCCCAGACTTCGAGATACATGTTGTCGGCCTTGAGCATGATGAGCCGGCCGGCCGTCCCTTCCAGCCCGATGACGCTGTCGAAGAACTCGTCCTCGCTCCACGCAAGCTCATCGATCACGGGGACGAAGCCGAATGCTTCCTTGTAAAAGGTGCATATCCTGTCGAAGTTTGCAGTGTGTATCGCAATGTGATGAATGCCGCGGATCATATTTATGTTCTCACATCTGAACTATAATAATTTTCACTGAGGAGCGTATTGGTCCAGATATTCATCGACCACCTTCTCCAGGTGCTTGATGCGTATCTCCTGCGAACTGGCGAACTGCATCGGAACATCGGGTGAACCGATCATCCCCTGCTGCTGGACGCTCATGTTCTGGTAATCCTGGTCGTAGGTTTCGCCGAGCAGTTCGGAAAAATCCCTCAGCGCTTCGCCGAAGGTCATGTCCCCCATCTCGATCACCTCGGCCGGCGGGGGCCTGACGCCCGATGCCGGGACGTCCCCGATAATGTAGAGGTCGAAGATGCTGGAGTGCGGATCGTTTCCGTTTGGACGGAAGCGGTAAATGGCCGGAAAGACCAGGGTCCGCCACAGGACCATGTTGGGGAATATCGAATATTGCGTGGAATCGATCAGTTCGGCTTCCGGACAGGACGAATAGTCCCGGCCGGACTGCGCCTGGTACACTGCGCGCATGTGGTCCGCCAGGAAAGCCCGGGCAGCGACGCCCTCCGGCACGGTAGGAGGCGCGCCAAGCCCATTCGCTTCGAAAAACTCGTTCACGATCGCCTGCTCCGACAGCGGTTCCACGATCGCGGTCGCTTGTTTCCCAATGGTGAGGCAGAACCGGCTCGCATGGCGTCCGAGGATGTCATACT
The DNA here is from genome assembly GCA_946482075.1 of uncultured Erythrobacteraceae bacterium. The sequence goes on from CAMLQG010000021.1 coordinate 33,576, forward strand.
GGCCATTCTCGTCCGCGAGGAACCCGGTGAACTGGGGATGGACCTGGAGCGTGTGAAAACTTTCCACGAACGCTTCGATGCCGAGCTTCCAGTTGCAAGGGAGGATCTTTCTGAGATGCGCGGCGATGAACTTTTCCGAATGGTCCAGATAGCCGCTCAGATGCCGGGGTAATACGCCCAGGAAGCTCTCGAGCGACGGCGCTTCCGGATCGGGATTGATGAAAACGAAGCCGCCCCACAGGCCGACCCGAACTTCAGCCAGGTGAACGGCTTCGTCGGTCAGGCCGGGGAAATCCCAGCGCATCGGGATATCGGTTATCTCGCCCGCAAGGTTCCAGGTGAAGCCGTGAAACGGGCAGCGGATCTTGCCGACACTTGTATCCTGCGTGCAGAGCTTCATGCCACGATGCATGCAGGTATTGCGGAAGGCCCGGATCTGGAGGTCGTCTCCCCGAACGATCATGTAGGAAGCGGACGCGATCTCGTACACCGAGATGTCGCCTGCTTCGGGGATCTCTTCCTCGCGGCAGGCCATCTGCCAGACATGCGACCAGAGCCCCTTGACCTCGCGGTCATGGAAATCCTGCGAGACATAGCGGTCCCGCGTGAAGGTGTAGGAAGCGAGGCCGGGATCTGGAGAAGGCAGTCGAATGTCTTCGGGCACCTGGCGCTGGTCCGCCGCGAGGTAGTCCTGATATTTCGGGCCGACTTGCTTGTCTTGCTCCGGCCGGCGCGTCCAATCCCGCCCTGGGCGTACCGCGACTTTGTCCATGAATCTATTCCTCGTCCCTTTTGACTGCGGCCGTTCAGGCCCCGCATCCATCTCGAACAATGGCTCCCAAACTACTCTCGATTGCGAGCCATCCGGTCAAGGCCTATGAAGCAAGATGCATGCCATAGCGCCTCTGTCTCCGCGGTCCGGGTATTCGCGTTACGGTGGGCGCCGAGGCGGCCGATAGTGTATTTCTCGAATACACCTGTGTCCGTTAGGGCTGCGGAATGCGCCCCTTGCGACAGCCCGCTGCCCGCTGCTGTGGGATCCCATGCGATTGGCCCGGTCCTTGCTAGGTGTAGCGGGCGATGTTCTGTAGGGCTTTGAAGAAGCCTGATCGAGGGCGGTAATGTCCCGATCAGTATCTGCACTTCAATCGCCCAAAGAAGAAGAACGTGCGGGCTTTCGCTGTTCGATGAGACTGGTTGGAATTGGGATATGGGGCTTGATGGGGTTGGTTCGGTCGACATGCTCGTGGTGGGCTCCGGGCTGGGCGGGATGATGTCCGCCATCCGTGCGCATGACCTCGGGCTCCGGACGGCGATGATCGAGAAGAGCCACGTCTATGGCGGAACCTCCGCGCTTTCGGGTGGTGGGATCTGGATACCGGTCAATCCCGAAATGGGAGACGAAGACTCTCACGAGAAGGCGATGTCCTATCTGCGCTCTCTCATGGGCAACAGGGCGGACGAAAGAAAATTGAGAGCCTATGTCGAAAACGCCGCCGCCATGGTCGACTATGCCCGTTCGGTCGGCGTCAACCTGTTCAGGGCCGAGGGCTATCCCGACTATTTTTCCGAATTGCCGGACGCCGTGGACGGCCGGCAGATGCTGTCGGGCGATTTCGACGGGAAGCTTCTTGGCGACGAATTCTTCCGGATGCGGCAGACATATCCCGCGTTCATGGCGTTCGGCCGTTATGCGCTCAACCTCGACGCGGCATATACGGTGCCCAGCCGGCAAAAGGGCTGGTTATGGGCGGGCTTCAAGCTCGTGGCGGGCTATTGGGCGGACATCGCCTGGCGCTTGAAGACCTCTCGCGATAGCCGGCTGTCGATGGGGCAAGCCTTCGTCGGAGCGCTGCGCAAGGCGATGCTGGAGCGGGGCATCCCCCTGATGCTCAACACGCGACTTGTCGGGATCGAGAAGGACGATCGCCGGGTGACGGGCGTTCGAGTGCTCCGCAACGGGAACGAGCATGTCATTCCCGCGCGTGCCGTGATCCTGGCGGCAGGCGGTTTCGAGCACAATCAGGCGATGCGCGATGCGTATCATTCGGTCAGGACCGAAGCGATCAGCACGCTCACGCCGCAGGGAGGGAACGAAGGCGATGCCATCCTCGCAGGTCAGAAGATCGGGGCGGATCTCGATAATATGGAGAGCGCGTGGTGGGTGCCGACCATCCGGCTGCCCGGCAAGAACAACACCGCCTTTTCCGGCCAGGTGTTCTTCGATCGCAGCCGTCCGGGCATCATAGCGGTCAATCGCCTTGGAAATCGTTTCTGCAACGAAGCGCTGTCCTACGATCGTTTCGGCCAGGCGATGATCGAGGATCATCGCGAGACCGGAGCCAACCTGCCGAGCTGGCTGATCTTCGATGCCAAATACAGGCACACTTTCCCGATCAGCGATATCCTGCCGGGATGGGTCAGGGGCGACAAGCATCTGCCGCACGAACTCTGGGATACGATCCTTTTCCGCGCCGACACGGTCGCGGAACTCGCAGCAAAAATCGAGATCGATCCGAAGTCGCTCGAAGCGACGGTCGAGCGCTTCAACACATTCGCGAAATCGGGCAAGGACCTCGATTTCAATCGCGGCGATGCCCCCTACGACAAGTTCTTCGGCGATGCGCGAGCGCAACCCAACTCGAACTTGGGACCGATCGCCAGGGCTCCCTTCTATGCCGTGAAGGTCGAACTCGGCGATATCGGGACGAAGGGCGGCTTGCGCGTGGATGAACACGCGCGCGTCATCGGCACGAATGGGGAGCCCATCGAGGGGCTGTATGCCACCGGGAACACGGCCGGCTCCGTTTTCCGGGATGTCTATCCCGGCGCGGGGAGCACGCTCGGTCCTGCGATGGTCTTCGGTTTCCTCGGCGCGGGCCATGCAGCAAGTTTGCTGCGCGGCGAGGGCTGAGGTGCGGGAACGAGCTAGGCGAGGGCTGTTCCGATCGCTGGCCCAAGCGGCGATCCCGGCGGCCGGAGGAGAGGAAAGGAACCAGATATGCAAGCTTTGATCACGGTCTTGCACCGCCGCGCAGGGCACGCGTCATGAACGATAATCTGCACGGTTCCTCTCCGGTGGTTGAGGGGCCGACGACGATCGCCGACGCATCCCAAATCCACTGGGACGACGAAGTCGATGTGCTCGTCGTGGGCTTCGGCGGGGCAGGCGCTTCTGCCGCGATCGAGGCCTCGGATCTTGGCTGCGAGGTCCAGATACTTGATCGATTTGGCGGGGGCGGGGCGACAGCGCTCAGCGGCGGGATTCATTACGCCGGCGGAACTTCCGTCCAGCATGCTGCGGGAGTCACGGACAGTGCAGAGGAGATGTACAAATATCTGCGGCTCGAAGTGGGGGATGCCGTTTCTGACGATACCCTCCGGAAGTTCTGCGATGACAGTGCGGACAATATCGAATGGCTGAAGGATCTCGGCGTCGAATTCGGCGGCGGAATCCATTCGGGAAAGACCGTTTATCCGCCTGACGGGAAGTTCCTCTACTATTCGGGCAACGAAGCGCTGCCCGCCTATGCCAACAAGGCCGATCCTGCAGTGCGCGGTCATCGGGTGGTCGGCAAAGGCTATACCGGCCATGTCTATTTTGCGGCGATGAAGACGGCGGTTGAAAGCAGGGCCATTCCGGTAAGAACGCATACCAGGGTGGTCCGGCTCATCCTGGACCAGCAAGGCCGGACCATCGGGGTGGAGGCGCTGGTTCTTTCCGAAGACCAGCACAAGGCTCATGACAGACTGTTCCGCAAGGCCGGGCCCATGCCTTTCAATTTCGCGACCTCCGCCAAGGCGATGGCGAAAGCACGGGAGATGGAGGAAATAAGCGGACAGCGCATCCGGATACGCGCGCGGCATGGCGTGATCCTGGCCACCGGCGGCTTCTGTTTCAACAACGAGATGCTTGAGGAGCATATGCCGCATTTCGCCCGCTTCGCGCCGGCGATGCTGCGAATGGGTTCGATGGGCTGCGATGGCAGCGGCATATTGCTGGGCCAGTCGGCCGGCGGCGCGGTCCGGAAGATGGAGAACAATTTCTACGGCCGGATCATCTCGCCGCCGACGGCCCTGACCGAAGGCAGCGTCGTCAATCGCCAAGGGCGCCGTTTCTACAATGAAGATGCGTATAATGCCGAGCTGGGCGGGGCCATCGCCCTGCAGGAGGATGGGATCGCCTGGTTGATCCTCGATCAGGACACCTGGCGCAAGCTTCGCGCGCAATTGTGGCCCAAGGGCGACGGGCAGTTCATGCAATGGTATCTCCCGGCCCTGATCAATATTCTGTTCGGAGGCACCAGGAAGGCCGCGACGCTGGAGGAACTGGCGAAGAAGTGCGACATCAGCGCCGAAGGTCTGAAGACGGAAGCGCGCTTGGAAGCGGAGAACATCGCCGCCGGCAAAGGTGATCCCCTCGGGAAGTCCGACAAGTATTACCGGGCACTCGGGAACGGGCCCTATCATGCGATCAACATGGCCGTGTGGAACAAGTTCGTGCTTGCCCCTTTCCTGACGCTGGGCGGCCTGGCGATCGACGAGGGCAGCGGGGTCGTGATAAACGAAGCCGGCAAACCCATACCCGGCCTCTACGCCATCGGCAGAGCCGCGATCGGCTTATGCGCCAACCGCTATCTCAGCGGGATGTCGCTCGCCGACGGGGTCTTTTCGGGGCGCAGAGCCGCCCGGGATTGCGCGGCAGTCAAGCAGTCCGGAGCAAACGGACGGTCGCGTCTGGCTACCGAGAGCGCACTGAACTCCGGCCGCGATCATGCCGACGACCTGCGCCCCGCATGACCCCGAGATGGATATGAGAAATATGAGAGATGTGTTTATCGCCGGAATGGGAATGACGCCGTTCGGACGTCATTTCGATCTGTCCGTCAAGGATCTGGTGCAGAGAGCCGTCACCTCGGCAATCGCGGATTGCGGGATCAACAGTTCCGGGATCGAAGCCGCCTTCTTCGCCAATACGTCTCAATCCGTATTGGAGGGGCAGCATATGATCGGCGGGCAGGTGGCGCTCCGTCCGCTGGGCTTCCAGGGCATTCCCGTGCTCAATGTGGAAAATGCCTGCGCCAGTTCGACGAGCGGGCTCCATACGGCCTGCGCCTATATCCGCGCGGGCATGTGCGACGTGGCGCTGGTGGTCGGGGTGGACAAAATGAACCACCCCGACAAGAAGAAGAGCCTGAGCCTGTTCGACGGGGCCTGGGATGTCCACGCCGCCGACCAAGCCTTGGCCCGGCTTCTCGAACTCGGTGAGGAGGTCGAGATTCCGGCCGGCCGGGAAGGGCCGCCCAATCGCAGCATATTCATGGATATCTATGCGGCGCTGGCGCGCCACCACATGCACAGCTTCGGCACGACCGAACGGCAGATCGCGGCGGTTTCCGCGAAGAACCACTTCCATTCGACCTTCAATCCGCTGGCACAATATCGCAACGACATGTCGATCGAGGAAGTGCTGGCCGCTCCCGTGATTTCCTGGCCTTTGACATTGCCGATGTGTTCGCCGGTGACGGACGGCGCCGCCGCCGCCATACTTGTCGCAGGCGACGTGCTCGGTCCGGAGATCGGCCCCCGTGCCGTGAGAATCGCGGCGTCGGTCCTGGCTTCGGGCAGCGACCGGTCGGCGGACGAGCCTGAAAAGAGCGTATGCCATCTCGCAGCCAGCCGCGCCTACGAGTTGGCGGGTGTCGGGCCTGACGACATGTCGGTGGCCGAGGTCCATGACGCTTCCGCTTTCGCCGAGATTGCCCAGATAGAGAATCTCGGTTTCGTGCCCTTCGGCGAAGGCGGGCCGGCGAGCGAGCGGGGGGACACCAGACTGGGGGGGCGGATACCCGTCAACGTGTCGGGGGGGCTGGAATCCAAGGGGCATCGGATCGCGGCGACGGGCCTCGGCCAGCTCTACGAACTGACCCGCCAATTGCGCGGTGAGGCCGGCGCGTCGCAGGTCGAGAATGCACGCTTCGCCATCGCGGAGAACGGGGGCGGCTTCCACGGTTACGAGGAAGCGGCGGCCTGCATCACCATCCTGGAAAGGCCGCATACGTGAATGTCGCTCTGTTCCTGAAGACGGTCGCGCGCTCGTTCCCCGAGCGTCCCGCCGTCTCCTTCGGAGAGGATCTCGTCGCGACCTATGCGCAGCTGGGCGATCGCGTTGCGCGTCTGGCTGGGGCGTTCCACGCCGCAGGCCTGCACCATGGCGATCGCGTGGCGCTGGCGATGGCGAACACGCCGGAATATATCGAGATCCTGTTCGGCATCTGGCATGCGGGCCTGTGCGCCGTGCCGATGAATGCCAAGCTTCATCCCAAGGAAGTGGCGTATGCTCTCGAAAATTCGGGATCGCGCTGGTGTTTCATCACCGATGATCTCGCATCGAAGCTTTCCGCGCTGGGGGATGAGCTGCCGGAGCTGGAACAATTTGTCGTTGCGGGAAGTGATGGCTATGAAAAGCTGTTCCGCGCGCGACCCGCTGCATTGGCGGATGTCGCCGAGCAGGACCCCGCATGGCTTTTCTACACGAGCGGGACGACGGGAAGGCCGAAAGGCGCGACTCTGACGCACAAGTCGCTGACGGCGATGACGCTGCGATATTTCGCGGATATTGATTCCGTCGCGGAAGTCGACTGCATGCTTCATTCCGCTCCGCTATCGCATGGCGGCGGCCTGTACGCGCTGCCGCACATCGCCAAGGGCTCCCACCACGTGGTGCCGGCAAGTCGCGGTTTCGACCCCGCGGAGATCGCGGAACTGACCCATCATTACGACAATCTGACCTTCTTCTGCGTACCGACGATGTTGAACCGGCTGGTGAACGATCCTGCCCTGGAAGGGGCGCGGCTGGATGCGATCAAGACGATCTTCTATGGCGGTTCGCCGATGTACCTTGAGGATCTGAAACGCGCGCTTTCCATCCTCGGCCCCAAACTGGTGGGAATGTACGCGCAGGGCGAGACGCCCAATACACTGACTTTCCTCTCGAAGCGGGCGCATGGCGATGTCGATCATCCCCGCTATGAGGAACATCTCTCCTCGGTGGGCATTGCGCGGACGGGTGTCGAGTTCCGTATTGTCGATGAAGCTGGCGATGATGTTCCCGATGGCGAGGTCGGGGAAGTGATCACGCGCAGCGATGTCTGCATGTCCGGTTACTGGAACAATCCGGAAGCGACGGAGAGGACGCTGCGCGATGGCTGGCTCCATACGGGCGATATGGGCTGCGTGAGCGACGATGGTTTCCTGAGCTTGAAGGATCGATCCAAAGACCTCATCATCTCGGGCGGCAGCAACATCTATCCGCGCGAGGTGGAGGAGGTTCTCCTGACCCATCCGGCCGTGCTCGAAGTATCCGTGGTCGGCCGGCCGCATGCCGATTGGGGCGAGGAAGTGGTGGCTTTCGTCGTGGCGCGACCGGGACAGGCAATCGATATCGCCGAGCTGGACGGCAAATGTCTGGATAATATCGCGAGGTTCAAGCGGCCGAAGGACTACATCATTTTGCCGGAACTGCCGAAGAGCGATTACGGAAAGGTGCTGAAGACGGAACTTCGCAAGCATTTCGCGTCGTTGCCGGCCTGAGGATTGCAAGCGTGGAGCAGGCAGGCGACTTTCTGGACGAGTGCACCGAGCTTCATCGGCTGATCATCGCGCGAAAGGCGGAAGATCTCGCGGCTGTTACCCAGTTCAAGAACTGGACCGTGGAGGATATCGTCCGGCATCTCCTGGTATGGGACATGGCGGCGCGTCTCACTCTGGAAGACAGCGCGGAGTTCCTGAAATTTTTCATTCCGGTGCCGGGGCACATGCAGACCGGTACATTGCGTCAGTTCGAGCGCAATATCGTGAGGTGCCAGGGTTGGGAGTTGGTCGACCGATGGTATCGGAACGGCGAGGAGACCGCTGCATTATATAATCAGGTAGATCCGAGGCAGCGGCTGAAATGGGGCGGGCCCGATCTCAGCGCACGCTCCTGCATAACCTCGCGGCTCATGGAGACCTGGTCGCACGGTCAGGCGGTTTACGACATATTCGGCGAGGAGCGGGAGGACGGCGACCGCATAAGGAATGTCGTCCAGATCGGTGTGCAGACCTATGCGTGGACCTACGTCAATCGCAAGCGGATACCACCCGAGA